>NZ_JBNPXH010000003.1:0-468896 GCF_050433395.1 Anaerotaenia torta
TTATACCAAAACCAGACGGTTTCATGCTATTTTTATGCCAGTTATTATTGAATTTTCAAGGTGCATAGGCACTTATTCAAGTGCGAAGTTTGAGTTATGAATAAAAAAAAGACATCCAAATGGTGGCAAAAGCTTATTGGTCAGAGAATGACCTCCTCCGGCTGGCTCTCTTTCTTCCTGTTTGGCTTGGGCCAGATGAAGAATAAACAGAAGGGGAAGGCCTTGTTCTTCTTTGCCTTTCAGTTTGTATATGTAGCGGTGGAGGTGCTCACCAGCTCCCTGGTATCCCCGGGAATTCCGGGACAGCCGGATTACTGGGGCTATGGCTTCTTCCGAAGAGGTATCCATGGTTTTATCACATTGGGAGAGACCACCGGCGGAAGGTTCCGGGATAATTCTCCCATCATGATGATCGAGGGCATTATCGTCTTCTTCCTGCTCTTTATTCTTGCGGTAATCTGGCTGATGAACATCCGGGACGCCAACAATACCTGTATCAGATACCGGGAGACGGGAGAGCGGCAGACCTCGAAGGAGTTCTACAAGGAGGTGTTTGAGACCGGTTTTGCTTATGTGGTCAGTGCGCCTGCTTTGATTTTAATGATGTTTGTCTCCATTCTTCCGATTATATTTTCGTTTTTAACAGCATTTACCAACTATGACGCTTACCACAATCCCCCTGCGGATTTAATTGACTGGGTTGGATTTTCCAACTTTGCGAAGATACTGCAGCTTCCCGGATGGAGAAGCACCTTTCTGGGAGTTGCGAGCTGGACCGTTATCTGGGCCATTCTTTCCACCTTCACCACCTTCTTCGGCGGTCTGCTGGTAGCGGTGGTGATTAACAACAAGAGAGTAGTATTTAAGAAGATCTGGCGTACGATTTTAATTCTGCCCTGGGCAATCCCCAGCATGGTGTCCCTGCTGGTGTTCCGGAATTTCCTGAACCAGACCTACGGTCCTTTGAACCGGATGCTGCAGATGAACATTCCCTGGCTGAACGACGCCACTATTGCGAAAATAACCTTGGTAATCATTAACTTCTGGCTTGGTGTTCCTTATTTTATGATGCTTATGACCGGAATTTTAACAAGTTTTGATAAGACCCTGTATGAGGCTGCAAAGGTGGACGGGGCAAACAGCAGCCAGAGCTTCTGGAAAATCACCTTCCCGATTCTGCTGTCCCAGACCATGCCGCTGCTGATCATGTCCTTTGCCGGTAATTTTAATAATTTCGGCGTCGTATTCTTCCTCAGCGGAGGAGGGCCGAGAAATATAGCCTACGAATACGCGAATCATACGGATATTTTAATTACCTGGATTTACAACATGACCAGAGATTTCAAGATGTATAACATGGCTTCCGTTATGTCCATTCTGATCTTCCTTTTGATCGGAAGCATATCTACCTGGAACTTTTTACGAAGCGATGCATTTAAGGAGGATTAATGAATGATGGAGAGACCGCGTAAGAAAAATACCCTGTCTGTGGCAGACCGCATCAAAGATATCCTGGCCTATATCGGGATCTATGCCCTGTTGATTATCCTGGCAATATCCATACTGTACCCGGTGATCTGGATTGTAGGCTCGTCCTTCAACCCCGGCTCCTCCCTGGCATCGGCAACCGCTATTCCCAAGCATCCGACTCTGAATAATTTCATCCGTCTGCTGACGAAGACAGATTACAAGCTCTGGTATCTGAACACTCTGTCGGTGGCGGTGGTCAATATGATCGTATCCGTACTCCTGGTGGGGACCATGGGATATGTGTTCGCCCGTCTGAAATTTGCAGGGAAGAGGATTGGCCTGCTGGCGATATTGATTCTGCAGATGTTCCCTACTTTTATGGGAATGATCGCGATTTATGTATTCTTTCTGAATTTTGGTCTGCTGAACCAGCCTCTGGCGCTGGTGCTGATCTATTCGGCAGGCCAGATTCCTTACAACACCTGGCTGATTAAGGGATATTTGAAAAATGTATCCATCTCCCTGGATGAGGCGGCCCAGATTGACGGAGCTACCAAGCTGCAGATTTACACGAAGATTGTACTGCCCATTATGTTTCCGATTCTGACCTTTGTGGCTATCACGCAGTTTATGGCGCCCTGGTTTGACTATATCCTGCCCAGCTTCCTGATTTCTTCCAGTAAGAAAAAGACCCTGGCGGTAGGGCTGTATGAGATGATTAACACTGAGACCAATACGAATTTCACCATGTTTGCGGCGGGCGCAGTGTTGGTGGCGGTTCCCATTGCCATCCTTTATCTGTTCCTGCAGCGGTACTTGATTGAAGGACTCAGCGCCGGCGCGAATAAGGAATAGCCGGCTGAGGCAGCGAGAAAGGTAAGGTTCCAATATGGCAAAAAACACGAAGAAATCATTGAGAAATAAGATAATCTATTCGGTTTATGTCCGAAATCACGGCAAAAACGGGAAGTTTACCGATGTGCTGGAGGATCTTCCCCGGATTAAGGAGCTGGGAACGGACATTATCTGGTTCCTCCCGATCCATCCTATCGGAGACCTGAATAAAAAAGGGATGGGCTGCCCCTATTCCATCCAGGATTATACTGGGGTGAATCCGGAGTACGGAACGCTGGAAGAGTTCAAGGAGCTGATCGATGCGATTCACGGTCTGGATATGCAGGTGATGATCGATGTGGTATATAATCATACCTCCCATGATGCCGTATATGTGAAGGAGCACCCGGAGTATTATTACCGCAGGGACGGCAGGTTTGCCAACCGGATTGCAGACTGGTCGGATATCATTGATCTGGACTATGACAACCGGGAGCTGTGGGAGCCTCAGATAAAAGCGCTGCAGATGTGGACGGAGCTGGGAGTGGACGGCTTCCGCTGTGACGTTGCTCCCATCGTGCCCATGGAATTCTGGAAGGAAGCAAGGCAGGCACTGGAGAAGCTTAATCCGGAGGTGATCCTTCTGGCGGAGACGGTTCATCCGGGCTTCATTGAGCATGTGAGAAGCCGGGGCTTTTCCATGGCTTCGGACAGCGAGGTATACGGGGTTTTTGATATCTGCTATGACTATGATACCCATGGAGAGCTGCTGCAATATTTTCAGGGAAAGCTTCCGTTGGAAAAGGTGTTGGAAAGAAAACGGCAGCAGGAGGTAATTTATCCTGAGAATTATGTTAAGCTGAGATACCTGGAGAATCATGACAACCCCAGGGCGGCGGCTTTGATCCCCAATGAGGGGATGCTGCGGATGTGGACCGCATTTATGTATTTTGAGAAGGGCGCGGTGCTGATTTATGCAGGGCAGGAAGCAAAGAACCGGAAGCTGCCCTCGTTGTTCGGCGTGGATCCGGTAGATTGGGAGGGGTTGGAGGAGGACTTTGTCTCTTTCCTTATACGTCTGGGAGAATTGAAGAAGGATGAGATCTTTGCCCAGGGCGTCTATAAAATCCACCCCATGCCGGCAGACCAGGTGATCTATGGAAGCTATATCCGAGACCGGGAGATGCTCCTGGGAATCTTTAATGTAGGACTAAAGGCGGGGGAGATTGATCTTACGGTGGAGAATGAGAATTATACCGTAATCAATGAAATTCCCGACGGCATTTATAAAAATATCATTGACGGGCAGCCGGTAGAGCTTAAAGGCCGGAGACTCCGACTCCGGCAGGAACCGATACTGCTGAGAATCAAACTTTAAATACGGATGGAACCTACTCACAGCGCAGAAGAGATAACGACATCGGAAAGGACGAATCTTGAGTAAGACAGATCAATTAAAAATCACCCCCCAATGTGCACCGGAAAATATTGTGCAGGGTGATTGCTACCGATTTACAATATTGACGCCATGCCTGATTCGCATGGAGTATAATGAGGCAGGTATATTTGAGGACCGTGCGACACAGACCGTGCTTCACAGGGACTTTGAACCCCGGAACTTCCAGGTGATTGACGGGGAGGAGGGTCTCCAGCTCCTGACCGAGGCAGTCCATATCCTGTATGATAAGAAGAAGTTCTCCCGTAACGGGCTGACCGTAAAGCTGAGAGGAAACTTCACGGTATATCACAGTGTTTGGAATTACTCGGAACCGGCGCAGAATCTGGGAGGGACGGCAAGGACGCTGGATGGAGCGGATGGACCCATTGAACTGGAGCCGGGGCTTTTATCCAGAAATGGCTTCTCCATTCTGGATGACAGCAAATCCCTTCTAATCCGGGAGGACGGATGGCCGGAGCCGAGGGAGGAAGGCATTATCGATTTGTACTTCTTTGGTTACGGGCGGGATTACCGGAGCTGTTTGAAGGATTATTACCGTCTGACCGGGGCCACCCCGATGCTTCCCAGGTATGCCCTGGGGAACTGGTGGAGCAGATTCTACCGTTATACCGAAGAGAGCTACAAGGCTCTGGTAGAACGCTTTGAAGCAGAGCAGATTCCGTTTACGGTTGCCGTAATGGATATGGACTGGCATCTGACCAGCCTTGATCCACAATATGGCAGCGGCTGGACCGGGTATACCTGGAATAGGGAGCTATTTCCTGATCCCCCGGGCTTTATGAGCTGGCTTCATGAGAAGGGGATGCGGATTACCCTGAACGTTCATCCTGCGGATGGGGTTCGGCCCCATGAAGAAATGTACGAGGAGATGGCCGGGGAGCTGGGGGTAAATAAGGAATCGCGGACAGCGCTGCCCATTCCCTTTGATTTGACGGATCAGGAGTTCCTCAAGGCTTATTTTAAATATCTGCATCACCCCAATGAGCGGGCGGGAGTGGACTTCTGGTGGATTGACTGGCAGCAGGGGAGCAGCTCCAGGATGGAGGGAATGGACCCTCTTTGGATGTTGAATCATTTTCATTTCCTGGATCAGTCAGAGAGCGGAAAGCGTGCTCTGATCCTGTCCAGGTATGCGGGGCCGGGCAGCCATCGTTACCCCATCGGATTTTCGGGAGATTCCGTAATATCCTGGGAGACCTTAAGGTTCCAGCCCTATTTTACGGCCACGGCCTCCAATATCGGTTTTGGCTGGTGGAGCCATGATATCGGCGGGCATATGAATGGAATCAGGGACGATGAGCTGGCGGCCAGATGGTTGCAGTTTGGTGTGTTCTCCCCCATTATGCGCCTGCATAGCTCGGGAAGTCTTTTCAACGGGAAGGAGCCCTGGCGCTATAACCGGGTCGTCCATGAGATTATGAGGAATTTTCTAAGGTTGAGGCATCGGCTGCTTCCCTATCTCTACACCATGAACTACCGGTGCAGCGTAGAAGGAGAGCCCCTGATCCAGCCCATGTATTATCAATACCCGGAGAGTGCCCAGGCGTACGAGGCGGGGAATCAATATTATTTCGGCACGGAGCTGATTGTGGTGCCGGTGACGGAAGCCATGGACCGGTCTCTTAACCTGGCACCGGTGAAGGTGTGGCTCCCGGGGGGAATCTATATCGATTTCTTTTGCGGCAGGATCTATGAGGGAGGAAGGTGTCTTGAGATGTACCGAAGCCTGGCCGGCCTTCCGGTTTTGGCCAGGGCCGGAGGCATTGTTCCCATGAGGGCCGGGGAGGAGACGGGTAATGACATAAGCAATCCCGAACGGCTGGATATCCGGATCTTTGGAGGGGAGGACGGAAGGTTCTGCCTGTACGAGGATGACGGAGAGAGTCTGGAATATGAAGACGGAGCCTGGGTAAAGACCAATATGGCGCTTAATTGGAGGAAGGGATACTGCTTCCGTATTGAAGCAGCCCAGGGCAGAACGGAACTGATACCGGATCACCGATATTACCGGTTAAGCTTTTCCGGTTTCCGGGATTGCCGGGAGATTATGGTTACCTCGGGAGGGAAAGCGATAAAGTTTGAACAAGAATATGATACCGGCAGGAATTCCATTGAACTTATTCTGGACAAGGTACGGACAGACCGGGAGCTGCTGGTTCAGTTCGGTAACAGACCGCAGCTGGCGGATAACCGGATCGAGGAGGAGCTGCTGTCCTTCCTGGATCAGGCTCAGATTGAATTCCAGCTGAAGGAGAGAATCTATGGGCTGGTGAGAGCGAATTTGAAGCAGAGCCATGCAGACGCTGCCAAAATCATTACAGAGCTTCATACCTTGGGACTGAACCGGAATTTATTCGGAGTACTATGTGAGATTTTATTAGTTGGTGCTGTAAAGCAGTAATAGGAGGAGAGAATGGAACAGTCAGCAGTATTTCATAAAGGCAGCAGCAGTTACGCATATGCGTATAACAGGGAAATCGTTCATATCAAGCTGCAGACCAAGAAGGATGATGTACAAGCGGCGGAGCTGCTCTGGGGCGATCCCTATGATTATCGGGAACGCAAAGGAGAAGGGAAAGAGACGGTTTGGGACTGGCACGGGAAACGTGTGAGAATGGAGAAGGTTGGCGACGACGGTATTCATGATTTTTGGTTTGCACAGGTCCGGCCGGAATGGAAGAGAATGCGTTATGCCTTCTGTTTGAAAAGCGGCGGGCAGGAGTATCTGTACGGGGAGCAGAGGTTTTGCCGGCTTACTTCGGATACGGACCCGGAGCTGTTCCGGCCGCTGAACTTTTTCTGCTTTCCCTATATTAATCAGGCGGATGTCTTCCGGGCACCGGACTGGGTGAAGGATACGGTCTGGTATCAGATCTTTCCGGAACGCTTTGCCAACGGGGACAGGAGCAATGATCCGGAGGATAAGAAGGCATGGGAGGAGGACCGGCCCACTCCCTGGGATTATTACGGCGGAGACCTTCAGGGAGTGATGGATCACCTGGATTATTTGCAGGAATTAGGGGTGAACGGTATTTATTTTACCCCAATCTTCCAGTCCCGCTCCAACCACAAATACGATACCATTGATTATCTGGCGGTTGACCCTCATTTTGGCAGTCAGGAGACTCTGGTAAAATTGGTGGAGGAGGCTCATGCACGGGGAATCCGGATTATGCTGGATATTGTGTTCAACCACAGCGGTTTTTATTTTCAACCGTTCCAGGATGTGGTAGAATATGGACAGGATTCCAGCTATAAAGACTGGTTTCATATTCATGGATATCCGGTCTATGACAGCTCCATCGATCTGTACTCCTCGAAGGTGCTTAATTTTGAGAGCTTTGCCTTTACACCCAGTATGCCCAAGCTGAATACGGAGAATCCCCAGACAAGGGAATATCTGCTGGATGTGATCCGTTATTGGAGTGATATTGCCCCCATTGATGCCTGGAGGCTGGATGTGGCCAGCGAGGTGGATCATGCCTTCTGGCGTGAATTCCGCAAGGTGGTCAAGGAGAAGAATCCCCAGGCCTATATCATCGGTGAGGTATGGCATGATGCCAATCCCTGGCTGGCGGGAGACCAGTTTGATGCGGTGATGAATTACCCGTTGCGGGATGCGGCGACAGATTTCTTTGCCAAGGAGCTGTGCGGGGCCGAGGATTTTGCCAGAAGGGTAAATCACGTAAATTTCCAGTATCCGAGGCAGGTGAATGCGGCCATGTATAATCTGCTGGACAGCCATGATACAGCCAGATTCTTAAATCAGGCAGGCGAGAGGAAGGAAAGGCTGAAGCTGGCCTATGTATTCATGATGACCCATACCGGAGCTCCTTCCGTCTACTATGGCAATGAGGTGGGGATGACCGGGGGGCAGGACCCGGATTGCCGCAGACCGATGATCTGGGAGCCGGAGAAGCAGGACAGGGAGCTGTTGGAGTTTATGAAGAAGCTTCTGGGCATTCGGAGGAAACACAGCATTCTTAGGGACGAAGGAGAGCTGCGGTTTATTCCGGCGGGGAATCCGGATATTCTTCTATATCAGAGATTTACCGGGAACGAGGTTTATTCTGTACTGATGAACCGTTCTGATGAAAGAAACAGCCTGGAGCTGCCGGAGGATATGAGGAATCAATCCTGCCTGGATCTGTGGCAGGAGGAAGAGCTTTGCCTGAAGGATGCGCTGGAGCTTGAACCCTATGGATATTATATTCTAAAGCATAAATGACATGAGTTGGGAGGTTTTTTAGTGGAAAGAAAATCGGTTGAAAGCCTTGCCCATTCGGGCAGGAGGGGTGGCATTCTGGTGCATCCGACATCTTTTCCGGGGCCTTATGGGATCGGAGATCTGGGGCCCAGTGCCTATGAGTTTATTGATTTTCTGGCGGAAGCAGGCCAGACCCTATGGCAGGTGCTGCCCCTTGGGCCTACCGGGTATGGGGATTCGCCGTATCAATCCTTTTCTTCCTTTGCAGGGCAGCCGCTGATTATCAGCCCGGAGCTTCTGGGAGAGATGGGCCTTCTGACAAAGCAGGAGAGAAAGCCTGAGAAATGGGACCCGGAGAAGGTTGATTTCGGACAGGTAATTCCTTATAAGCGGAAGCTGCTTCAGACGGCCTACCGGCGGTTTGAAGAGAAAGAGGATGGGGCCATAGCGGAGGAATTTGAGGAATTTTGCCGGAGGCAGAAGGAATGGCTGGAGGATTATGCCCTGTTTATGGCGGTGAAGGATACCCAGGGAGGGGTTATGTGGTGCCAATGGGACCGGGAGATTGCTTTTCCCTCGGAGGAGGTCCGGCAGAGCTGGCGCCGCCGTTTGGAGCGGAAGGTACGTTATTATTCCTTTGTACAGTTCCTCTTTTTCAAGCAGTGGTTCCGGCTGAAAGAGTACGCCAACAGCAAGGGGATTTCTATTATTGGAGATATTCCCATCTTTACCGCCTTTGACAGTGCGGATGTATGGGGGAATAAGGAGCTCTTCTATCTGGACGAGGAGGGGTATCCCCTGGTTGTGGCAGGGGTTCCGCCGGATTATTTTTCAGAAACAGGCCAGTTATGGGGGAATCCCCTGTATAACTGGGAGGTCCATAAGGAGCAGAAGTTCAGCTGGTGGGTGAAACGGGTAAGGGCCGCCCTGGAGATGGTGGATTTGCTGAGAATTGATCATTTCAGAGGCTTTGAGGCCTATTATGCGATTCCCTACGGAGCAGAGACTGCGATTCACGGAGAGTGGCGTAAGGGACCATATAAGGATTTATTCTATGCCTTGCAGGAGGAATTGGGCGAGGAGCTTCCCATTATTGCGGAGGATCTTGGTGTGATTACCCCGGAGGTGGTGGAGCTGAGAGATCATTTCCGCCTTCCCGGAATGAAGATTCTGCAGTTTGCCTTTGATAATACGGAGGAAAATCTGTTCCTGCCCCATAATTATGTGCCGGGAAGTGTCTGTTATACCGGTACCCATGATAATGATACTACCCTGGGCTGGTATCTGCAGGCGGATCGGAGATGCCAGGAGAAGGTGAAGCAGTATATGAATACGGAGGGACAGGAGATTGCCTGGGACTTTATCCGTACCTGCTACGGATCCGTATCCCGGATGGCAATCGTTCCCTTACAGGATGTGATGGGGCTTAATAGTGCTGCCCGGATGAACACTCCCGGAACGACAAGGAATAACTGGCAGTGGCGTTATACGCCGGAGATGCTGGATCGCGGGCTGGCAGAGAAACTGTATAAGATCAGTTTGCTTTATGGAAGAACAGCCGGGAAGGGATAAGAGGAGGGCGGTATATGCGTAAATTCATTACGAAATGTATTTCAACGATACTGCTCCTGTCCATACTGGCCGGCTGCGGCGCAGGCGCAGACAAGGGCGGAGTGAAGGTGCCGGAATGGTCCGAGAATGCCACTATGTATGAGGTCAATATCCGGCAATATACCAAGGAAGGAACCTTTAAGGCTTTTGAAGAGCACCTGCCGAGGCTGCAGGAAATGGGTGTGAAGATTCTATGGTTTATGCCCATTCATCCTATTTCCAGGGAGAAGCGGCTGGGCAGCCTGGGCTCCTATTATTCCATTGCCGATTATCAGGAGGTTAATCCTGAGTTCGGTACAAAGGAGGATTTTAAGCATCTGGTGGAGCGCTGCCATGAGATGGGCTTTAAGGTGCTTATGGATTGGGTGGCCAACCACACGGGCTGGGATAATGCCTGGGTGAGGGAGCATCCGGACTGGTATACGAAGGATTCCAGCGGGAAGATTGTCTACCCGGAGACCTGGGAGGATGTTGCGGATCTGAATTTTGACAATAAGGACATGCGGCAGGCGATGCTGAAGGCGATGACCTATTGGGTGAAGGAGTTCGATGTGGATGGCTTCCGGTGCGATTATGCCGGGGGTGTGCCTGTGGATTTCTGGGAGACGGCCCGGACGAAGCTGGAGAAGATCAAACCGGTTTATATGCTGGCGGAGGATGATAAAGCAACGGCGCTTTTAATAAATGCTTTTAATTCCAACTACGGCTGGAGCTTCTTCCATGATCTGAACAGTGTGGCGAGAGGAAGCAAGAAGGCCGGAGGTCTGACCCTGTATTTTAAGAATAAGGTGAAGAACTACCCCAAAGGGACCTATCCTCTTCATTTTATTGATAATCATGATGAGAATTCCTGGAACGGAACGGTGGAGGAGAGGATCGGAGATGCCCAGCAGGCGATGCTGGCGCTGATCTTCACTGTCCCGGGTATGCCCCTGGTTTATTCCGGGCAGGAGGTGAACCTGGATCACCGGCTGGAGTTTTTTGAGAAGGATGAGATCCAATGGGAGGGCTTTGAGAACGAAGAGCTGCTTACCAGGTTGATTCATCTGAAGCTGGAGCATCCGGCTCTGTGGAACGGCAATGCGGGAGGAGAGATTCGGTTTTTGGATTCCTCCACCGAGAGGGTACTGGTGTACCGGCGGCAGAAGGAGGAGGATCAGATTCTGGTGATACTAAATCTGTCTGACCGGAGTGCGGATGTAAAATTCACGCTGGAGCAGGATTTTGCAGGGCAGGAGCTGATGACCTCACAGAAGCAGGAGCTGAAAGCGGGAGAGAACAGCATGAGTCTGGAGCCCTGGGAGTTTATTGTACTGAGCAAATAACGATGAACGGCAGGCGAAGGATAATTAGAAGGCGGAAAGCCCCGGAGCCATATGGCTAATGGCTCCGGGGTTTTCGTTCACTAATGCAGCGTCTCGTTATTTTGCGGCTTCCAGCTTTGCAACCGCCTCTTCCAGTGTCGAAACAAAGAAGAAATGATTGCCCCGGTTGCTTTCGTAAATAAAATCCTTGAGCGGCTTGCTGGTATAGCCGGAATAGTCACCGACAATTGCCATTTTCACATGATAGGTTACAAACTTCTGAAGAACCTCTCCGGCGAGACCGCTGCTCAATACAAAGAATTCATCTGCAAAACAGCCTTTATCTAAAACAAGCCTGCTGCAATTCGTTTCGTAATTTGCAGACATGATGAAATCAAGTGCTGATTGCACATCGTTTATTTTTTCGGATATCTCTACATAAGCTATGTTTTTCTCCTGACCTAAAATCGTGTGTTTCATAAAATTTTCTCCCTGCTTGTCTGATTATGGATATTGGATAAAATCCAATGGCTTTATTATAATCATTCCGCAGGGTTTTATCAATACTTGAAATAGAAAGCTTCCATCAGCTTCCATCCGGCTGTTTCAGACGGGAGTTTCTCTCAATCAAAATAAAAAAATGGCTGGTAAAAAGAGGATAAAAAGAATTTTGCAAAAAGTAATTCTTTATGTTGACAAACGAATAGGATCATAATATAATATCATTGTTGTCCTCAAGGGCATAAATAAATATCGAGGCGTGGCTCAGCTTGGCTAGAGCGCTGCGTTAGGGACGCAGAGGTCGCAAGTTCAAATCTTGTCGCCTCGATTTTATAACCTCTGAATTTTCAGGGGTTTTTTGTTTTGTGTTGCATTTCGTGCTGCATATTTCCGCTGAGCCCCCGCAACAATTATAACTATATTATCTTTAAAAGGAAGGTAAGAGATATGATACTTTCGGCATCAAGAAGAACGGATCTGCCGTGCTATTATTCGCAGTGGCTGATGAACCGGCTGGAGGAAGGCTATGCCTTATACCGGAATCCCATGAATCATGCCCAGATTTGCAAGGTAGATTTGTCACCGGAGAATATAGACTGTATTGTATTCTGGACAAAGGATCCGCTTCCGTTGATGGATAAGCTGGAGCGGTTGGAGGAGATGGGATATTCTTATTATTTTCAATTCACCTTAACGCCCTACGGCAAGGAGATAGAACCCCATCTTAGAGATAAACCGGAGATTGTTTCAACCTTTCAGCAGCTGTCCCGGCGTCTGGGAAGGCACAGGGTGCTCTGGAGATATGATCCTGTCATAATAAATGACCGTATCCCCTTAGAATATCATTATAGGGAATTCGCCAATCTTTGTGAGAGACTCTCCGGATATACGCAGCTTTGCACGATCAGCTTTGTTGACCAATACAGTAAATTGGCCAGGCTGGTGAGGGAGCGTGTAATCAAGACAATAAGCGAGGAACAGATGCGCAGATTAGCCGCAGAGTTTGCCGGAATTGCTGGAAGACATCAGATTGAACTGCGGGCATGCTGCGAAGCGGTGGACTTATCCCCTGAAGGAATCTGCCCCGCCTCCTGCATTGATCAGAATACGATAGAAGGGATTCTTGGGCATCCGCTGAAGGTGAAGAGGGACAAGAGCCAGCGCAGCGGCTGCGGCTGTATTCAAAGCGTGGATATCGGGGCATATAATACTTGCAGAAACGGTTGTATCTATTGCTATGCCAATCATAGCGAAGACTCCATCCTCAGAAATTGCGCCAGGCATGATCCGGCCTCGCCGATGCTCATCGGCAACGAGTCCGTCAAAAATTAAGAAGAATAACAATAAATCATACATAACATATAGGAAATATATAATTTTTTTGAAAAATCATCAAAAATGCATTGACAACTCAAATTCTATCATGTATACTAACCCCATTCCTAGGATATATTTTATAAAACAGAATGGAAACCGAAGCAAGGAGGACGATTATGAGAACATCAATGCGTACTATGTGCAACAATATGTGCGGCATGTGCATGCCGGCGATGACATATTTGCGTGATAGGTAAATGTGATGTTTTCATATGTGCAAAAAGAGATTGCATCTTCTCTTTGAGATAGGATGAATTACAGAACAGGAAGCTTATCATAGCGGTCCTGTTTTTTTGTTAGCATTAAGAATGGTTCGCAAAGCATACCATTCGTTGTTTAAATTGGAGGTGGGGGCTGTGGCATATCAAAAACCGATCGTTCAGCTTGTGGGGCTGGGCAAGGTGTTCCAGAGCAAGAACAGCGAGGTAAAGGCGCTGGAGGATATTAATCTTGCTATATTTGAAGGAGAGATCTTCGGAATCATCGGACTCAGCGGAGCGGGAAAGAGCACACTGGTGCGCTGTATTAATTTTTTGGAGCGTCCTACCAGCGGCCGGGTGATCTTTGACGGGGCCGATCTGGGAAGTCTGCCGAAGAGGGAGCTGCTGAAGGCGAGGCAGTCCATGGGGATGATCTTCCAGCAATTCAATCTGCTGATGCAGAGAACGGCTCTGGAAAATATCTGCTTTCCTTTGGAGCTGGCCGGGGTATCCAAGAAAGATGCCAGGGCCAGAGCAAAGGAGCTGCTGGAGGTGGTGGGACTATCGGAGAAAGCAGGAGCTTATCCGGCCCAGCTGTCCGGCGGTCAAAAGCAAAGGGTAGCCATTGCCAGGGCTCTTGCCACCAATCCCAAGATTCTGCTCTGCGATGAGGCCACCAGCGCCCTGGATCCCACCACCACCCGTTCTATCCTGAGCCTGCTTAAGGAGATCAACCGGAGGCTGAGGATTACCGTAATTGTTATTACCCATGAGATGACTGTAATCGAGGAGATCTGTAACCGGGTGGCGATCATTGATCAGAGCCGGATTGCAGAGGTGGGCGAGGTGGAAGAGGTCTTTGTCCGGCCCCAGTCCGCCATTGCCAGGCAGCTGGTGTTCTCAGGAGAGACCCATATTGACAATTATACCGGAGAAAGGCAGTGCCGTATCATCTTTGACGGCAAGTCCTCTTTTGAACCGGTGATATCCAATATGGTTCTGGAATGTAAGACACCGGTGAACATATTATTTGCAGATACAAAGGATATTGACGGCAAAGCCTTCGGGCAGATGGTAATCCAGCTGCCGGATGATGCATCCGGATATAACAGGATCATTCACTATTTGAAGGCACACCAGATAACCTATGAGGAGGTGAGGTAGCATGTGGAGTCCGGAAGTCATTAATATGCTGGGAATGGGTGTACTGGAGAGCTTGTATATGACCCTGCTCTCTTCCCTGATCGCCTACCTCATCGGTTTACCCATGGGAGTTCTGCTGGTGGTAACGGATAGGGAAGGAATCGCGCCTCTGGTACCGGTGAACAAGGTGCTGGGAGTTGTGGTAAATCTCCTGCGTTCCGTGCCCTTTCTCATTCTGGCGATTACGGTGATGCCCTTTACCAGATTGGTGGTAGGCACTACCATCGGTCCCACTGCCATGGTGGTTCCCCTGATTATCGCCTCGGCCCCGTATATTGCCAGACTGGTGGAATCCTCACTGCAGGAAGTGGATAAGGGTGTTGTGGAGGCGGCGCAGTCCATGGGGGCAACCCCATTCCAGATTATTTGCAAGGTGCTCCTTCCCGAAGCAAGGCCCTCGCTGATTGTCGGAGGTGCCATAGCAGTAACAACTATTCTAAGCTATTCCGCCATGGCGGGTATCTTCGGCGGCGGAGGACTGGGTGACATTGCGATCCGTTACGGCTATTACCGCTATGAGACGGAGATCATGTTCATCACGGTAGCTATCCTGGTTTTAATCGTGCAGGTGCTCCAGGAAGCAGGCTTCAAATGGATGAAGCGTGCCGACAAGAGATTATAGGGATGATGAGAATGCGGAAGCAGGATTAAGAGCGAAATAAAGAATACAAAAATTTGATAAAATATAAAATGAATAAAGACAAGGAGGATTTATCTATGAAAAAAATAATATCTATCTTAGTAGTACTTACCCTGCTTACGGTAGCCGCAACCGGCTGCCAGAAAAAGAATGTGGAGGATAAGATACTGGTTGTCGGTGCCAGCGCCACTCCCCATGCGGAGATACTGGAGAAGGCCAGGCCTGCCCTGGAAGCAGCGGGTTATGAGCTTAAGATCGTTGTATATGCCGATTATGTTCAGCCGAATCTGGCTCTGGAAAGCGGAGAACTGGACGCCAACTACTTCCAGCACCTGCCTTATCTGGAGCAGTCTAATGAGGAGAATAAGACGAATCTGGTATCTGCCGCAATTATTCATTATGAGCCCTACGGTGTATATCCCGGCAAGGTTGCATCCTTTGACGAATTAACCGAGGGAGCGCAGATTTTAGTTCCCAACGATGCCACCAATGAAGCAAGAGCTCTTCTGCTGCTGGAGGCTGAGGGATTGATCGAGCTGAAGGAAGGAATCGGCCTGAAGGCAACCAAGAATGATATTGTTGAGAATCCCAAGAAGCTGGAGATCGTGGAAATCGAAGCTGCCCAGCTTGTCCGCTCCCGGCAGGATGCCGCTATGGCGGTCATCAACGGCAACTATGCGATTGAAGCCGGACTGAATGTATCAAAGGATGCCATCGCTTTCGAGGGCAAGGATTCCATCGCTGCTGAAACCTATGGCAATATCATAGCTGTTCTCAAGGGAAATGAGGACAGAGGGGATATCAAGGCTCTGATTGAAGCCCTGAAAAGCGATGCTGTAAGAGATTTCATCAATGAGACCTATGACTCGGCGGTAGTTCCGAAGTTCTAATCCACAATATATCTTTGGGGTCATCTTTACCCTGAACTGCTACTTTTGTGTATATTTTTTGTACAAATCATAGAAATGGAAATGATTATCTGTGTCGAATTTTATGCAAACTGTTGCAGGAAAGCCGGTTCCATGCTACTATTAATTAGGAATAAAAGAGCATTTGAACAAACGGGGGATGACGGTATGAAGAAGCTTATAATCTATAAGAGAAGCTGGCTGTTGATATTGCTGCCGGTTTCGCTGCTCCTGGTGCAGCTTGCCAAGAAAAGCAGTTTTTTTGCGGAGGAGATCTATGCAAAACATATCTATAAGTGGATTTCTCAGATTGTCTCCAATATTACAGGGGTATTCCCCTTTTCCCTGGGGGAACTGATCGTTGTTCTGCTGCCTTTGGCGGTTCTGGCATTTCTGTCGCGGTTTGTTCTTAAGCTGATTCTGGATAAAGAGCGGCGTAAGGAGATACTGGTAAAAGGGATTCTCAATCTGGGATGTACTCTCAGCGTAATTCTTTTTGCATTCATCCTCCTGGGGGGATTGAATTATTACAGGTATTCCTTCAGTGTTTATTCTAATCTGGAGATAGTGGAATCTACGGTGGAAGAACTGTATGCCCTTACGGAAGGGCTGATGCTGGATGCCAACGGGCTGAGATCACCCAATGCCCAGCAGCCGTTGCTGGAAGATGAGGAGGGGGTATTCCGCCTGAGTATGAATCACCGGGAGCTTGGCAGGGAGGCAGAGAAGGCCTTTGAGCAGCTGGCCGGGGATTATCCCGTTTTGGGCGGGAGATATGGGGCCCCAAAGTCTGTTCTGCTCTCGAGGATGATGTCAATGACGGAGATAACGGGAATGTTCTTTCCATTTACCATGGAGGCGAATGTTAATGTGGATGTGCCGGATTACTCCATTCCCGTGACTATGCTCCATGAGCTGGCTCATCTGCGGGGATTTATGCGGGAGGACGAGGCGAATTATATCGCTTATCTGGCAGGAATGAAATCGGAGCATGCGGATCTGAAATACAGCGCCACCATGCTGGCTCTGATCACATCGGGAAATGCGCTGTATGACCAGAGTCCGGAGCTTTACTTTGAAATAAGCGGCCAATACAACGAAGGGGTTGTGAAGGATCTGAGAGCAAACTCCAGATACTGGCAGCAGTATGAGGATACCGTAGTGAGCACGGTATCCAGCAAGATTAATGACACCTACCTCAAGGTCAATGCTCAGGCCGATGGAGTGAAGAGCTACGGAAGAATGCTGGATCTGCTGCTGGCCAGATACCGCAGGGAGCAGCAGGATTGAGCTGTGTGAGACATATCTATAATCACATCTAAAACGCCGATTGCAAGGAGACAACTTTGCATTGGCGTTTTTTTGAAGACATATCCCTTTTTCTTCATAGTATGATAACTCCTTTCGTGATTCTGCTCCTATTTTTTATTTTACTACGCTATCATATTATAATAAGGATTTGTGATAAAATACTTTTTCTCTATTTATTATACCGATTTCCTCTGATATAGATAATAGTATCATATGGCTATATAAGAACCCATAAACTGCAAGACCATAAAAAATAATTATGGAATTGAAAATTTTCGCGGCTTATACGCCGCTATAATAGCAAGAGGAGGTGATTTGATGCCGGACCCGGACATCGTTTCTCGGTTTGATGATATCTACAGCTCCACAAGTAAAACGGTGTTGGCGTTTATTACCTCGAAGTGTAAGTACACTGCAGACATCAGCGATATTTTTCAAGATACTTATATGGAGTTGTATCAAGTATTGAGCAAGCGCGGAGCGGAATATGTGACAAACGACAAGGCTTTTGAATTGCGGCTGGCAAAGCAGAAACTGGCTCGGTATTACACGTTGTTAGAACGGTTACAGATTTTTATTTCAATGACTGCAGCGAATGAGGAGGAAGAAGAAGTTGAGTTATACGATTTAGAGGCGGACGCTTTCTTAATGGAGGATTTCACAATCAACAAATCATGCTTGAATCCGCCCGGCAGTATATCCAACAGAAGCCGGAAAGCGTAAAAAAGTATTTTATCCCTTCTATTACGTCGGCTTATCATTCCGATAACGGCAGGTATAGGATTTACGCTAAGAAGGGGATATCAATGTATAAATTTCCATAAGCCGGGGCAAAGATAGGAGGCAACCCATTATTTGATGAATTTTAGTACTTTTAAGTTAAGATTAATTGTGGTATTATATAACATATCTATATATGGCATTATAATAAGAAACAGAATTCATCATGATCAGGGATGACAACTATTAACCGGGAGGTTTTTCATGGAAGATAAAGACAGACTAGCGGGAATGGAGCCGGAGACAGCGGAGAAAGAGACGGTTTCCAAGAATTTTATTGAGATGATTATCGATAAGGATCTGGAGGAGGGAAGGGTAAAGCAGATTGCCACCAGATTTCCGCCGGAGCCTAACGGTTATCTTCATATCGGACATGCCAAGTCCATTCTTTTAAATTATGGCCTGGCTAAGAAGTACGGCGGGAAGTTCAATCTTCGTTTTGACGACACCAATCCCACCAAGGAAAAGACAGAGTATGTAGACTCCATCATCGAGGATGTAAAATGGGTTGGAGGTGATTTTGAGGATCGCCTGTTCTTTGCTTCAGATTACTTCCAGCAGATGTACGAGGCGGCAGTTAAGCTCATTAAGAAGGGAAAGGCTTTCGTATGTGATCTTACGGCGGAAGAGATCCGGGAATACCGGGGAACTCTGACGGAGCCGGGGAAGAACAGCCCGTACCGCGACCGCAGCATCGAAGAGAATCTGAGACTTTTTGAGGATATGAAGGAGGGCAGGCTGCCGGACGGCTCCAAGGTCCTGCGGGCCAAGATCGATATGGCATCTCCCAACATCAATATGAGAGATCCGGTCATCTACCGCGTGGCCAGGGTGTCCCACCACAATACGGGAGATCAGTGGTGCATTTATCCCATGTATGATTTTGCCCATCCCATTGAGGATGCCATCGAAGGAATTACCCACTCCATCTGTACTCTGGAATTCGAGGATCACCGTCCTCTTTATGACTGGGTGGTGAGAGAGCTGGAATATGAATGCCCGCCGAAGCAGATTGAATTTGCCAAGATGTATCTGACCAATGTGATCACCGGCAAGCGCTACATCAAGAAGCTGGTGGAGGAAGGAATTGTGGACGGTTGGGATGACCCGCGCCTGGTGTCCATCAGTGCACTGAGAAGAAGGGGCTTCACACCGGAATCCATTCAGATGTTCATGGAGCTGTGCGGTGTGTCCAAGAGCCAGAGCTCTGTGGATTATGCTATGCTGGAGTACTGCATCCGGGAGGATCTGAAGTTGAAGAGACCCAGAATCATGGCGGTGCTGGATCCCATCAAGCTGATCATTACCAATTACCCCGAAGGACAGATAGAATATCTGGAGGCGCCCAACAATCAGGAAAATGAAGAAATGGGCGTCAGACAGCTGCCTTTTGGGAGGGAACTGTATATTGAGCGGGAGGACTTTATGATAGAGCCTCCTAAGAAATATTTCCGCCTCTATCCGGGCAATGAAGTCCGTCTGATGAATGCCTACTTTGTAACCTGTCAGGATTATGTTACGGATGAGAACGGCAGAGTGACGGAGGTACATTGTACCTATGATCCGGAGACAAGGAGCGGCTCCGGTTTTACCGGACGGAAGGTAAAGGGAACAATTCACTGGGTTGCCGCAGAGACAGCGATCAAAGCGGAGGTTCGCCTCTATGAGAATTTGGTCGATGAAGAAAAGGGTGTATATAATGAGGATGGAAGTCTGAATTTGAATCCCAATTCCCTTACTATATTAAAGGAATGCTATGTGGAGCCAGGGATTGCCGCTGCGAAGGCCCCGGAGAGCTTCCAGTTCCTGAGACAGGGCTTTTTCTGCCTGGACAGTAAGGATTCAACACCGGAAGCGCCGGTCTTTAACCGGATTGTGTCGCTTAAGAGTTCCTATAAACCGGAGTAATGGATTGAAAAGAAGAAGGAGGATATAACATTGGAAAATTTATTTTCAGGCTTGGAGGCTTTTGGTCTGAAGAATTTGTCTGAAATGGACATTTATGACGAAAAGGAAAAGGACGCGGGGGACAAGTCCGCAGAAGATGATAAGCCGTCGTTTTCAGAGGAGGATGCCATTTTTGACAAATCCTTTGTGTGTCCGGTGTGTGATAAGGAATTTAAATCTAAGATGGTGAAGTCGGGGAAGGTGAAGCTGGCCAATTTGGATTCTGATTTAAGGCCCATATACCAGTTTATGGATCCCCTCAAATATGATGCAGTTGTATGCCCTCACTGCGGCTTTGCGGCTTTGAACCGTTTCTTTAAATATGTAACCAATGCCCAGGCCACTCTGATTAAGACAAATATCTCCGCTAATTTCAAGGGGATTAAGGAGAATAACAGCGTATTCACCTATGATGATGCCATGATACGGCATAAGCTGGCTCTGGTGAATTCCATCGTGAAGAAGGCGAAGACCTCGGAACGGGCTTATACCTGTCTTAAGATAGCCTGGCTGCTCAGGGGAAAGGCGGAGGCGCTGCCGAAGAACACGCCTGATTATCAGAAGCAGCTGGAGGAAATGGAAAAAGAAGAACGGGATTTTATTGAGAAGGCTTATATAGGATTTGAAGAAGCTTTTAGTAAGGAGAACTTCCCCATGTGCGGCATGGATGAGGTTACTATGTCCCTGCTTATGGCGGAGCTGGGCAGAAAGACAGGAAAGATTACGGAGTCCAGCCGATGGATATCCAAGGTTTTAACCTCCAGGAATGCCAACGAGCGGATTAAACAAAAGGCAAGGGATATCAAGGCGCTGTTAAGAGAGGAATAATCGATAAAGGCGGGAGAAGGCATTGAAGGAAAAATTATATACAATACCGGTAAATGAGGCGTTTGATTCAGATACGGAATGTCCGCTTTGCTCCATGCGCAAGACGCTGGAGGTAAATGCGGTGGATTTTACCATGGGCCCTAGCTATATGGAGGATGATATCCGGGAGGCTACTTCACGCCTGGGCTTTTGTGAAAAGCATCTGGAGCTGCTGCATAAGAATCAGAACCGGCTTGGGCTGGCGCTGATTCTGAAGACCCATATGGATAAGCTGATCAAGGATACAGAAAAGCTGTCGGGTTCGGGACCCAGACCGGCGGCCCCCTCCTTGTTCCGCAAGAGGAGCGGAACGCCGGGAGTGGTGGGATATCTCAATGAACTGGAGCAGAACTGCTTTGTATGTGAGAAGATTGACAATACCTTTGACCGCTATGTAGCCACTATTTTTCATCTCTATCATACGGAGAAAGCCTTCCGTGACAAATTCAAGGCATCGAAGGGCTTTTGCACGGGGCATTATAAGGTACTGTATTCTGCCGCACCCCAGCATCTCAGCGGAGAAGAGCTGGAGGATTTCCTGCGGCAGCTGAATTCCCTCTATCTTGAGAATATGAAGCGTGTCCGGGATGATCTGGAGTGGTTTATCAACAAATTTGATTACCGCTATGCGGATGAGCCCTGGAAGAACGCAAAGGACTCCCTGCCAAGGGCCATGCAGAAGACGAACAGTATTTATTACAATAATAAGTAAGATCTATGTTTATGGTATATCGTTCCTGTTTATGAATATACTAATTAATGTGAATATGGCTGGCAGAAGCCTGCGAGCCTTTTAAGAAGTTCAGGGGGGTGTTAACCCCCTTTTCTTAAAGCCAATTGCCGGTAAGGAAATCGGCTCTGGAAAACAGAAAAATTAAAAAAAATGAGATATAGAGAGTAAAATAAAGAATAAGTGAGAAATTATTAAATTTGCTGAAGTATCGTCATAGAAAGGAAGTTGCATATTAAAGGCAAATTTACTAATATATAAATCAGATTAGCACTCAACAACACAGAGTGCTAATAATCACTAAAAGTTAAAGTTTGAAGGAGGAATTAGCAAATGAAACTTGTACCATTAGGAGATAAGGTAGTATTAAAGCAGCTGGTGGCAGAAGAGACCACAAAATCCGGTATTGTATTGCCCGGCCAGGCAAAGGAAAAGCCTCAGCAGGCTCAGGTAATCGCCGTAGGACCCGGCGGAATGGTGGATGGAAAAGAAGTAACGATGCAGGTTAAGGTTGGCGATAAGGTTATCTATTCAAAATATGCCGGAACAGAAGTGAAGCTTGAGGATGAGGAATTCATCATCGTGAAGCAGAACGACATTGTTGCAGTGGTGGAAGACTAAGAACATAGAAGACGAAGAGAAGGAGAGATATTACCATGGCAAAGGAAATTAAATACGGCGCAGAAGCCAGAGCCGCCCTTGAGGTTGGTGCGAATAAATTAGCAGATACAGTAAAGGTTACCCTTGGACCGAAGGGAAGAAATGTTGTTCTTGACAAATCCTTTGGTGCACCCCTGATCACCAACGACGGTGTTACCATTGCAAAGGAAATTGAATTGGAAGATCCCTTTGAGAATATGGGAGCGCAGCTGGTAAAGGAAGTAGCGACCAAGACCAACGATGTGGCAGGTGACGGTACCACCACGGCTACGGTTCTTGCACAGGCAATGATTTCAGAAGGGATTAAGAATCTGGCAGCAGGTGCTAACCCCATTATCTTAAGAAGAGGCATGAAGAAGGCTACCGAGATTGCTGTTGATTCTATTTTAAAGATGAGCTCCACCTTAAAGGGCAAGGAACAGATTGCAAGAGTTGCCGCTATCTCCGCAGGGGATGACGAAGTAGGCCAGTTAGTTGCCGATGCGATGGAGAAGGTATCCAATGACGGTGTTATCACCATCGAAGAATCCAAGACCATGAAGACAGAGCTGGATCTGGTAGAGGGTATGCAGTTTGACCGCGGCTATGTATCCGCATATATGTGTACCGATATGGATAAGATGGAAGCCAACCTGGACAATCCTTACATCCTGATTACTGATAAGAAGATCTCCAATATTCAGGAAATCCTTCCGGTTCTGGAGCAGATCGTTCAGACCGGCGCAAGATTACTGATTATCGCCGAGGATGTGGAAGGCGAAGCCCTTACCACCCTGGTTCTCAATAAATTAAGAGGAACCTTCACGGCAGTGGCTGTTAAGGCTCCCGGCTATGGTGACAGAAGAAAGGCTATGCTCCAGGATATCGCCGTATTGACCGGCGGTACCGTAATCTCCGATGAGCTGGGTCTTGATCTGAAGGAAACCACTCTGGAGCAGTTAGGCCGCGCCAAGAGTGTGAAGGTTCAGAAGGAAAATACCATTATTGTTGACGGAGAAGGAGATAAGAACGAGATCAGCCAGAGAATCAGCCAGATCAAGGCTCAGATCGAGGAAACCACTTCCGAATTCGATAAAGAGAAGTTACAGGAAAGACTTGCTAAGCTGGCAGGCGGTGTGGCAGTAATCCGTGTTGGTGCGGCTACTGAGACCGAGATGAAGGAGAATAAGCTCCGTATGGAAGATGCTCTTGCAGCTACCAGAGCGGCAGTGGAGGAAGGTATTGTTGCAGGCGGCGGCTCCGCTTATATCCATGCTTCCAAGGATGTTGCGGAATTTGCAAAGACTCTGCACGGCGATGAGAAGACCGGTGCCAATATTATATTAAAAGCTCTTGAGGCTCCCGTATACAGCATCGTATACAATGCAGGTCTGGAAGGTGCCGTTGTAATCAGCAAGATTAAGGAAAGCAAGCAGGGCGTTGGCTTCAACGTATTGACGGAAGAATATGTGGATATGGTAGAGGCTGGAATCCTGGATCCTACCAAGGTTACCAGAAGCGCTCTCCAGAATGCTACCAGTGTAGCGTCCACCTTATTGACAACGGAGTCCGTAGTTGCCAATATCAAATCCAATGAGCCTGCAATGCCTGCAGGCGGCGGCGGAATGGGTATGATGTAAGCCGAAGGCCCCAAAATGGAAGGAATGCCATATATGAGTATAAATCAATAGATTCTTGTATCTTTCCTATGAAGGAGAGGTGCTAAAAATGAGCCGGCATTATTTTATGAGAGGTGATATCAATCATATTATAATGTCGGCTTTCTTTGTTAAGAAGGAGCTTATTTCAAAAGCTCCTTCACTTGTTTTACTTCACTTTTTGTACATTCTTCATCGCTGTATCTTGCTTTTTCATAATAGGAAGTCAGTAATTCTCTCTTTTTCCGCTCATCCTCTGATGCAGACGGGGACAGCTTCGTTTTGCCCAGGGCATACTCGGACAGCTGGGAGGGGGTCATACTGACCGCCAGCTTTTTCTCGCCCTTAGTATTGGCAGAAACTGCCTGTGCGAAGGATTTACGGATGATCTGATTGTTGGAACGCCCGAAGAGCCAGCGCCGGGCAGTCTTTTTCTCCCGTTTTGCACGATCTCTTTTGATATAAGGCGATATAAATTCTACCTCATCCTTTGCAACGCCTCCCTCGCTCTTCAGATAGAAGTACCGGTACAACCGGTAGAGGGAATAGAGCAGCAGAGCGACAATGCCGGCCGCCGCAAGAACCAGAACGATTCGCTGAAGGATCTCGGCAATCAGCTCCATAATGGGCGAGGACTCGGCCGGCGGCAGACCGAAGTCATCCGGGACTTCCGGCTTTGTCTCCGGTTTCGGCGGAGGAGCTTCCTCCGCCTCGGAAAAGCGAATTAGGGACAGGAGAAACCGCAGAAGCTCCTTGAGCATCGTCCCCGTATAGGAGAGGACAGATCCCAGGGGGAACCGGGAGAACAGCAGCATGGCTGCAAGAAACAGACCGCAAAGAAAGGCCATTAAGACATGGTTTGAATTCCGGATCTGCTGAAAGGGCATATTACGGATATCCTCATGGTTGCGGGCAAACTGGCTGAGGTTCATCAGGTAATTGCGCAGAACATTGAGAAGGATGAACACAATGGTAAATGCAAAGCAGAGCGGCTGAAGCCTCGGCATCTTCGCCAGATGGCATAAGAGATACAAGACCGGGAATACGGCAGCAGTCTGCATCAGGATACGCTCCTGACCGGGCTTTTTTTGCCGGAGATAAAAGGAGGAGCCTGTCAGCCAGACCAGATACGCGGTATTGAGGATCAGAAGGAATGGGTGGCGGGAGGTAATACCGTAAAGAGCCAGCAAAGCCGCATGCAGCAGCAGGAAGGACCAGATATGCTTTGTGTGTCTGTTAATGGCATAGGAGAGAAAAGGCGCCGGAAGCAGAAACAGAGCGTAAAGGACAGCATCCTCAATGAACAAATAGAGTATCACTGTAATAAACAGATAGGCAATCATAAAATGCATTAAAATACGAAGCAGATCAATGATCAGCTGTTGACGCTTAAAATTCATAATACCCTCCTCTTTTCTTCCGCTTTCAGTCTTCGGTCTCCCAGACCTGTACATGGGACAGCAGGCTTCCTTCCACCGTCAGCCGTACCTCCCGGTTGGCGGGAACAATCCACATAAAATCAATATGGGACCGCGACAGATGTTCCAGACGTTCCTGAAGCTCCAGCCTCTGATAGGAGGAGATCAGCAGGAGATAGTCCTTTGGATTCCCATTCTCCAGCTCACCGCCCACAGTAGAGGTGAAGGAAGGAAGCGGCGAAAGGGCATCGATCCGGGCCAGTGTTTCGTTGATGGTACGAAGATGATTCTTCCCCGAACCGGCAGGCACATGAAGAACCTCCTTGCTGATTACATCAAGACCGTTAGTATAAAGAGATACGGGAATGCCCTGCTCTATAAAAGCATGGGCAAAGGTGGCAGCCAGCCGGATGCTCTCCTCCTGCAGATCCTCGTAGAGCCAGATCGTATCGGATTCCAGGTTAAGGAGGATCTTGATCTGCTGGGAAGCGGTATGGTCATATACATTGACCATAAGGGAGCCGGTCTTGGCAGAAGCTTTCCAGTTAATCGTCTTCATGGTATCATAGGATTGGTATTCCCGTATACTTTTGAATTCAAAGGGATCTTCGTTGATAAAGCGTTTGGTCAGCACGGTGCCCATCATGTTCTGAAAAGGGACTTCCATTCTGAGAGAGTCCACCGGTCTGGGATAGACATAGAGGTGGAGATCCAGATTCTCTCCCGCCACCAGATCTGATTCAAAGAGAAGATCACTGCAGACAAAGGTGATACGGCTGATGGAATAATATCCGCGTTTTGAGCATACAAAAGGAATTCTCCGGGTCAGCTTCTGGTACATCATGACGGAGACAAGATCATTCCGGTAGGTATTGTCTGTGACCTCGGTATCCTTCATATCGAGAAAGGATAGATGCCGTGAGGTCATATATTTGATCTTCAACGCGGGAATCGGCAGAAGCTTCTGGTTGATGACCGTCTCGTTCAAGGTCAGCTCTTCCCCTTCTGTCGCCTGCTTCTCGGACAGGCTCAGCTCAACGGTCAGATTACGGTCCCAGAATCTGCTGTATAAGAATTTCTGTAATCGGTAAAGAAGCAATGCACCTAATAAGGCAGCTGCTATTTCCATATTGATAACCATAAGCTGCGGGCAAGGCATGTCATGATGCAGAAGCTGCAATATGGCAGAACTACCTCGTCCGCAGCGTGTCCTTTCTCATAAGCTGTAGCGTACTATTCCTCAATGAGAAAAATCCTCTGTCGGAATCGGAGTGTCGGACAGGATACGGTTCAGCAGCTCAACTGCGGAAACGGTCCTCTGAAAGTTCGAGCGCAGGATCAGGCGGTGCATCAGCACAAAGGGAACAAGGTGCCGGATGATCTCCGGGGTAACATAGGTCTGTCCCCGGAGGGCGCTGTAAGCCTGGGAGGCCCTGAGCAGGGCCAGAGAGCCTCTGGGACTGACCCCCAGGGCAATATTGTCGTTGGTTCTGGTCCGATGAATGAGTTCAATCATATACTCCATCAGGGAGGGATGAACATAGATCCCCTTTATGGTGTTCTGCATCCCAAGGAGCTCTTCCTTCGTACATACCGGCTGCAGGGTTTCCAGGGGGCTGTCCTCAATAAAACGGGTCAGAATGGACAGCTCCTCCCCAGAGGAGGGAAAGCCTACCTGAAGCTGCATAAGAAAACGGTCCAGCTGAGCTTCCGGCAGGGGGAAGGTGCCTGAGGTCTCCACAGGGTTCTGAGTGGCAATAACCAGAAAAGGCTTTTCCAGCAGATGGGTTACCCCGTCAATGGTAATCTGCCTCTCTTCCATACATTCCAGAAGGCTGGACTGGGTTCTTGGGGTGGCGCGGTTGATCTCATCCGCCAGCAGGATATGGGTAAAAACAGGGCCGCCGTGGAAGGTGAATTCCCCCTGTTTCTGATTGTAGTAGTTCAGTCCGGTGATATCGGAGGGAAGAAGATCCGGTGTAAACTGGATGCGCTTAAAATCCGCGTCAATGGATTTGGCCAGGGATTTGGCCAGCATCGTCTTGCCGGTGCCGGGGACATCCTCCAGGAGAACATGTCCGTTTGCCAGAAGGGCGGTAAGGAGCAGATCAATGAGTTCTGATTTTCCGACGATGACCTTTTGGATATTCTCTCGGATTGCGCTTGTTTTCTGTTGAAGGCTACTTATTTCCATGAAGATGCCAGTCCTTTTCTTAGTATTTTGGTGCCGTTTATGGTTGTTTTGTTACTTTACAGTATAGCACTGCTATATTATGCCAGTCAATAGATTACTGAGGAGAAGACATGGGATGGATTCTTTTTAAAAAACCTATTTATGTTTTAGGACAACTGTCGTAAAATAGAAGAGGAGTAAGCAAAGAGAGAAATAAAAAGTATTGTGGTTAGAATGGAGAATTATTATGCAATATCAATCATTGGGATTGGAAAGAGAACCTCTTTTGATCTATCATAATCCATTGGCCGGGGAGAAGGATCTGGCAGGCTTCTGTCTGGAAGGCCGGGCTCACCTGTCCTTCCCGGAGGGAAAGCTGCGTATGGAGAATGCGGTATCCGAAGAGGAGGGGCAGAAGGCAAACTATGTGCTGTGGTGCCCGGAAGAGTTTCCTTGTGATGTGCTGATACAATGGAATTTCAGACCCTTAAGGGAGCCGGGGCTGGCTATTTTGTTCTTTGCCGCCGCGGGCAGAAGGGGGGAGGATGTATTTGATCCGTCCCTGAAGACAAGAACCGGAGAATACCCCCAGTATCACCATGGGGATATCAATGCGTTCCATGTGTCTTATTTCCGCCGGAAGGAACTGGAAGAAAGACGGTTTCACACCTGTAACCTGCGTAAGAGCTATGGCTTCCACCTGGTTGCCCAGGGAGCCGATCCGATTCCTGATGTTGCCGACATCACAGAGCCGTATCGGCTGGCCTGTCTTAAGAAAGGAGAGCGGATCGCCTTCTTTGTCAATGAGCTGGAGATCTTTCGCTTCTTAGATGACGGGGTTACCTACGGAACGAAGCTGGGCGGAGGGAAAATCGGTTTCCGGCAGCTGGCGCCAATGATTGGGGAATATTCGGATCTGAAGGTGTATCAGCTATGAGGCGGGGAAAATGGAGCAATCTCAAGTACAAGCATAAGATTATCATCTATCTGTCCCTGTTTCTTATGGCTGCGGTAATTGCGTTCAGCCTGTATTCTTATAGGAATTATATGCAGCAGCTGACGCTCAATGCAAGGGATCTGTCCCAAACGGATGCGAAGCAGATTGCCAAGCGCATCGATGAGAACCTGATTAATCTGAAGCGGTATTATTTGGCCAATACCACCAATGATGAGGTAAGCTATGTGCTGGAGAATGATTTAAAATACTACCAATACAGCTATATCAAGGCAGCAATGGATATCCTGGCGGGAAATAATGTACTGTCCGATTACATCTCCGGTTATACCCTGGTGAATTTCAAAACGGGCTGGGTATTAAGCCATAAGGGAATGTACCCCTTTACCAGCGTGTTAAACCAGAACTTGGTAAATGATTTGTATAATTATAACAATACCGGCATTGATAAGAATTACTGGCATTATGATGATGAGTCCATTTCCCTGGGGGTAAATGACGTCAATTACAGACTGTATGTGGATACCAGCGGTCTGAATCTGGTGATGAAGCTGCCTGCGGCCAATCTGTATGTGTATGGAATGATTATTATCAATATTAACAGGGGGGAGCTTCATGGCTGGATGACTGACGGACTGGCAGGGAGCGAGGATATCATTGTGACGGATGATGACGGTAAGATTATCTACAGCTCCAATCCGGCTCTGAATGACGCGCTGCTTTCCTACCGGCTGGAGGAGCCCTTCGTCAAAAAGATGAAGAGTTCCGACGGCAGTCTGTATGTGGTGACGAAAAGCAGTTCCTCCATCATGAACTGGCATTATTACGTTGCAAATAACTGGAATGAAGTAACGAAGGAGACAAAGAATTACTCGGTGTCCATTCTGCTTCTGATCATAGCGGTGCTGATCATTATAGCGGCGCTCATCGGCTATGGAATTTACATGCCCATCAACCATCTAACCAGAAAAGCGACGGCGGGCAGCCAGGAAAGAGAAAGCTTCAACGGCAATGAACTTCAATTTCTGGCGGACAGCTTTGACTACCTGGTTGGCAATAATGCGGAGCTGGAGGAAAAGGTTCTGGAACAGAGAAGCCGGGTTATGGAGCTGTTTGAGCTGCGTCTTTTGCGGAAGGAGCTGATGCCGGAGGGCGTGGATACCTTTTTAGAGAAGCTGCAATTGGATTCCATCGGTAATTTTACGACTCTTGCAATTATTTTCCGGACCAGTGATGAGGCACAGACCTTGACCGGGGATCATGAAGATGAGATCGGAAATGATATTGTTAATAATATGCCGGAGCATTTGAGGAAAAGCCTGAGCCTCCAGCCGATCTACTATGCCAGAGCGGTGTTCTGTACCGTCAGCGAAGAAGATCCGGAGGTTATGGTACATATTGTCATGGACTTCTTCAATGAGCTGAAGAAATATGTGGAGAGCACCTATGGCCTGCATATCGGTGTAGGGGTAAGCGCCGTACATTCTGATATTCGTCAGTTGAATATTGCTTACCAGGAAAGTATCCATGCCCTTAACAGCGACATCCAGTCCGATACGGAGCATGCCCAGTCCGCGGGCTACAGCTATTGCCGATTCTATGCGGAGCAGACCAGCAAGGGAAAGAAGGTACTGGAGAGCTCCTACGAGAAAGAGATTAGGACAGCCATTATGGGATGTGATAAGGAACAGGCTTATAATGCGGTGAATCTGTTTATCCGGTATCTGAAGCAGGAGAAGCTGTCCCATGACGATACGGTAATTTATCTGGTGCAGTTTACCAATGCAATTCTCCTGGCAATTATGGAATTCGGGCTGGATACGGAGCATCTGTTCCAGGAAAGCCTTTCCGAAATCTATATGCAGATGGTCGGATTATATGACCTGGACAAATGCAGAAGATATATGAAGCATGTGGTCATTGATCCCATCATGGAAGCCATGGATTCCCTGAATTCAACCCAAACCCATCTGATTATGGAAAAGGTGCAGCAGCTGATAGAAGAGCACAAAGGTAATATAACCCTGGCAGAGTGTGCGGAAATACTCAATTATCATCCGACCTACATCTGGAAGATATTGAAGATGGAAAAGAATAAATCCTTTGCCAATTACCTGGAGGAGTATAAGATCGAACAGGCAAAGCGTCTGTTGAAGGAAACAAAATTAACCATCGGAGAGATTGCACAGCAGTTGAATTATACCAATGCACAGAATTTCATCCGTTTTTTCAGCAAGGCGGTCGGCACCACACCGGGAAAGTATCGGAATCTTTTATAGATTGCATACAACCGGAATCCCGATGTCCCGTTATCATGACCACATTCTTACGATTCATTACGGTAAGAATGTGGTATTTTTGTCGTTTCTGGGCTGTTTCAGGGAATAATCATTATATATATATAATAAATAAACAGGAAATAAAATGATTATTTCTATACAAAATTACCACATTCTATAAAAAGATTATAGATGTTATCAGAGAGATGATGTAACATTTCACTAAGCGATATGCAAAATCACGGATCCCGTTAAGTGTTTTGCATAAAAGTAATGCAAGGAGGTTATTTATGAAAAAAAAGAAGCCGGCAGCCTTTGTACCTAATTCTATGAGTACCTTAAGCTATATGAAGGCTCACAAGTGGCTGTATATCATGTTGCTCCCGGGAATTTTGTACTTTATTCTGTTTCGCTATGTTCCAATCGGCGGACTTGTGATTGCATTTAAAGAATACAATCCCTTCGTAGGCATCTGGAAAAGTGACTGGGTGGGCTTCAAGCAGTTTGCCAGTTTCTTTGCCACCAATGATTTTGGGCGGCTGCTCCGCAACACCCTGGGAATTTCCCTGATGCAGCTGTTTATCTACTTTCCTGCGCCAATTATTCTGTCTCTCTTCTTAAATGAGATAAGACATAATGGTTATAAGAGAACGGTGCAGACCCTGGTTTACATACCGCATTTTATCTCCTGGGTTATCGTAGCCAGCCTTTCCTATCAATTACTGAATACCAACGACGGTATCATTAATATGGTGGTCCGGGGATTTACCGGCAGCAAATTCGACGTTCTGTCCCAGGGAAAATACTTCTGGGGGCTGATCGTGGGCCAGGATATCTGGAAGGAAACCGGCTATGGCACTATCATATTCCTTGCCGCACTGGCAGGAGTGGATCAGAATCTATATGAAGCGGCCCGTGTGGACGGTGCGGGCAGATGGAGGCTAATGTGGCATATCACCCTTCCGGCTATCAAAGGGACTATTATTATGATGCTGATCCTACGGGTGGGCTCCCTGCTGAATACGGGCTATGAGCAGATATTCCTTATGAGAAATGACTTAAATATTGCCTATGCGGATGTGTTTGATACCTATATCTATACCAAGGGTATTCAGAACGGACGATACTCCTTCTCGGCGGCAGCCGGTATGTTCAAGTCGTTGGTTGGTCTGATTATGGTACTTGGGGCAAACTGGACGGCAAAGAAGGCCGGAGAAAGCGGAATTTACTAGGAAGGGGGAAGAAATAGAGTGGCATCATTAAAAAAAGGCAATAGGATCAGGGGAAGTCTTAGCACCCGGGTTGCAGATGTGATTATCTATGGTGTGATCGGGCTGATTGCACTGAGTACGGTGCTTCCCTTTCTATATGTAGTCGCAGGCTCCTTTGCGACAGATAAGGAACTGACGGAACGGGCTTTTTTCATTATCCCCAGGGTCTGGTCAATGAATGCGTACAACTATGCAATAAAAAACGGAAACATACTAATGGGCCTGTGGAATTCCATTAAGCTCACTTTGCTGGGGACAACAGTAAGCATGACGCTGTCACTGCTGTTCGCCTATCCCTTGTCGAAGAAGCATCTGAGGGGAAGAACCCTGATCTTAAATATGGTAATTGTGACAATGCTGTTTTCAGGCGGTATGATACCTACCTATCTGGTATTGAACGGCTATAAGCTGTACGACAGCTACTGGGCGCTGGTATTGATCGGAGCAATCAGCCCCTTTAATATGATTATTATTAAGAACTTTTTCCAGGAGCTTCCCGTTGAGCTGGAGGAAGCGGCCTGTATTGACGGCTGCAGTGAGATCGGGATATTCGGGAAGATCATCCTGCCCCTGTCCAAGCCGGTTATCGCATCCATTTCCCTGTTCTACGGGGTTGGATACTGGAATGATTATTTTAACGCCATGATTTATCTCAATACCCCTTCCAAGTTCACGGTACAGATTATACTGAGAAACATCGTGCTGAAGGCCAGCAATATTTCCGAGGTTATGCTGGATTACTATGACACCTGGGGGGCGCCGCCGGATAAAGCGGTTAAAATGGCCGCCACGGTTATAGCGACGGTTCCGATCATATGCATCTACCCCTTTGTCCAGAAGTATTTTACCAAGGGCGTTATGGTCGGCGCGGTAAAGGGATAGCCGGCCGGACAGCACATAGGGCAGCGGCCTTGTCTGCTCCGCAAGAAGAACGATAAGGGAAGGCGGCAGGAATTGCATTTCCTGCCATCCGCCCAGGGTGTCTCGTAAACACCAATAGATATCTATATTAAAGGAGGAGAGTTTTATGTACTTAAAGAAATTCAAAAAGGTGACTGCAATGGCATTGGCAGTCATTATGGTAATGGCAGCGCTTGCCGGATGCAGTTCCAAGGATAAACCGTCGGCACCTTCGGGAACAGATGGCAAGAATACGGCCACTTCGGCGCCTTCATCCGACAATACTTCCAAAGCGCCGCAGAAAGTAACCTTTTCTGCAATTGATTTTAACTCGGGAATGTCCAACACCGGTGAGCATGCAGAGGAAATTCTGAATCAGCTGAAGGAATACACCAATACAGACCTGGAGATCAACTGGGTTCAGACCGATGTATTGGATGAGAAGAATACCCTGGCCCTGGCCAACCCGGCAACCATGCCCATGATTATGACCTTTAACGGTGCGCTGACCGGTACGGTAGTCAGTGCGGCAAAGGCAGGCGCTTTTGTTGATTTGACAGAATATATCAAGGACGTGGAGAAATACCCCAACCTTTCCAGGATGAATCCCAATGTTGCTGCCAGCCTTACGGTGGACGGCAAGCTGATCGGCATCTACCGTGCCCGTGTCATCGGGCGCTATGGTGTGGCTTACCGGGCGGATTGGGCTGAAAAGCTGGGACTTGGTGTACCTCAGTCAATCGATGATATCTATAACATGCTCTACGCCTTTACTTATAAGGATCCCGACGGAAATGGCGCGGATGATACCATTGGTATGGAGATGACCTCCTACACAGGCCCCTTTGATATTATGCAGACCTGGTTCGGCGTAGGCAACGGCTGGGCGGAAGTGGATGGAAAGCTGGTACCCGTTCATATGCAGAAGGAATATTTTGAGGCTCTGGACTGGTTCAAGAAATTATATGAGGATGGATTAATGCCTTCCGATTGGGCGGTGCGGACAACGGATACCTGGAGCAATGGCTGTAAGAACGGCGAGAACGGTGTGTATATCGATGTTCTGGACGGCGGGCGCAGAGTCTGGGATTACTTTGTAAATAACAACATTATGTCAGTTACGGATTCCAGCCAGTTTGCTTCCATGGGTCTGCTGGGAACCATCAACGGAAAGACTCTGGCAACCTCCGGCTACAACGGATATTTCACCTTAAGCGCATCCACCTGCAATACTCCGGAGAAGATTGAGGCAGCCCTTACCTTCCTGGATAAGATGAATGATGATGAGATGCTGACCTTAACCGGCTACGGTCTGAAAGATATCAATTATGACATCAATGAGAACGGCAAGCTCGTAAAGAAGGATATCGGGGACACTACCTTAATGGCCAACTATGCGGGATTGAATCAGCTGGTAGCGTATATTCCCAATCTGAGCCAGATATCTCCGGCAGAAGAAAAGTCCGAGAGACTGATTTTAGAAGAGAAGGTAAAGGCAGAATGTGAGCCCTATGCCGTGTTTAATCCGGCCCTGCCCTTCTTAACCAATTCTGCCACCTATTCGGAACTGGGAGCAACTTTGGATGAGATTTTAAAATATGCGAGAACACAGTATATCTGCGGCGAGATTGATAAAGCCGGACTGGAGGCCGCATTTGCCAATTGGTCGAAGCAGGGCGGACAGAAGGTTATTGATGAAGTAAATGAGCAGTATCTTGCTTCAAAATAATAGTAAGCCTTAATCATATCGGATAATTTAAGAAAAGACATCGCATATTTGTCCGCCAGTGTGCTGACGCTGTGGGATGTCTTTTCTTTATCGTAATCGTTATGCCTGCTCATAGGAAAAAAATCTTACATAACAGTGGATGCAGGCCATGAGGAAAGGAAAGCGTTGCAGGCAACGCGGGGTCATTAACATGAGTGAAAGAATGGTGTTACACCGGATGGAAAACAGAGCGGAAACAGGTTATACTACCTGGGGAAGCCATTGGAGGAAAGGAACTGTTCTGAAGGATGCCGTATTTTCCGCAGAGAATGAGGAGGGAAGGAGAATTCCGCTGCAGTCCAGAATTACAGCCTGCTGGCCCGACGGCTCCGTCAAATGGGCGGCCCATACCGGGGACAGTGCCGGGATGGGGAAGCAGGTTACGATGCTTGCAGAGCCTTCTTCCGCTTCTTTGCAAGAACCTGTAAATGAGACGGAGAGAATTAAGCTGGAGGAGCTGGAGGACTGTATCCGGATTGATGCGGGAAGCACCCGGGCAACGGTGCATAAAAGCGGCCAGATCCTCATCAGCGATCTGGTCACCGATCACCGGATGACGGCAAAAACGGCGGTTCTGACCATGATCTTAGAGAAAAGAGAGAAGAAGGTTGAAGGGAAGGAAAGCTCTCTGCTTCGGAGAGAAATTTCCTTTTCGGGTGAGATCAAAGAGGTTAACGTACAGGAGGCAGGGCCTCTCCGGGCTGTGATTAAGGCGGCGGGTACCCACAGGAACAAAGAGGAGGAAAAGCTGGCGTTCCAGATCTATATGGAATTCTGCTACAATTCCTCGGAGATTAAATTTATTCACACCTTTTTCTATGACGGGGATGAGAAGTATGATTTTCTGAAAGGAATCGGCATACAGTTTGCGGTGCCGGTAGAAGGGGCTCCTTACAACAGGCATATCAAGTTCGGTACCGATCACGGGGTGTTTCATGAAAGCCCGGCTCTGTTGCTGTCCTGGCGTCCCAGGGTTCCGGAGAGGATCTATCAGGCTCAGATCAATGGAGAATTCCTGAGGCTGACGCCGGAACGGGACAGCGAGGCTCTGACGACGGCAGGGCAGATTCCCATCTGGGGTGAGTATGTGCTCTGGCAGGACAGCGCATCCCATTATTCCATAAGAAAGAAAATCAGTGACGAGGACTGCTGCTATGTGGAAGGGCTTCACGGGAACAGGGCTCCCGGTGTGATGTGCTTTGGCGGTGAAAACGGCGGCATTCTGCTGGGACGGAAGGATTGCTGGCAGAAATACCCCTCCACCATGAAGGTCAGCAGCCTGGACGGGGACATGGCCCAGGCCTCCCTGTGGTTCTGGTCTCCCGAATCGGAGGCGATGGACTTCCGGCATTATGCCAAGGAAGGCTATTCCCAGAGCTATTATGAGGGCTTTGATTTTATGGGGGCCACTCCCTATGGAATTGCCAATACCAATGAATTCACCCTCCGCGGCTTTCCGGGTGAGATCCCGGGGGACGAGACGATCCGTAATTTTGCCTGTCAGGTGCAGAAGCCTCCGGTCTATATCGCCTCGCCGGAGTACTACCATGAGCTGCAGGCTTTTGGGGTCTGGAGCCTGCCGAGGAGAGACACTCCTGCTGAAAATTGGCTGGAGGACCAGCTGGACCGGACAGTGGACTTCTATAAGAAGGAAATAGAGGTGCGCAATTGGTACGGACTGTTTCACTACGGGGATTTCATGCATACCTATGATAAGACCCGGCATTGCTGGCGGTATGATATGGGGGGATATGCATGGCAGAACACGGAGCTGGTTCCCACCCTCTGGCTGTGGTTTGCATTTCTGCGTTCCGGCAGGGAGGATATCTATACCATGGCGGAAGCCATGAGCCGGCACTGCTCGGAGGTGGACACCTATCATTTGGGGGCTTACCGGGGCATCGGTTCCAGACACAATGTGAGACACTGGGGCTGCTCCTGTAAGGAGGCCAGGATTGCCATGGCGGGTCATCATCGTTTTTATCACTATCTGACGGGGGATTACCGGATTCAGGATGTGTTTGAGGATGTGAAGGACGGGGATTTTGCACTGCTCACCGTGGACCCCCTGGGACTGTTCTTTGACAAGGAGAAGATGGTATATCCCACCCATGCCCGCTCCGGCCCCGACTGGTCCAGCTTCTGCTCCAACTGGATGACGGAATGGGAGAGGACGGAGAACAGAAAATATCTGGATAAGATTGTGACGGGAATAGAAGATTTAAAGAAAACACCCTTTAAACTGATTTCCGGCTCTGACTTCGAGTATAATCCGGAGGACAGCCATCTGAGGTATATCGGAGAACGTGCCACCGGCGGCACTCATCTGCAAATCTGTATGGGAGCCGTCCAGGTATGGCTGGAGCTGGCACAGCTGCTGGAGGATGAGGAGTGGACCAGAATGCTGGCGGATTTCGGACGTTTCTATTATCTGCCCAGGGAGAAGCAGCAGGAGCTGACCGGGGGACTGCTGGGAGAAAAGGTATTTACCTACCCCTACATGGCAGCAGGAATTGCAGCCTTCGGTGCAAATTACTATAAAGATCATGAGCTGGGCAGGCAGGTATGGCAGGTTATGACAGGCTGCCTGAAGGAAGAGGTGGGAGACGGACTCTTTGGAATTACGCCTCTGAGAAATGCGGGCAATCAGGAGATATTATATGAGATGCCCCGGGTCTCCACTAATGTACTGTCACAGTGGAGCTTGAATGTGATTGTGGCCCTGGATTTGATCAGGGAGGATCTTCCGGCAGAATTTGAAGAAGCGTAAAACAGGGAAGTGTTGTTGAAAGGATTACCGAAGAAAAGGCGAAAGCGGGAAGCGTTGAAGATACCGCCGAAGAAAAGGCGGAAGTCGGCAAGTGCCGAAGGAGTTGCCGGGGAAAAGTACGGACAGGAGGATTTCATAGAGTAAGATGGAAACAGTATTTGAGTTAAGTTCAGGATATGGAACCTGGGAGCGTTATCCCTATTACCGGAGCCGGACTTCCTTTCCGAAGGCTGCTCCGGGATGGGTGGATGGAATATATTATCACAGAGAGAAACAGGAAGAATTGTCTGAGCGGGCGCCTTTTGAATTTCATGAGGATTATATTCCGCTGGCAAGTAGGGTTTGGAAGGAGACGGAGGAGACCGGGTTCGGGATCTGCTCCTATGAGGAGACGGAGATCATCCACATCCCTCTGGAGAACGGGAATTATGATATCCGTGTTACTTTTGCTAATCCGACAGGGGAGGCTTACCATGCCCGGATCAAGGTGAATGGGATAGTAAAGGCCGGGGATGTCCTGGTTGGAGAGGAAGAAGGGACGGCTGCTTTTTCCTTCTGTGTTATAAAGGGGGAGCTGGCCCTGAAGCTCCTTCCCGTCAGCTTGGCTGTCACAAGGGAAGGGGCGGAAGAGAAGACAGTATACCTGAAGCAGATAGCCATACGGAAAATACCGGGAAAGGAGAAGGGAGACCGGCCAGCCATCTTCCTGGCATCCGATTCCACGGTGCAGGTCTATTCCAAGGAGTATGCTCCCCAGACCGGCTGGGGACAGGTGTTTCCCGGGTATTTCCGGGAAATTAAGATTGAAAACCGCGCTATTGGGGGCAGGAGCGCCCGCTCCTTCCTGGAGGAAGGCAGGCTGGATGAGATCTTATCCGAAGTGAGACCGGGAGACTATGTATTGGTCCAGTTCGGGCATAATGATGCAACGGCTGCCCGGCCAAACCGCTATATCCCGGAAGAAAGCTTTGCAGAATATCTGCAGTATTATATTGACGGAGTGAAGCAGAGAGGGGCAGTCTGTGTCCTTGTAACGCCTGTAGCGAGAAGGAACTGTGAGGAAGAAGGGGGAGCATTTTCCATAAGCTTTCCCGGTTACCGGAAGGTAATGCTGGCTCTGGCTGCGGAGCAGAAGCTTCCTCTCCTGGATCTGGGCAAGGAAACTACGGAGTATTTGAGCCAAATCGGAGCAGGGGAGAGCAAGAAGCTGTTTTTATGGACGGAGAAGGGAGAGTTCCCGGAGAGCAATTATCGGGAGGGAGTTACGGATAACACCCATCTGCAATACCGGGGAGCGGAGGCCTTCGCCGGTATTGCAGCAAGGCTGATTGCAGAGTATCATGAGGATGATCAGCTGGACAGGATTAAGGCCTATTTAAAATAAAGATCCTATAAAAGGATAGCATAGCCGAAGGGAGGCCCGGAGCCGTGGGATGCGCAGGATGTCCCATGGTTCCGGGCTTTGTCGGCAGTATTGGGAACAGAACAGGAACAGAGGAGGATGGAAGATGGAATACTCACTTCATGGTGAATGGAAATTCAGGCTGGATGCGGGGAATGTCGGAATAGAAGAAGGATGGCAGGAGCAGGAGCTGGGGGATGTGATCCGTATCCCGGGCATTTTACAGGCACAGGGTTATGGGGAGGAGATCAGCGAGACTACCCCCTGGGTATCCGGCCTTCATGATAAGCTATGGTTTTACAGGGAGGAGTATAAGGTTAGTTCCGGGGAACTGCTGGTTCCGTTCTTATGCCAGCCGCCCAGACATTATCTGGGCAGGGCATGGTATCAGAAGAGCTTTGTGATCCCGGATGAGAATCGGGACAGGACCTACTACTTGAAGATGGAATGCGTTAAGTGGAAGACCTGCGTCTGGGTGGACCATTCCTTTGCAGGAAGTGAGACGGCCCTTTGTACGCCTCATGAATACTGTCTTGGCAAACTGGACAGGGGAGAACACCGGATTACGGTCTGTGTGGATAACCGTCTCCAGTATCCCTACCGGCCGGATGGGCATATGGTGTCAGATGCATTGGGGGCTGCCTGGAACGGGATAACGGGAGAGGTCTCCATCCGGGAGGTCCCGGACGTACACATTGAGGAGCTCAGGCTCTATCCGGATATCAGTACGAGGAAGGTTCTTGCGGAGGTGGTTCTGCGAAATCATACCGGCAGGGAAGCCCAGGCCGGATTACAGGTGAACGAAATCATGAGAGAGGTTAAGGTGAAGGGGCCTCTTGAGACAGTACGTATAGAGCTGGACTATGGAAAGGACAGTTCCCTATGGGATGAATACACGCCGGTTCTTTATAAGATAACGGCTCTCCTCGACTACCGGGGAATCCTTCAGGAAAGGACGGAGACCTTCGGATTTCGGAAAATAGAAGCGAAGGATGGATTGTTCTATATCAATCAGCGCCCGGCGTATTTCAGGGGAACCCATTCCGGCGGAGATTTTCCCCTCACCGGATATCCGTCGTCAGAGGTATCGGATTGGAAGAGAATCTTCGGGATATGCAAGAGATGGGGATTGAATTATGTCCGCTTTCATTCCTTCTGCCCGCCGGAGGCCGCATTCACCGCTGCCGATGAGGAGGGGATATACCTGCAGGTGGAATGCGGCATGTGGAATATCTTTTACGAGGACAGTGAAATGAATGAGGTGCTATGGGAGGAAACCGTGAGAATCATCAGGGCTTACGGGAATCACCCTTCCTTTGTCATGCTTTCTTCCGGAAATGAACCGGGGGGCGATTGGCTTAAGCCGCTGCAGCGCTGGGTGGAAAGATGCCATGGCCTGGATATGCGGCGGATCTATACCGCCGAATCCGGGTGGCATTATCCCATGGAGCCGGCGAAGATCGAAGGGACGGACTATGTATATTTTCACCGTTCAGGGCACGGAATCCAGCCCGGAGGCACCATACGCAACAGCCAGGGATGGCACGGGAAGGATTACAGGCTGTCGGTGGAAGGAATCAAATATCCGGTGATCTCCCATGAGCTGGGGCAATGGTGCTCTTATCCCGATTATGAAGTCATCCGCAAATTCACCGGATATCTGCAGCCGGGCAATTACAGGATCTTTCGGGAAAGCGCAGGGAGAAACGGAGTGCTGGAGCAGAACAGGGAATTTGCCTACGCATCCGGGAAGCGAAAGGTACAGCTCTATAAAGAAGAGATCGAAGCCAATTTCAGAACCCCTCATCTATACGGCTTTGAGCTGCTGGATCTCCACGATTATATCGGACAGGGCACCGCCCTGGTGGGTCTCTTAGATCCCTTCTGGGATGAGAAGGGCTTTATCGGGCCGGAAGAGTTCAGAAGCTTTTGTTCGGAAACCGTACCTTTGCTGCGCATTTCCAAAAGGGTATATACCACCGGAGAGATACTGGATTGCCCTCTGGAGTTCTGCCACTTTGGCAGGGAAGAGCGGAAGCAGGCAATGATCTTTTGGAGAATTCGCGGGGCTGGGAAGGAGATTATTCATGAAGAGGATCTGGGGAGGATGGACATGCCCTTGGAAAAGAATATTGCTATAGGGAATCTCCGGTATCCTTTGCACAGCCTGCCCGCACCGGCAGAATATACGATAGAGGCGGGGATACGGAATACCCATATACTAAATAGCTGGAGCATCTGGCTTTATGAGGAGGATGGTATCTCACCCGGGAAAGGAGCAAAGGTAAGCTATACCCGTTCCCTCCGGGAGGCTTTGGAGGGTCTGGCCAGGGGAGAACGGGTCATCTACTCGCCGCTGCCGGAGCATCACAGATTGGATTCGCCGCCGCTGTCTGCGAAGACCGTTTTCTGGAATTCCCAGATGGGGCCTACCTACAGCAGAGGAATGGGGCTGCTGATTGATCCGGGCCATCCTGCGCTGAAGGGCTTTCCCACCAGGGAGTACCAGGAATGGCAATGGGAGGAGATCATAGAAGGGGCCAACGGTCTGAATTTGCGAAGATTTCCGGCGGAGCTTAAGCCGGTTGTACAGCCCATCGACGAGTGGAACCGGAATTACAGGCTGGGAATGCTCCTGGAATGCAGGGTATTAAAGGGCAGGCTGCTGATTGTGACCGCTGACCTGGAACGGGATATTAAGACGCGTCCGGCGGCGGGGCAGCTGAGAAGGGCATTATTTGCCTATGCCGCATCCGATGAATTCTGCCCGGAGATCTGTGTCAGTGCGGAGAGACTGAGGGATGCCTTCTTTCCGCGAAGTATTATGAAGGACTATAGGGTCAGGCTGACAGGAGCGGGAATATCGGAAGAAGAAGCCGGCCTTATGCTGGACGGCGACCCCAATACCTTCCTTGCCTCAGACAGGCTGCGCTATCCCTTCACCCTGGAAATGGAGGCGGAAAGGGAGATATGGCTTAAGGGTCTGATCTATATGCCCCGGCAGAATGAGAGGGAGCACAAGGGTGACATCAAAGGCTGCCTTGCGGAGGCGTATCTGGACGGAGCCTGGAGAGTAGTATATGAAGGGGAGCTGGCCTCTTCCTTTGAGCCGAAGGAGATTCTGTTCTCTGAAGCGGTAAGGACCTCAAAAATACGGTTTACGGCATTATATGGGTTTTCAGGAAAGGACATTACAGTATACAGTGCCAGGAGGGAAGGGTGGTTTTGTGAGAAAACAGACTACCGGGGGGAGGAAGCGGCCATTGCGGAGCTCCTATTCCTTCCGTTAGAAATAGAACTGGAAGGGAAAGCTTCTGTCTCAAAAGAGGAGGAGATAAGAATATCAGGAGAAGCAAGAAGCGCTACTCAGGAGATTGATTATTAACATAATTCTCACCGTCCGGAAACAACATTTTTTCGACAAATAAGGCTAGGAGTTATTGACACCTTATAAACAATAAAGTATAGTAGAGAAGTATTGAAAGAAGTTGTACAAAAGGAGATAGGAATGCGGTTAATATCGTTATCAATGCTGAAACCGGAGATGGTTCTTGCAAAATCAATCTATTACCATGACAACCTGGTATTGAGAGAAGGTACTGAGAATCTGGAACGATATGCGAAAAGTCTTACACGGCTGGGTATTGATTATATTTACATAGAAGATAATAAAAGCCACGGAATTGAGATTCCCGATGCGGTATCAGAGGAAACCCGTGTATTGTGTAAACAGGTACTGCGCCAGACCATCGATGATTTTGCGACTAAGGCCGTCATTGACATCAGCGAGGTGTCCCATGCCATATCCAGCGTAATAGACGGAATTATGGAGAACCCCGATGTTCAGGTCAGCCTGAATGATATTGCGGCGGCGGATGACTATACCCTCAGCCATTCCGTGAGTACTACGGTATATTCTTTGATCATAGGCAATAAGCTGGGGTACAGCAGGCCGATGATGGAGAAGCTGGGTGCAGGGGCGCTGCTGCATGATCTGGGCAAGGCGCTTCTGGATAGTAAGATCCTCAATAAAACCGATAAGCTGACCGATGAAGAATTTGAATATGTGAAAACCCATACCACCAGAGGCTATGAGGCCTTGAAAAAATGTACCAATCTTACGGAGCTGTCCAGAATTATATCCTTGTATCATCATGAGAGGATGGATGGGGGCGGCTATCCCACGGGAACTCCGGCAGCGGAGCTGCATGAGTTCGCCAGAATTGTTGCGATTGCCGATGTTTATGATGCTCTGGTATCAGACCGCTGCTATCGGAGAAAGTGGAGCTCCAATCAGGCGGTGAATTATCTGGTAGAGCATTCGGAGACCCAGTTTGATCTCAAGCTGGTGTCCGCTTTTATCAAGCAGATTGCAATCTATCCCAACGGCTCCCTGGTAAGGCTGTCCAGCAATGCCATCGGAATCGTAAAGGAACAGAATAAGAATTTCCCTCTCCGGCCCTTTGTCCGTGTTATTACAGATGAAAATGGAGTGGATATTGAGCCCTATGAAATTGACCTGATGAAAATTCTGCAGATTACAATTATGGAATCAGAGCTTGAGATGAGCTGGAATAAGAATAAATGGGATACATAAAAATGCAGGAAGCCCTGATGTGACCCCACAAAGTTAGATTTTGTGGGGTCATATCAGGGCTTCCTGCATTTTTAAATTGTGGGGAATAATATATAACGGAAAAACAGGCAATACCCGGAGGGGAGTTACAGCCTCCGTACCTTTGCATTTACAGGTATTGTAAGAACATGCTGTAAGGGGATCCACACAAAGCTGGCAATGGAGAAATCGATCATGCTGTGGACTACCGTGCCGATCCCAACCAGTATATAGAGGACGTAGGGGCTGATCGTATTTCCCATATTGACATAATAGAAATATACGGCAATTACCTCTGCGGCCGCATGAATTAGAGAAATAAACAGGGCAAAGGGTACGCTGGTCTTTAGAGATGTGAGCAGCATGTTATTCCTTTTGAGCATAAAGGAGCCTACGACAGCGAATAACACATGGGTTAGGGCGCGAATGACGACAACCAGAGGGAAGCCTGCGATAAAAAACCCGGTACTGGTAATCAGAGCTACTATCACCGCCACCAGAGGTGAAATAAACATTCCGATGAATATTGCCACATGGCTGGCCAAAGTAAAGGACATGGGCTCAATCCGGATCTGAGGCGCAATCATTGGGATTACGATACCAATAGCGCTGAGCAATGCCGCAATTGTCATAATTTCTACTTTTTTTGAAATGTTCTTGTTCATAGAAAGCCTCCATTCTGCTGCCTGCCGCAGCACACCGATCATTCATCATTACGATTTAAGTCTAGTATACTTATTATACAGAAGACATGATAGCTGTCTTGTCAGCTGTAATTATAAACGAGGATATGCTGATTTGTCAATCACCATATTAAAAAAATTGATTTAGATCAGCTTCTATAATTTAACCCGGCCGTCCTCCCGGTTGGCCGCCACCTTCTCTGTTTCAATCCGGTAACGGATGAAAAATACCGCGCAAAGGAGGACTAAAAAGCCGAGCAGATTCAGAAACTGCTGGGCGTATATTTTCTGCCCGAAGAGAACCAGATTCAGCTGCTGCAGGCGGCTCAGCAGAGAGCCGGACAGGATGGATACAATAAAACCGAACAGTCCGGAGACGGAAGAGGTCAGGGTAAGCCAGATCATGCGCTTGTCACTGCGGTAAAAGTCCAGCTGGATGCCAAACAGTCCGATGCCCACAAAAGCCCAGGCAGTGGAGCCGAAGAAAGTGGCAAGCAAATACATGGGATAGGCATTAAAGGGCATGGTAAAAGCCAGGGTAAGAAAATTCAAACCCAGAGAAAGCAGAGTATAACGCAACAGGCGTCCCATTCCGTATTTATCCGCCATGCGGCCCAGCCGAGGTGTGATATAGATACGGTATAAATTGAAGACAAAGCTGACCAGCATGATAAAGGTATAAGGCAGGGAAAGAACCTTAATTATGTAACTGGAGTTAAAGGGTGTGCAGATATAGAAGGCCAGGGTATAAATGCATTGAATGGAAAAGGCTTTTCGAAATCTGCGGTCACGTACGGCTTCTTTGATCTCGGACAGGATACTCTGGGACTTGACCGGCGGTTCCTTTTCCTTTGCCTTTCGGGCCAGGCGCCCATGCATTTCTTTCCCTTCCTCGTTCATATAAGAAAGCTTCGGCTCCTTCATCAGGGAGAGGGCAATGATATTGATTACTGCCAGAATAAAGATGATAACCCCGATAATAAGGAAACCGGCAACAATATTTACCTTCTTAAAATAATCGAGAATCATGCCGCAGAGGAGCATAAGGCTGGATACCACAAACACAGCCACGGAATCCTTGATGGAGAAATACTTTCCCCTCAGGCGGCTGGGTACCAGGCTGGCGATCCAGTCCTGGGAAGCAGGTGTGCCAATCTGTACAAAGATCTGCCCTATAAAATACATCAGCACAATCAATACCGTTTTAGAAAGGTCATTAATCATTAAAATGGGCACAAAATACAGAGCGGCAAAAAGAATGCGCTGCGAGGATGTGATCGTCACAAGGAATTTATATTTCTTAATCCTTTTAAAGAAATTGATCAAAAAAAGCTGGGTTAGGGCGGCAAAGCTCACCAGAGAGGTGATAATTCCGATATTCGCATCGGAGATGCCGCTGTGAGCCATGAGAGCGGTCAAAAAAGTACCTCCCGCCAGCTGGGCAATCGTCTGGGCAGCACTGTCGGCAGTGGTATAATAGACACGGCTGCTCTTTAAATCCTGTTTGGATTCCGGCAGGGCCATAAAATAAATTCTCCGAAGCTGTCCTATCATATATCTGTGCAGATATGATAAATTTTTAAACATAGTGTCATAACCCTTTCGCATGGGAAGATTGCTTATAATACTTCATCCCCATTATAAGCGATAGGGAAGGATTACTCAATGGATTTTTGCGCCATATATTCAAGAGATTCACCCTGGAGACGGTATACGGTCCATTGATCCATGGGAACAGCGCCCAGCTGCTTGTAGAATTGAATGGAGGGTTCATTCCAGTCCAGACATGCCCATTCCAGCCTTTTGCAGCCCCGCTCACTGGCAATCCGGGCCAGCCGGGTGAGAAAACAGGTGCCAAAGCCCATCCCGCGCATTTCCTGGCGGATATAAAGATCCTCAAGATAGATTCCCGGTCTTCCCAGAAAGGTGGAGTAATTGTGGAAAAACAGGGCAAAGCCTACCGGAGCATCCTCGTATTCGCCGATCAATACCTCGGCCTTCTTCTGTACAAAGATAGTTTCTATCAACAGCTCCCTGGTGGCAACCACTTGATCTGACATATTCTCATATTCCGCCAACTCCTTAATAAAATCCAGTATCAGACCGGCATCCTTTTTCTCGGCAAAACGCAGGTGAAAATTCTCAGAGTTCATTTTCTGATGCATAGTAATAACCTCCCGTGACTTATTCATGGCTATTGTAAAACATATGGCAGAAAACTGCAAGAAATATACCAGAATTCCTGTACTTGCCTGTTGCTCCGGAATGCATTATAATTACAATCTGAGTTGGAGTTAATACGGAGGATCAGAGTGAAAATACAGAGCAAGAATTTTAATATACGCCAAATTGCGGAATCCGGACAGTGCTTTCGTTTGAACAGGCTGGAGGAGAACCGCTATAGCCTGATTGCCTGCGGACGCTATCTGGAATTGGTTCAGACCGGGGAAGAGGAGGTTGAGCTTGACTGCGGGGAAGAGGAATATGAAGGTCTTTGGAAGGATTATTTTGATCTGGACTATGATTATCAGCACATCGTAACAGAGCTGACGGAGGGAACCGATTTCTTCCTGCGCTCCGCTGCAGAATACGGCAGGGGAATTCGCATTCTGCGGCAGGATTTCTTTGAAATGCTGATTACCTTTATTATATCCCAGAACAAGAATATACCGTCCATTAAAAGTACGGTGGAAGCAATCAGCCGGAAATACGGAACTTTGATTGTCACCGGGACGGGGCAAAGCCATTATGCCTTTCCATCCCCGGAGCAGCTGGCGCGGGCTGCAAGAGAAGAACTTCGCGAGCTGAAGACGGGATACCGGGATGAATACATACTGCGGGCGGCGCAGGCGGTTGCAGGAGGAGAGCTGGATCCTTGCAGCATCAGAGAAAGCAGTTATCAGGAGGCCTTTCAAAAGCTTCTGGGGCTTCATGGTGTCGGAGAAAAGGTAGCAAATTGCATCTGCCTCTATGGACTGCATCATATTGAGGTGTTTCCGGTGGATGTGTGGATTAAGAGAATCCTGAAGGAAGTATATCAGGGTAGTTTTGATCCCGGCCTGTATGACGGATATGCAGGAATTGTTCAGCAATATATGTTTTACTATATGAGAAACAGGAAATAAATTTTATAAGGGGAAGAAGGAGGCTCGGATGGCGCCGGACTTTCTTCTTCCCCTTTTGCCTCCCGCCATGAGAGCTGTTTCCATGCAGGAAAAATCACGGCGGAAGAGGAGATCTGCCGCACTCCGGAGTGGTTACGGAGTAAGACGGTTGATGTCCCTGGGGAAGAGACAGGAATAGCGGATATTATTTTGCTCCAGGAGCCTGCTGGTGAAACGTTCCAGGCCGAGACCCAGCCCTCCGTGAGGGGGCATACCATATTTATGGATCATAAGATAGCTGTCAAATTCTTCGGGATGCATTCCGCGGGACAGCATTTTCTCAATCTGCATCTCGTATTGGTGGATTCGCTGACCGCCGGTTGTGATCTCAAGACCGCGGAATAACAAGTCAAAGCTGAGCGTTACCTCGGGCTGGCCGGGATCTTCCATGGCATAGAAGGGGCGTTTTTTGGAAGGATAATGGGTAACAAAGACGAAGTCACTTCCAGTCCTCTGCTGAATCAGCCGGCACAGGAGCTTTTCTTCTTCCGGCTCAAAATCCTCCATGTCCTTGATTTCCCTATGAAAGGTAGAAGCAATCATTTCTTTTGCCTCCAGGAAGGGCAAGGCTGGGATAAAGGAGATTTCCGGCAGCTGTACTTTAAGGAGGGAGAGCTCATAGGCATAATTGTCCTTAAGAAAATCCATGGAGTACCGGAGCATCTCGGTCTCCATGTGCATGAGATCTTCGTAATTCTCCAGGTATCCCATCTCAAAGTCAACACTGGTATATTCGTTGAGATGTCTGGAGGTGTCATGCTTCTCGGCGCGGAATACGGGAGCAATTTCATACACCCGTTCATAGACCCCCACCATCATCTGCTTATAAAATTGAGGACTTTGAGCAAGATATGCCTCTTTTCCGAAGTAATCCAGCTTGAAAATATTTGCTCCGCCCTCGGCTCCGGCATAAACGATTTTGGGCGTATGAATTTCTGTGAAGCGTTCCCGGCTCAAAAACCCGCGAAAAGCGCGGCACAGCCCCTCCTGAATCCGGAAAACAGCCCTTTCCTTCTCGTTGCGGAGGGTAATGGGACGGTAGTCCAACAGGGTTTCCAGTGAAGCATCCACCAGCTTATTGTTAATAACTACGGGAGAAATTGCATATGGTGTGGATAAGATACGGATGCTGTGAAGATGAAGCTCATAGCCTGCCTGGGAACGCTCCTCGGCAGCGACTCTTCCCGTGACAAGCAAACAGGCCTCTTCCTTCAATTCCTCCAGGGGAAAGCTGCATTGCTCCGGGGTATAGATGCATTGAACCAGGCATCTTCCGGTGCGAAGGATTACAAAAGCAAAACCGCTCATGCTTCTGATTTTATAGACAGAGCCGGAGATAGTGACCACATTGCCGGCCAGTCCGGCCAGCTCCTCCGGCTGAGGATATCTGTTATAAGAACTTCCGATAATATTTTTCATAGTTATATTCACCTTTCTTTTACCATCTTTACTTTTTCAACCTTGATGACCCCTTTCTATCATGACAAAGATCCATTCCGACATAATCTGTATGCCGCATTGTATCACAACCTTTCTGCCGGTACGAAGAGGTACCGAAACTAAAAATAAAAACTAACAGGAAAATAAAAATGGGTAACAAAAAACCGCATGGGAAGAAAAAAGATCAAGTTTCTGCCAATGCGGTTCAACAAATATAATATTATTGCCTTGAAGGATAATATTATTCTATATCTTCCACATGGGAGCAAGCCAACCAGCGCCTGCACCCATGATGAAATCTGTTAAGATTAATCTTATCGAGATTGTATCATAGCTGCAAGCGCTGCCGGTCATCGTCCCTATTCAGATATGGTTTTCTGCTCTCTGACATAATAAATACCGACTTTCTGATTTTTTACAAGGTTAGCACAGTCTTTGGATTGTGTCAACTACAAATTGCCGCGGGCCAAACTGTAACTCTGCGGCTCAGAAGCCCTCCGTGCGTCTCTGATGGCGGAGGGCATGTCGTTTCTTACCGGCCTCCCATTCGGCCCGTTCCGCCTCGCTGCTGAGAATGAGCTTCGGAACCTCTACCGGGCGGCCGTTCTCATCCAGTGCAACCATAACAAGATAGGCCCGGTTCACAACCTTTCGGATCCCCTGGAGATCCTCTACATAGGTATCGACCCTCACCTCCATGGAGGTGTTGCCCACATAGGTGATATGCCCGATTAAAACCAGGGTATTATTGATAAATGCTCCTGCCTTAAACTGCAGATTGTCAATGGCGGCGGTTGTGACATTGCGTCCGCAGTGCCTTCTGGCAACGACTGCAGCCACCACATCAATCCATTCCACCAGCTGTCCGCCAAACAGACGGTCTGTTCCGTTGATATGGGAGGGCATCAGTATTTGTACCTGTTCCGTAATTGAATCTGAGACTCGTTTTGCATCCATTGGTATTTCCTTTCCGGTGCCAATTATGGCACGTATTTATTTTAATTCATGGCTGAGAATTTGGCAACAGATATGATAAAAATCCTTTTCATTGGATAATTTTGTGGTATAATGAATAGGTAAGGAACAAGAGCAGTGAAAATATTGAACAATACGGAAAGGATGGATTGGATTATGGCTTTAGTTACGACGAAAGATATGTTTCAGAAAGCATATGCCGGCGGCTATGCGATAGGTGCTTTTAACGTGAACAATATGGAGATCATTCAAGGGATTACCGAGGCTGCCAAGGAATTAAATGCACCGGTGATATTGCAGGTTTCCGCCGGAGCGAGAAAGTACGCAAAGCATACTTATCTTGTCAAGCTGGTTGAGGCGGCCCTGGCAGACACGGACCTTCCCATTGCACTTCATTTGGATCATGGTGAGGATTTTGAGATCTGCAAAGCGTGTATTGACGGCGGCTTCACCTCTGTCATGATTGATGGATCCAAACACAGTTTTGAGGATAACATTGCCCTGACCAAGAAGGTTGTTGAATATGCACATGCTCATGGCTGTGTTGTAGAAGGAGAGCTGGGGAAGCTGGCAGGGATAGAGGATGATGTCAATGTCAAGGCGGAGGATGCTTCCTATACCAGGCCCGAGGAAGTAGAAGAGTTTGTAAGCAGGACCGGAGTAGACTCTCTTGCCATCGCGATCGGTACAAGCCACGGTGCCTTTAAGTTCAAACCCGGCCAGAAGCCGCAGCTTCGTTTTGACATTCTGGAGGAAGTAGGCAGAAGACTTCCGGGCTACCCCATCGTATTGCACGGAGCTTCCAGTGTATCCCAGGAATATGTGGAGATCATTCAGAAGTTTGGCGGCAAGATGGACGATGCCATCGGCATTCCCGAGGATATGCTCCGGCAGGCGGCTAAGATGGCAGTATGTAAGATTAATATTGACTCCGATTTGAGACTGGCCTTTACGGCAGGCATCCGGGAGCATATGTTCAACAACCCGGCTCATTTTGATCCCAGACAATATCTTACTCCGGCAAGGAATAATATCAAGGCGGTAGTGAAGCATAAACTGGTGAACGTGCTGGGCTGTGACGGTAAGGCATAATATCCGGAGCCGTATTATAAATAAAGTAAATAAGAGTGGTAAGGCAGGAAGAGAGGCAATGCTGTGCAGGCATCGCCTCTCTTTTGAACTCGGGACAGCTGATTCGCGGCATCAGAACATCGAACACTGATAGATCATGTCATCCTCTTTAATCCGCTCAAGGAGTTCAAGAGGATGCAAGGGAGGGCTGTAAATGAAGCCCTGGACGACATCACAATGTCTTTTGCGAAGAAGCGTCAGCTGATCCTCGCTTTCGACTCCTTCCGCAACCACCTTGATATCCAGGCTGTGCGCCAGTTGTATAATGGATTCCGCAATCCGGGAATCCTTCTCCCGGATACAGATGCTGTCAATAAAGGACTTGTCTATCTTCAAGGTATTGATTGGCATACTGGTAAGATAGTTCAGCGAGGAATAGCCTGTCCCAAAATCGTCCAGGGAGATTTTAACACCCAGCTCCTGCAGGCTGTTCAGCAGCATGGTTGCGTCCACTAAGGAAGATACCAGGGTGCTTTCTGTGATTTCCAGCTCAAGATACATGGGAGGAAGCTGTGTTTCCTCAAGAATTTCGGAAAGCATATTGATAAAGCCGGGGCGGTTGATCTGCACGGAGGAGATATTCACAGAGACCGGCCGCGGCTTGAAGCCCAGATCCATTAATCGTTTGTTAAAATGGCAGGCTTCCCGGATCAGCCAGGCGCTCAGTTCGATAATCATGCCGCTCTCCTCGGCAATTGGTATGAATTCACTGGGTTTTAGCTGGCCCAGACGGTCGTTGCGTATCCGCATCAGAGCTTCAAAGCCTATGATTGCATTGGAATCCAGCTCAACCAGGGGCTGATACTGCAGGTAGATCTCGCGGTTCTCAATGGAGCTGCGCAGGATATCGGTAATCTGAGTATTGCGGTTAAGCTCTTCTTCCATCGTGGCATCAAAAAGAGTGAACTTGTTCTTACCGGTGTCTTTGGACTTATACATGGCAATGTCCGCATTCTTAATCAATGTCCTGGGTGACAGGCCGTTTTCGGGGTAGATGGAGATGCCGATGCTCATGGATATGTATACGGTCTCTTCGTCAAGGCGCAGGGGAGAGCGGAAGCCTTCTATGATCCGGGAGGCGAATTCTACTGCTTCCTCCCTGGAAAGAATATCTTCCCTAAACAGCAGGAACTCATCTCCTCCGGCCCTGGCCAGCATACCGCTATCTCCCTTAATGGCGGTCAGAAGCTCGGCTGTCTTCACCAGAAGCTCATCCCCGTATTCGTGGCCCAGGGTGTCGTTTACCGTCTTAAAATTATCCAGATCCACAAAATATACCGCATGAATCTTCTCGTTGGCATTCGAGTTCAGCAAAGTAGAATTCATATATTCCAAAAAGGCCAGCTTATTGGGAAGGTTGGTCAGGGTGTCATGGTATGCCAGGAATTCGATATGATCATAGTTGGAGCGAAGCAGCTCCTCGTTGGATAGCAGTTCCTCATGCATGGAAGACAGGTCCTCATAATTTACCTTGAGGATATGCAGCATCTTATTAAAATTCTTGGATAGCTCGGCCAGTTCATTATTTCCCTTAATATTGGACTGGACGGTAAGAGTGCCCTCGGCCGCGGTGCGCATGGCATCCCGGAGTGCAATGATGGGAGAGGAGACGATCCGCGCCAGATAGTTGGCGGACAGAGTGACGGCAACCAGCAGGACAGCACAGACCTCCATCAGAACCATCAGCACGATGGAGGTGACGGATTGGATATCCGAGAGATTCTGCTTCACCAGAAGCACCCAGTTCAGTTCGGGAAGAATGCTGTATCCATAGATCTGATCAACGCCTTCGTTGCTGTATTCGAAGCTGCCGTCAGAGGTCAGACCTCCCCGATTGTAGGCATTCACCAGGGAGGACAGTTTCTCGGAACCGATGGGAGCACCGATCCGCGAGGCATCCGGATGATAGATCACCTTGCCGGAACCGTCAAGAAGGATGCAAAAGCCGGAATCACCTATGGTAATGGAATTCAGGTATTTCTCAAAATAGGAGATATTGATGGTACTGATGATATAGCCATAGATCTGGCCGGTATGACTGTCAAGGATGGGAGAACCGATTTCCATGGAATAGATCGTCTCACCTTCTCTGACCATGGGACGGATACCGTCAACTGCTATGGCAGTGTCCTTGGTTGCCAGCATATAGGTCAGGGTCAGATCGGAGCCGGTAGAGGTGCCGATGACAGAGGTATCGGAACTGGCAATCACCTCATTGCGGATATTATACAGAGAGATACGTTCACAGAAGTCGTAGCTGCTGCAGCGCATATTCAGCAGTTCGTTCACCGCATCGGGCGAGAAGGTATGGTCGCGGCTGCTCTGCTCTGCGGCCTGAAGGAGCTCGTCCTGAATGGAGAGCAGGGACACCTCGGTGTGCTGGGCTTCCAGAAGTGCTTGAAGCCCCTTCTTGCTTGTTTCCGCCAGGCGAAGAATATTCTGGGTATTCATTTCAACCAGCCGGTTTGTCAGCAGGCCATGTACGATCACAGAGATCAGAATAACAGGGATCATTGAGGATAGAATCAATAATATCCGCAAGGATTTCTTAATCGACATGGCGCACCTCCTTAAATAATATAATCAAAAGTTGCACTGCAATATATTTGCCAATGATTTACATGTAAAGCAATTATCTACATTTTATCAATCATGTAAGAAATTTGCAATATGTATTATGAAATATTCATATTTTGCTCAAAAAATGGGATAAAACTATACATTATATACAAAGGAATTATGTCGAATAAAGAGGGATGTCGTCTTTTTTGTAAATGGAAAGAGGGGGACAGGAGATGGAATGAATTTCATAAATAATTTATTAACTTATATATTTTAGTTGAAAATATGGCGTTTTAAAGGTATACTTGTAATGCTATGCAGGAAAGACAGCGATGGCGTAAGACAGATCAAGAATTGGGAGAGCAAGGAAGAAAGCAGGATTAACAGCGATATGTACAAAATTATTGAGCAGGACGGCAGGGCGAAGAGCGCTGAGTTTGAGACTGTCCATGGAACCATACAAACCCCTGTATTCATGAACGTGGGGACAGCTGCTGCAATTAAAGGGGCGGTTTCTACCATGGATCTGAAGACAATCGGCACACAGGTGGAGCTGTCCAATACCTATCATCTGCATGTCAGGCCCGGTGATAAGGTGGTGAAGCAGATGGGAGGGCTTCACAGGTTCATGGTATGGGACAGGCCGATTCTTACGGATTCCGGGGGATTTCAGGTGTTTTCTCTTTCGGGGCTCCGTAAGATTAAGGAAGAGGGCGTTTATTTTAATTCCCATGTAGACGGCCGCAAAATATTTATGGGACCGGAAGAAAGTATGCAGATTCAGTCTAATCTGGCTTCCACCATAGCCATGGCCTTTGATGAATGTCCGCCGCATCCGGCAACCAGAGAATATATGCAGAATTCCGTAGACCGGACCACCCGATGGCTGAGAAGGTGCAAGACGGAGATGGATCGGCTGAACGGCCTGGAGGACACGATCAACAAGCGGCAGATGCTCTTTGGCATCAATCAGGGAGGCACCTTTGAAGATATCCGGATGGAGCATGCGAAGGTGATTTCAGAACTGGAGCTGGACGGATACGCTCTGGGAGGTCTGGCGGTAGGAGAAAGCCACGAAGAGATGTACCGTATTATAGAAGAGACGGTACCCTATCTTCCGCTGCATAAGCCGGTCTATCTCATGGGAGTCGGAACACCGGCCAATATACTGGAGGCAGTGGACCGTGGTGTGGACTTCTTTGACTGTGTATATCCCACAAGGAATGGCAGGCATGGACATGCCTATACCAACAGCGGAAAAATGAATCTGCTGAATGCAAAATATGAGCTGGATGACAGGCCGATTGAAGAAGGCTGCGGCTGCCCCGCCTGTATGCATTACAGCCGTTCCTATATCAGGCATCTCCTTAAAGCAAAGGAAATGCTGGGGATGAGACTGCTGGTTCTTCATAATTTGTATTTCTATAACCATATGATGGAGGAGATCCGGGAGGCAATCCGGGAAAGGCGTTATAATGAATATAAGAAGATGCGCCTGGAGGGCTTTGCCGGGAGTGAGGACTAAGGCGGCAGAGAAAAGAAGGACAGATAAGAAAGGTACAGAGTAACAAATAATAATTAATAATAAATCAAAGAAAACAATTAAAATTATCAGGAGGATTATCAAATGAATCATTTTATGTTATTAGCGGAAGATACAGCCGGAGCAGGCGGAGGCTCTATGGTGATCTTAGCTGTCCAGGTTATTTTTCTGGGAGGATTGCTTTACTTCATGCTGATTCGTCCTCAGAGAAAGCAGCAGAAGAAGATGAATGTAATGCTTTCCACTTTGGCGGCCGGAGATAGCGTGGTAACTACCGGCGGTTTCTACGGAGTGGTAATCGATGTGATGGATGATATCGTAATTGTAGAATTCGGCAATAATAAGAACTGCAGAATTCCGATGAAGAAAAGTGCAATTGTGGAGCTTGAAAAGCCCAACACTGAGAAATAAGGCGTGAAAGAACAATAAAATACCGGCATTGCAGACAGAGGGCTGTCCGATCCCATATTGGTTTCGGACAGCTTTTTTGTGTCGGCTTAAGGCGGTAACCCATATTCTACCGAGATTCTACCAACGGTAGGTTTACAGATGCTATAAAATATACTAATCTGAAATCAGCACAAATTAAAATGATAAGGAGAGTACCGTATGGATCGGGAAAAGATCGGTAAATTAATTGCTGAGCGCAGAAAGGCCAGGAATTATACCCAGGCAGAGCTGGCGGTGAGGCTTGGTGTCACAGATAAATCGGTATCAAAATGGGAATGCGGAAGGAGTATGCCGGATGCTTCCCTTTATGAGCCTCTCTGCAGGGAGCTGGATATATCCATAAGTGAGCTGCTCGCAGGAGAAAAATCCGACGGAACAAACGAACAAAGAATTAATAATGAGACCATACTGGAAATCGTCAGGCTGTATGAGAAGACGAAGCATCATAAAGACATACTGATCGGGGTTGCGATCACAGTAATCGGAAGTCTTCTTCCGATGGACATGGGAGCCGTATCGGAAGTGGGAGAATTTATTCAGGGCTGCTCTCTGGGATTGTCCGTCGGAATGAAGGTGGTGGGCCTCATTTGGATTATGTACGGAATTGCAAAGTCATCCAGAGATAGGTAATATGGGTCAAATATGAAAGGCCGCCGGAAACAGCTTCCTGTTTCCGGCGGTTTTTGCAGACTATTAATTTCAGCCGCGGCAGCCTGATCGCTATTGATTCCTTATACCAGTTCGATCTTGTATTTCTCCAGCCAGTAGTTGACCTGCAGCAGGTATGCCACCATCTGGGGGCCTGCCATCAGCTGTCCGTACCAGGGCTTTCCGTAATCGGAAGGGGCTTCAAGGAAGATTCTTACCTTATTAATGTCAATGAGAGGGCGGATGGGAGCATTGGGATCGGAGATCACCTCCAGCAGGCGGCTGCCCAGAAGCTTCTCATAGTCCGGGTGGTAGGTCTTAGGATAGGGGCTCTTTCGGCGCAGCAGGATTTCTTCGGGGATGAGTCCCCGACCCGCGTCCCGGAGCAGTCCCTTGACAACGCCGTTCCGGGCTTTCATGGACCAGGGAACATTCCAGACGTATTCAACAATGCGGTGATCCGCAAAGGGCACTCTTGCCTCAAGACCGGAATTCATACTGCACCGGTCCATGCGGTCCAATAAAGTTACCATGAACCATTTTAAATTGAGATAGGCGATCTCCCTCCGGCGGGCCTCGGTCTTGTTCTCCCCTTCCAGACGGGGAACCTGGGACAGGGTTTTTTCATAAGCGGCCCGGACATAGGCGTCCAGATCCAGTGACGATAATAAATCCTGGGACAGCAGGAGCTTGCGGGTCTCCATACTGTTCGACCAGGGAAAGGTATTCACTTCCATCAGCTCAGGCCGGTTGATCCAGGGATAGCCTCCGAAAATTTCATCCGCACACTCGCCGGTCAGGGTGACCCTTGTCTCTGCGGCTACCTGCCGGCAGAAATAAAGCAGGGAGGATTCTACATCCGCCATATTGGGAAGATCCCTGGCATCCACCGCAGGGTATAAATAATCCACCAGATCAAGATTGTCACACTCCAGATAGGTATGGCGGCTGCCGGCGGCTTTTACCATAATGTCCACATAAGGACGGTCCTCGGAGGGCTGAAAGGAATTGGATTGAAAATATTTGCTGTTTTCTTTAAAATCGAAGGAATAGGTCCGAAGCTCCTTCCCCTGCTTCTTCAGTTCTTTGGCACAAATGGCGGTAACCAGGCTGCTGTCCAGACCGCCGGACAGAAGGGTGCAGATGGGAATATCGGAGATCATCTGGCGTTTCACCGCATCGTATAAGAGGAAGGAGGTCTTCTCTACCGTATCCTCATAGGTGTCCTCATGAGGGGCGCTGATCAGCTTCCAATAAGGCTGTTCCGTCATTCCCTGTTCCCGGAAGATCAGAAGATGCCCGGCCAGAACTTCATGAATATCCTTGAATACTCCCTTGCCATAGGACTTGGCGGGACCCAGGCCGAAGATTTCACACAATCCGTCTGCATCCACTCTCGGTCTGATCCCCGGATATTCCAATAATCCCTTAATCTCTGAGGAGAAGACGATGGTCTGGTCTGCAATGGTATAAAACAAAGGCTTGATACCGAACCGGTCCCTTGCCAGGTACAGGGTGCGGCTGCCTTCATCCCATACGGCGAAGGAGAAGCATCCGTTTAAAGATTTGACAAATTCGCTCCCCAGGGCCATGAAGCCGGTCAGGATAACCTCCGTATCCGTATGAGTCCGGAAGGAGTAACCCATGCTGATAAGAGAATCTCTTAATTCTGCGGTATTATAAAGCTCTCCGTTATAAACGATGGTATACATTGCCGGCGGTATAGGGGAAGCTCCGGCCTTCTGCTTTCTCATTGGCTGATGGCCCCGGTTGAGGTCTATGACAGACAGGCGGGTGTGGGCCAGTCCGGCCTGGGGCAGGAGCAGGGTATCCTCGTCATCCGGTCCCCGATGGGTCAGTCTGTTCTTCATATCCGCCAGGATACGATTCCATTTGTTATAATCTCTTGTGTAATCCTCTCTTATATTACAAAAACCGGCAATTCCACACATATCAATAAGCACGCCTTTCTTTGAGGTCTGTAAACTCTGGGATTCCTAATCCTTGATCAGCCCGGTGCAAGCACTACCGGCTGGAGCTGCCTGCCTTCCAGGGCTTCTTCCATAGCGGGCAGCATCAGATCGAAATGTGCAACCATGGAATTGGGTTTATTCCTGTAATTATCCTGTCCAAAAGGGACAAAATATATGTTCTTGGTACCGAGCAGATGTCCGATATTCCTCAGGTTGTTGCCCAGTGCATCATTGGTAGCCATAGCGATAACCACCGGCTTCTGATTGCGAAGCTGGCTTTTTGCGGCCATCAGGACCGTGGTATCGGTTATGCCGTTGGCAAGCTTCGCCAGGGTATTGCCGGTACAGGGGGCTATGATTAAGATATCAAACAGATTCTTTGGGCCGACCTTTTCTGCCGCTACGATGGATGTGATCGGATCTCTGCCCGTCATGGTCTGCGCTTTCAAAAGAAAGCTTCCGGCAGCGCCGAAGCGTGTGTCCGTCACCTGGGAATGCTCCGAAAAGATAGCGGTGACATTGGCCTGTTCCTGTATCATGCGTTCCATCTGAGGAAATACTTCGTCATAAGTGCAATAGGAGCCGGTCAGAGCCACCCCTATATTTTTCCCTAGAAGATTCATTTTATACCTCCCTCTGTTGCTCGTTGCTAATATAAGAGCGGGTTCTGATTTTTCCCGCTCGTTGCTAACATAAGAGCGGGTTCTGGTTTTTCCCGCTCGTTGTTTAAACATCAAGAACGGATTTTGTTTTTTCCGCTTGTTGTTTAATTACAGAATCAATGGCAGTTACCAGGATATCGGAAGAAGTCCTGGGAGCCACTTTGCCGGGCAGACCCAGACAGAGCCTGGCGTTCAGGCCGAGTTTTGCGGCATAGGTAAAGTCCACACCGCCGGGAGCGGAAGCAATGTCAATAATGCAGGCGTGTTTATCCACATAATCCAGACAGTCAGGGGTGAGAACTGGAGCTGGTATGGTATTGAAGATAAAGTCACAGGAGGGCAGAACGCATTTAATATATGGAAGGAACAGCGACGACAATCCGGCAGCCTCGGCATATGCAACCGCCTCGGCACTCCGGGCCGCTGCCAGAACATGGGCGTCCATAGCCTTGAGCTTGGCGGCCAGTACTCTGGCACACCGTCCATAGCCGAGAACCAGGCATTTGCTGCCGTGCAGATTGCGGTCACTGCCTGCAATTGCTTCCATGATGGTACCTTCGGCAGTCGCTATGGCATTCAGTATGGCAATTCTCTCATCCTTCATCAGATCGTGGAAAAAGATTCCTTTTGTTTCACAGGCCTTTATAATGGAGGGAGGAAGAACACCGCCAAACAGCAGATGGCCCTCCGTCAGCAGTCCGGCGGCATGCTCCACGGTCATATCCTCAGGCAATAGGGGTGAAGGGGCTGCTGATCCGGCTATAGAGGAAGTATAGATTGTAACCTGGTCTCTGGTGAAGGGAATAGGGCCGATGAGAATCCGGCAACTTTGAAATAATTCCTCCAGGGATGGCAGTGAGGCAAAGCTTCCCGGCACGACTTCCACCGGTGTGCGGCAGACGGCTGTGGGATAACCCTTTGCTGAAAATAATGCGGCCATATATGCCTGGCGTGTATCGCCGCCGAATATCCCGATCTGATATTTGTAGGACATCGCAGTCTCCGATTCCTTTATAAAACCTCAATCATATTATATGAGCCGGTGTGAAAAAGGTGTTAGGAGGCGGGGATTTTAACCTGTCGAAAAAAATGATAGTAAATACAGGAAGCTTGGATTGCAGACTTGACAATAGCCATGAGAACGATTATAATGGTCTGAGGAGTTAGGTGCAGGAGGTCAATTGTACGCGTACCGTGGACAGTTTGAAAGAAAGCCCCAGATTTATATCTTATAGTAACTTAGTTAATATAGCTGGCATATTTGAGAGTACTAGGTAAGGAAGCTTAGTGGTGAAGCATGCTCCATAATACTTTAATCATGAGCTTTTTTTTCATTAGATCATTCTCAACTTAGAATTGAAAGCTATCCGTCAAAGGTTGCCCCATGAAAAAATATCAAAAAGATTACAAATTGATCCCCTATCTGCAGCCAAACGGTAAGATAAAAGAGAAGGCAGAATACACCGGAAAGTACTATATTGCCCGGCACAGTGAAGCAGAGCTAAGGAAGATAAAGAGATATAGTTTAACGTTAACATTGTGCGGCATGCTTGCAATGGCAGGGGCCGGGATGTTGAATACTAACACCGGAAGAGTGATGTATGTGGCATTGCCCTATGCCTGTTTGTTTTTTCCGGTGGTATTTAATTTGCTGGGAGCGGTAAAATTTCTGACAGTGGGGGATAAGCTGGAGTTTGCGGCTTATGACAAATCAGTAAACCGGATTCGCAGATCTTCAATTGGTCAGTTGGTATTAAGCAGCATTACAGTAATTGGAAGTCTGTGCTTTTTCTTTTTTGGGGAGAAGACGGAGAGGATAGCGGAGGAAATCGTTTTTCTTGGCAGTATGGTTCTGGTATTTCTGTGCGGCATAATCCTGTTAAAAAGCAGGATGACAGGGAGTTACACGGTAAAGGAAGATTAAAAACAGTTATTTATGCGTTTAAAACGCTTAAATATAAAAAAGAAAGTGGAGGTAAAGAGAATGAAGAAAATGAATAAAGTCTTATCTATTCTGCTGGTTCTGACCATGTGCATCATGTCACTGGCTGCCTGCGGCAAGAAGACTAAGACCGATGATCAGACTCCTACCAAGGCGCCGGAGGCCACAGCAGCTCCTACTGATGCTGCAGGAGAGGAACCGGGAGCAGGGGAGACAGAGGAGAACACAACCCCGTTGGTGGTTGGTTATGATGCATTCAGCGAGAAGTTCAGCCCGTTTTTTGCAGATACGGTAATGGACCAGGATGTGGCAAATGTTACAGGTGTTTCGCTGTTGACAACGGACAGAGGGGGCGCTATCATTTTCAATGCAATTGAGGGTGAGACCGTTGCCTATAACGGAACTGACTATACTTATAACGGAATAGCTGATCTTGATATCAATATTGATACAGCAGCCGATACTACCACCTATTACATTAAGATCAGGGATGATGTTAAGTTCAGTGATGGTGAAGTGATGGATGCGGATGATATTATTTTTACTTATTACGTATTATCCGATCCGTCCTATGATGGTTCAAGCACATTATATTCCCAGCCGATTATCGGTATGAAGAATTATCGTGCTAACAGCTCCGCAGCGGATACGATTACCACTGAGGATGTAAATAAGATGCTTGCTGAGCCTAACGATGACTTAAAGCAGCAGTTTGCTGATAAACTGGTTCGTCCTCTTCTGGAGGAAGAGTATGAGTGGTGCGGTACTCTATATGGTAACGAAAGCTATAAGAAATATACTGATGCCTATCCGGAGCAAAAGGATCTCTTTGCCTCCTTCTACAGCATTGATGAGAATTATGATTCCTCAGCTGTAGCTGATGCGAAGCAGGTAGTAGAAGATGTAATTGCTCAGTACGGCTCTGATTATAAGACGCTGGCAGCTAACTATGGCGATGCGGCTTATCTTGATGCAGATGCAGCGGCGCTGGCTACCACTGCCCTGGTTGAAGCGAAGAAAGCAGCCGGCGAAGGTTCGGATGTTGCCAATATTGAAGGTATTAAAAAGCTTAGCAACACCGAAGTCCAGGTTACAACCAAGGGCTATGATGCTACTGCGGTTTATCAGATTGCAGGCATTATCGTAGCACCTTTACATTACTATGGTGATGTTTCCCAGTATGACTATGAGAATAACAAGTTCGGCTTCCCGAGAGGGGATTTGTCCATCGTTAAGGGCAAGACGACCAAGCCTTTGGGTGCAGGTCCTTTTAAGTACGTTAAGTATGAGAATAAGGTAGTATTCTTTGAAGCCAACGAGAATTATTACCAGGGTGCGCCCAAGACGAAGTACATGCAGTGGAAAGAGACTAACTCAGCAGATAAGGTCACCGGTATTGAGCAGGGAACGATCGATATTTCTAATCCCTCCGGAAGCAAGACCGTGTTTGAGCAGATTGCAGAAATGAACAGCAACGGTGAATTGTCCGGAGATAAGATTGTGACCAACCGTGTGGATAATCGCGGTTATGGTTATATTGGTATGAACGCAGACAGAGTGAATGTTGGCGGAGAACCCGCTTCCGAGGCATCCAAGAATCTGAGAAAGGCTTTGTCCACCGTTCTTTCCGTATATCGTGATGTTGCAATTGATACCTATTATGGGGATGCTGCAAGTATCATTAACTACCCCATCTCTAATACTTCCTGGGCGGCACCTCAGAAGTCGGATGCCGACTATGCAGTTGCTTTCTCCAAGGATGTGAATGGTAATCCCATCTATACCGCTTCCATGAGTTCGGAAGATAAATATGCAGCAGCTTTAAAAGCAGCTCTGGGTTACTTTGAAGCAGCCGGCTATACTGTATCAAACGGTATGGTAACAGCAGCTCCGGCTGGCGCTAAGATGGAATATACCGTTATGATTCCTGGCGATGGCGAGGGAGATCATCCTTCCTTTGCGATTTTAACGGATGCTGCAGCAGCGTTAAAGAGTATTGGCTTTACTTTAACGGTAGACGATCTTGCGGATTCAGCGGTTCTCTGGGAGAGAATGGATGCGGCTCAGCAGGAATTATGGTGTGCAGCATGGCAGGCAACAATTGATCCTGATATGTACCAGGTTTACCACAGCACTAACGCAGTGGGCAAGGGCGGAACAGACAGCAACCATTATCATATTGCAGATTCTGACCTGGACACCTTAATTATGGATGCAAGAAAGAGCGATGATCAGACTTATAGAAAGGCAGCATATAAGCAGTGCCTTGATATCGTTATGGATTGGGCAGTTGAGATTCCGGTTTATCAGAGGCAGAACTGTATTGTATTCAGCGGAGAGCGTGTGAATATGGATACTGTTACCCCGGATGTTACCACATGGTATGACTGGATAGCAGAGATTTATACAATTGAGTTAAAATAACCAGCAATTAATGATCATGTAATAAGCTTAAGAGTGCCATGATTAATTTCATGGCATTCTTATGCTTATGTTATAACCTAGGACAACCGGCTTGCCACAGGTCAGTGTCTGGTACAGGCTATTAGTATAAAGATTGGGGATGCATCTTATGCGGAAGTTTCTTATAAAAAGATTAGCAATAAGTGTTATTATACTGTTTTTTATCGCCTTGATTATATATACTGTAATTCGCTGCATGCCTACCTCCTATGTGGAAGGCATGGCAAGGCAGAAGGCTACCCTTCCGGGCGGGAAGTCCTATTCGCAATGGTTGGCAGAGTTAGAGGCTGCTTATGGTTTGGACGTTGGAATTGTTCCCGGATTTATTCGCTGGTTAGGGCAAGCAATACAAGGAAAGTTTGGAGATTCATGGGCTTTCAATGTTCCGGTGACAGAGAAATTTTCCAGAGTAATCTGGTACTCCTTTATGCTGGGTGCGGCATCATTTATATTAGAGATTATCTTGGCGATTCCTTTGGGTATTATGGCTGCGAGAAAGCAGTACAGCAGGGCGGATTATGCCATTAGTGTGTTTGCCTTGATTGGAATTTCCCTTCCTTCGTTTTTCTTTGCGACGGTTTTAAAATGGGTATTTTCAATTAAATTGGGCTGGTTTGATTTATTCGGAATGATTGATCGTATGCACGAGCAAATGAGTCCGGTGGGACAGGCAATAGATATTGCCAAGCATTTTGTGCTGCCGGTGTTGACATTGACTATAGTAAGCGTCGGATCGCTTATGAGATATACAAGAACGAATATGCTTGAGGTATTGAATTCGGATTATATCCGTACCGCAAGAGCTAAGGGACTGTCCGAGCGGAGGGTTGTGAATTATCATGCCTTTCGCAATACGCTGATCCCGATTGTTACTATTCTGGGAGCTTCTCTGCCTGGATTGTTCGGAGGAGCAATGATTACGGAGACCTTATTTCAGATTGAGGGAATTGGATATACCTCTTATAAGGCAATGACGACCGGGGATATTCCTTTTTCCATGTTCTATATGGTCTTCCTGGCAATTCTTACGCTTATTGGAAACTTGATTGCAGATGTTCTATATGCGGTTGTGGATCCAAGAGTCAGAATAAATTAGGAGGTGTGATTCATGAAGAAAGATGAGAGAAAAGAGCATATCAGCACTTCCACAGCCCTCGATGATGAGCAGAGAATCAAGGTTCTATCTCCCGGAATGCTTGTAGCAAAACGTTTTTTCCGGAATCGTCTGGCGGTAATCGGACTGGTGATTATTCTGGTCATGTTTGTTTTTTCCTTTATTGGGGGATTATTGATGCCCTACAAGGAATCCCAGGTGTTTCGAGTAGAGGAGGCCGTAGAGAAGGATTATGCAGGACTGGCCGTTAATGTGGATTATCAGTATGTGGATGCAGATGGCACCAGCTTCCCTCCGGTGGCTAAGGCGCAGTTGATTCTGGCCATCAACCGGAATGAAGAGAGCTTTGTTGCCAAGGATATAATGTATTCCATTGTCAAAGAAGGGGACGAGTTCTACCGGATTGTTGAATACGATGACTTTGCCACGGTGAGGAGTCTAAAAGGAGTGGACCGCTTTACAGCTGAGGGCTCCGCCGAGGTGACGAAGGAGATGCAGAGTGCTTATAGGGCAGCTGTAGATGCTGGAGAGACATCTTTTCAATTGGATGGTACAACCTACTATATCAATAACAATGGGAAGAACACTTCCATTGCAATAGCTAAGGATATCAGTCTTGTGTCGAAGCTGATATTTCATTCCTATTCCCAGGATACTGCTTTGGACTATGCCTTCCGCCTGGAAGCAGAGAGAGCAATTGATGCCAAAGCTTCCTCCTTTTCGGTAAATGGATCAATCTATACCATGGAGTATGATGCGGAGGATAATTCTGCGATTTTCTATTTGATGAATGGCAATGAGAAAACTGCTTATGCCATGGCTTCCACAATGACCATTAATGCGGTTGTGGATGAATTCCTGACCATTGAGTTTAAGGACGCCGCAACAGAAGCAGTTGCAAACGGTGATTCCAGCTTCATCCTGCCGGATCAGAGCGGTAATGAGGTGGAGTATAAGGTGGTTCGAAAGGATAATCAGTATATCATAAGAAAATATACGGTAACACAGTTAAATAATATTTACGAAGCGCCTTCAAAGGCACATCCGGTAGGGACGGACGGCAATGGAATGGATATTCTGACCCGGTTGATGTATGGGGGTAGGGTATCTCTGATGCTTGGCTTTGCGGTAGTGTTCATTGAGACCTTTCTTGGAGTCATTATGGGCGGTATTGCAGGATATTTTGGAAAATGGGTGGATACTCTTATTATGCGTATTGTGGATATTATGTATTGTATTCCCTCCATGCCCCTTTATATCATTATGGGGTCTATTATGGACTACATGAAAATTGACCCGATGCAGCGGCTTTATATGTTAATGCTGATTCTTGGCCTTCTAGGATGGCCCTCGATTGCCAGAATGGTCCGCGGGCAGATCCTTTCCCTCAGAGAGCAGGAGTTCATGATTGCTACGGAGGCCTTAGGTATCAGTGTTCCGAAAAGAATCTTTAAGCATCTGGTTCCTAATGTTATTCCCCAGTTGACTGTTATTGCAACTATGAGCTTGGGCAGCATTATTCTGACGGAGGCGACATTGAGCTTCCTTGGCTTGGGTGTGAAATTCCCCCTTGCCTCCTGGGGTAATATTATCAATGCGGTAAATAATATCCATGTTATGAAAAGTTATTTGTTTGTATGGATGCCGGCAGGCTTTCTGATATTGATTACTGTTCTGGGCTTTAATTTTATTGGCGATGGATTGCGGGATGCATTTGATCCCAAGATGAAGAGGTAGGTGAGGAAATGGGATTATTAAAGCAGAAAAAAGCAAAAAACGTTAATTACATCTCCGGCAAGGAAGCGCACAGGATTTCCAAAGAGAACTGGAAGATAACCAGTCAGATGGAAAAAAAGAAGAAGCGTAAGAATGTTCCGAGAGAGGAATATATTACGAAGATGAAAAATCCGGAGAACGTAGTGGAATTTGATAATCTGCATACCTATTTCTATACGGATGTCGGCACCGTGAAAGCCGTAGATGGTGTGTCTTTTGATATTCCGCAAGGGAAAACCGTAGGTGTGGTAGGAGAATCCGGCTGTGGTAAATCAGTAACCAGTCTGTCTATTATGCAATTGGTTCAAAGACCCCAGGGACAGATTGTAAAGGGAGCCATTCGGTTTAACACAGGCAAGGAGGTTTATGATATTGCCCAAACCCCCACTGTAGAGATGCAGAAGCTGAGAGGCAATATGCTCTCCATGATATTCCAGGAACCAATGACCAGTTTGAATCCGGTATTCCGGATTGGCGCACAGATTGATGAGGTTATTGCTCTCCATAATCAGAAGATGCCCAAAGAGGAAGTAAAAACACGTTCCATCCAGATGTTAGAGACAGTAGGTATTGCCAACAGTGAGGGTGTTTATAAGATGTATCCCCATGAATTGTCCGGTGGTATGCGTCAGCGTGTTATGATAGCTATGGGGCTGGCCTGTAACCCCAGACTGATTATTGCGGATGAGCCCACAACCGCTCTGGATGTTACCATTCAGGCACAGATTTTGGAGCTTCTGCGCAATTTGAAGGATCAGACCAATAGCAGTATCATGCTGATTACCCATGACCTGGGTGTCATTGCAGAAATGGCAGATTTTGTAGTGGTAATGTATGCCGGAAGGATAGTAGAACGTGGCCTGGCAACGGAGATTTTTAAGAATCCTCTGCATCCCTATACCATCGGGCTGATGAACAGCAAGCCTGTTGTTGGTAAAGAGGTCGACCGTCTCTACAGTATTCCCGGGAAAGTGCCAAATCCTATTGACATGCCGAATTACTGCTATTTTAAGGATCGCTGCGAGCAGTGCATTGGCGCATGCGAGGGAGAATATCCAAAGGAAGTCTACCTGACACCGACTCATGCGGTATCCTGCTATCTTCATGCAGGCGGGCAGAAGGAGGGGATAAGCAATGGCCGATAAGAAAAGAAAAGATAATACAGCAGATGATATCATTCTGGAAGTAAAGGAACTGAAGAAATATTTTCCGATTAAAACCGGCGCTTTGTCAAGACAGAAGGGTGAAGTAAAGGCGGTTGACGGTATCAGCTTTCAGATAAAAAGGGGAACCACTATGGGTCTGGTTGGAGAATCCGGCTGCGGAAAATCTACTGCCGGAAGAACCATTCTTAGATTACAGGAAAAAACGGATGGCGAGGTTCTGTTTAACGGTAAGGATATTTTCAAAATGAATAAACAGGAATTAAGGGCCGTGAGAACGAAGATGCAGATTATCTTCCAGGATCCTTATTCCAGCCTCTCTCCTAGATTACCGGTCGGTGAGATTATCGGAGAGGCAGTAAAGCAGCACAGGATTGTTCCTGACAATCAGTATGAGGAATATCTGGATGATATTATGGCTTCCTGCGGTCTGCAGCCCTACCACAAAGACCGCTATCCCCATGAATTCTCGGGAGGACAGAGGCAGAGAATTTGTATTGCGAGGGCGCTTGCACTAAATCCCGAGTTTATTGTATGCGATGAGCCTGTCTCCGCCCTGGATGTATCTATCCAGGCGCAGATTATCAATTTGCTGAAGGATTTACAGGATAGCCGCAATCTGACCTATTTATTTATCTCCCATGATCTGTCTGTCGTGGAGCATATCTCCGACACCGTAGGTGTTATGTATCTGGGCAGCATGGTTGAGTATGGTGGAAAGAAGGATATTTTCAGTAATCCGGCTCACCCCTATACCCAGGCATTATTAAGCGCCGCTCCTGTACCGGATCCTGAGAAGAAGATGAACCGGATTATCCTGGAGGGAAGCATTCCTTCTCCGGCCAATCCGCCTTCGGGATGCAAATTCCATACCAGATGCAATCGGTGTATGGAAAGATGTAAGACAGAAGTGCCGGTAGTGAGAGAGATTGAAAAGGATCACTTTGTTGTATGTCATCTTTATGATAAGTAACACGGAAAAGCGGTAAGCAGAATTTTGCTGAATAGAAATGGATGGAATTATGAGAAGAGAGATAGGAGATAATGGCAAGGCTGAAAACGCAGATAGAAGGATGGAGCCGGAGGAAGACAGGGTGATTGCCGATATGAATATAGAGGGAATGCCATGGCATATGCAGGGGAAATCCTTATATCCGCAGAGCCAGGAGCCCCAGCCTCCATTGACGAAAAAAGAGCTATGGCGGTTGACTTTCAATGCTACAGCGGCTGCATTATTAATTGCAATTATATTTTTGGGTGCATTTTTTCTCTTTATTCTGTTTTGTATCCATGTATGGTTTTAACACATTGTTAATTGAATAGAGTGTTCCGAGGATGCTTTTATAGCTGTCGGGAGAGAATTTATGGAAGTAAATTCTCTCCCGGCAGTTTTTCGATTCGTCCTTATCTGCACAGGTCATATTCTGCGATGATACCGGCAAATTCAAAAGATGGAGATAAGCCGTTATTATGAATAATTACAGAGCAATCCGGTTAAAATTAACATTAAAGTTATGGGTGCCCATGGAAATCACAGGAAGAAGACGGAGGCAGAAGGATGAAGAAATATTATTTGCTAATTTTAATTGTCAGTGCAGGATTATTAATATCCAGCCCGAGGCAGGCACTGGCTGCAACAGGACTGTCGGAGGCGGAAGAAATACTTCTGGACAAGCTGGGTGCAGGGGTGGAAGTGGATGGAGAGACAAGATATATTCCGGTTGCGTATTTAAATCAAATAGAGAATGAGTTAATCAGAAATAAAACGGATCTTACCATGGAGCAGGCAGAGGCAGTTGCGGAAAAATGGAATGAGGTGTCCCGCCTTATGGAGGATATGGATATTCAGGATGTGATGAATGTCCAGAGCCCGGAGACTGCGCTGAAATTACTGACCCTGGTCAGCGAAGCCGCTTCAGAGATTGGCTATTCCGTCACTCTTGACCTTTCGAACGGAAGTGTTAATATTACGGATCCGGAGGGAGAAGAGGTCTATCTCGCGAAAAACACAATCAAACAGACGGGCTTTGAATACCAGCCGGTGCTTATAGGCGGAAGGGTGCTTTTGTCCGTTTTTGCCGCTTGTATATTCTTATATGCTGTTGGAAACATATACCTTCGGTGGAAGAAAACAATGAAATATAAGAAACAGCCCAAGAAAAGCAGATTATCAGAGGAAGAGAAGGAAGCGATCATGGAGAGATTGATAGCGGATCTGCGGGCAGGGATAATGGCGGATCAGATAGTCGGAGCAGATACCGGAGATGGGGCCAGATGAAGAGAAAAATGTTTCGAGGGCTGGTATATCTGTGCTTCTCATTCCTTCTCCTGCTGGTGGGATGCGGAATTATATTAAAGCTCATGTTTCCGGGAATTAATATTTTGTATGGTATTAATTCTATAGTGTCAAGAAAAGAGGATATAGGGATCGGTCCGGAGCTGAAATCGATCTATCAGCCGGAGCTTTCTGCAGAGGAAGGAACCCGGGCTTTGGAGGATGGCAAGTCTTCTTATGGAACAGCGGGCTTCAGACTGGGAGAAGGGGCGGATGCCAATGGGGCACAGGAAGCCGATGAACAGGAAGTAGAAACGGTTTCAATGAATGAGCTGCAATTTCCGGATTTGGGAATGCATTATGCCATGCTTTTTTGTGCCAGGATACAGCTGGAGGCTCCGGTTTACTGGGGGGATACCAAAGAAATCCTGCATTCCGGAGTCGGCCAGTATACCGGAAGCTTTCTTCCGGGCTTTGGACGCAGTATTTTGCTTTCGGGACATAATACGAGCTTTTTTAAACCGCTGGAAAAAATAGAGGAAGGAGATATCGTAACCTGCAGAACCAATTATGGAGAATATCGTTATGTGGTGAAAGAGGTGCTGGTAATGAGTGCGGAAGACGCGCAGAGACAGATGGATGGGATCTTGTCCTCCCGGGAAGAGGTCTTAATTATGTATACTTGTTATCCGTTTGAATCCATTGCAAAGAACAGGGATAAGCGCCTGTTTGTATATGCTGATAAAGTACAGGGTCCCCTCATAAAATAAGGGGGCCCTGTATGGAGAAGTGGGGAAAGTTTTAGTGAAAAGCAAAATAAATACCGGTGATGATGCTGATCCACAGCAGTAGGCTGATGGCCAAGCCATGAATTAAGCCACGGAAAAATTTAAGTTCGTTTGTCCGCATTTCGAGTACCTCCTGCAACATATCTTTCGGATTAGTATGGTCCATTTATCCAAAATCATACAGTCATCCATAGATTACATATATCAATACCATAAAACACACAAAAAATTAATGTTTATATAATTAAAATAAATATGATTGATTATATAAATATCTAATTAGATATTGACATCCTGGAATATATGTGTATAATTAAAGTGAATAAAATGCATATGTTTTATGGCAATTTTATTAGAATATAAGGCAATGTATGCCGTAATGGACAAGGGGAGGCTATTATGAACGATGTAAAAAAAGAGGCTGTATTCTCATATTTTGATGGAAGAATTGAGGAATGCAGCCGGCAGAGGAATGCGCTGTTGGACGACGGGCGGAAGGATGAGGCGGTTTTTGAAAAGATTCGTGCTAATGTCTATGATATTTTCAAGAGCGTATTTACCGTTGCATTAAAATCTGCAAAGGGTACCAATGATCCGGAGGCTGTTCAGAAGTTTTATTTGCAGAAGATGGAGGAATTGCCTTCTGCCTGGAGGGATTCCTATAAAAAGGCCGAGCAATTTGGGGATGTGGAAAAGCTGCATATTGAAAGTATCAAGTTGGAGACATTGGAGGAGATACGTTCCTCAATGAAAGAAATCTGGGGGGACAAACAATGACAGAAGCAGAAGCAATAAAACTTTTTAAATGTCTGTCGGATAAATCCAGGCTTCAGATATTAAAATCCCTGGTTATGGAGGATATGTATGTGGAGCGCCTGGCTGAGCGGCTGGGACTGACCCCCCCCACTATTTCATTTCATCTAAAGAAGCTGCTGGATGTGGGTGCGGTCACCTCTTATAAAAATCAGTATTATACCATGTATTCGCTCCGAAAGGAGATTTTCATGGCGAATATGATCGATATTATAAAGGAGGAATCCGACGAGGCGGAGCTGCAGTCCCGGAGAGATGCCCAGTATCGTCAGAAGGTAATCAACGCTTTCTTTGAATATGGAAAGCTGAAATCGATTCCGGCGCAGCGGAAGAAGGAGCGGATTGTGCTGGAGGAGATAGCAAAGGCCTTTGAGCCGGGGAGAATCTATAGTGAGCGCGAAGTGAATATCCTGATTGCCGATTACTATGATGATTTCTGTACCATTCGCCGGGACATGGTCTCGGAGCAGCTTCTGGACAGGAATCAGGAAGGATATTGGCTGGCCAAATAGCCAAAGAACAGTACAGCCGGAGGGACTCGTGATGAGCGCCTGCCGGCTGTTGGTTATTCCGCCCGTTCCAGACACCATGAATGTGTGCGTTCGGGAAGCTCACATGGCCGGAAATTAAGTTCCGAAAGGATTTGAAGTCTGTCCGAAGCAATGGGAACCGCCTTTGTTATAATTTGACCCGTGCCGAATAGCAGAAAAAAATCAGTGGTACAAAGGATCAGCAATTCCCGGATGAAACCGGTATGTTCATATTCGGAACAGAGATCAAGCCGGAGGACACCCTGGGGTGTTTTAAATTGTCCTATCATACCGAACATCTCAGTCGTTCCCACCGCTCTGCCCTGAGATTTATCCACTATTGCAAAGCGCACATATGCTTCCGCTTCATATGCTTTCAGCCAGGAGTCAATACAGGTTTCCATTTCTACCAGTGATTGATAGCGGAAATCATTGTCACATCGGTCGGCATTAAAAAGCGGCTGAGCCTTTGGGTCAGAATAACAATTCAATAAATCCTTGGCATCTTCCGGCTGCACCAGCCGGAGAATAAAATGTTCCGTTTCCAGGATGGGGCATTGTATATAAGGATTATGGCTGCCAAACCTTATAAGCCTTAGTATATCGTCTGCCGTATCCAATTGATCATAATCACCTTTTAAGCCTCCCGGCTTATGGTATGCAATGCCGTTTTCCCAATTGATACGCAAGCGCTCAAGCAAATCTTTCTTGCCGAATTGTCTGGCATATTGGTTGAAAGACCGGTTGCGGACACCCTGCAGCATATCTTCCCCACAGGGAAAATCATCGCATTGGTAACAGCCGTCAAGGCCCCTCTTTGCTGCGCAATTGTATACCGTGCAATCGCACCCGTCTTTCAAGCCCCTGGTTTTGCAGCCGGGGCAATCCTCAGCGCTGCACAGGACGCAGGCAAGACCGCACAGAGCCAGATCCCTTTCTTCGTAAAATCTCATAAGTATCACCCTCCTTTGTATAAAAGGATAACATAACAATAGCGACAACTGTGTGTCGCTATTCTAAGTGACAGATAAAATTTCTTCCGCTCTTTCCCGCAGCATGCTCTTTAATATCTCCGGCTCTAATACCTGGATCTGACTTCCAAATCCCATCAGCAAAGAAAACCACATGCGCTCAAGAGGAACACTCATGGCAGCTATAAAATCTCCGTTTTCACGCTCTTCAACCACATGATCCGTTAAATATTCCATGACCTGCTGCCGGATTTCCTTTTTGCAGAGCAAGCGGATGCTGAGATAGGTTCTCTTGTCCGGTGCGGATGCAATTTTCATCAGGGCTTCGGTATTGCCGTGCTGCTTTGAGAAGCTGCCTGCCGCAGCCTGGCAGTTTGAGACCCTTGATAGTTTGAACAGGCGATAATCCTGTTTTGCTGTGCAATAGGCAAAGAGATACCAGGAATACCATTGATAGGATAGTGCCAGAGGTTCAACGATCCGCTCCGATATGTCACCGGCGGCATTGGTATAGTCAATCCTCAGCGGTGTCCGATTATCAATTGCCTTGTCAATGATCTTTAAAGACTCATTAACAAAGGTTCGCTCACGTGCTGCGGAAAGATTTATGAATACCCGCTGTTGGTCACCCTGCATGGCAGTAAGTGCCTTTTCCAGTGTCTCGTTAATTTTTCGGCTGTCTATGGCGGAGCTTAATCCTTTCAGAGCAACAATGATATTGAGATAATCCTCCACATCGGCAATCTGTTTGGTCAGTTTGAAGCCGTCCATGATCTCATAGCCGCCTTCCTTGCCGTAGGTGGATATAATGGGGATGCCGGCCTGATTCAATGCGTCAATATCACGCTGTATCGTACGTTTGGATACCTCGAACCGTTCCGCCAGCGCTGATGCGCTGACTGTTCCTCTGTTCAAAAGGTACATGGTTATGGCAAGGAGCCTGTCTATTTTCATAAAATTATATCCTCGGCTGTGAACATCATAGGGTTTTTCCGCTTCCGTGAATCGTGCTGTTGATTATGCCCAGATCCTCTTTTGCATCTTTTACAATACCTTTGAGAGCTATGCCAATAATCAGGGAGAAGAGGGTTGATGCCAGAAAGAAGAAAAAGCGAAGTTCCTGCCCCTTGAAAAAAGTAATAAACATGGCAATAAAACAGATGCCGCTCAAAGCCAAAAGTATATTTGCCAATCGATTAGTTCTGCTGAAATATCTCATGTCTGACCTCCGTTAATCATAAATGATACGATGACTTCATTGATTGCTGCTTTCTTTATCATAGAAGCAGTATAACACGAAATGGACAGAATAAAAACTCCTTATTATAGTTATGTATAATATGGATTTTACCATTTCTGCAATGATTGACGAAGCAACAACCAGGAGATATAATAAATACATAAATATCCCCTGGCGGAAAGGAAAGGAATGCGATGGTAAAGGTGCTGTTTCTGGAGGATGAACCGACCATACAAGAGGTTCTGGCAGAATATATGAGGCTGCAGCAATACGATGTTACAACAACCGAGGATGGAGAAGCTGCCATCCAGCTGCTGGAAGCATCATCTTTTGATCTGGCAGTATTGGATATTATGGTTCCGAAGAAGAGCGGCCTGGAGGTTCTGGAATACATCAGAAGCTCCAAGCCTGATATGGCGGTGATCATGCTGACGGCAATCAATGATGAGTATACCCAGGTAAAGGCATTTAATCTCTATGCAGATGATTATGTGATTAAGCCGGTCTCACCCTTAATATTGCTGAAGCGGATGGAGACCATACTTCGGAGGACCCGCCCGTCTAATAAAAATCAGGAGAAAATTGAAGGGCTGTATCTGAATGAGGACTCCTACCAGGCGTTCTATAATAATATTCCCCTGCAATTGACTCTGAGCGAATTCCTGCTGCTTCAAGTACTGAAAAAGGATGCGGGAAGAGCCTTCACCAGGGAGCAGCTGATCCTTAGAATTTTCAATGAGGATTATATCGGCAATGACCGGATTATAGATGCCCATGTAAAAAATCTTCGCAAAAAACTGCCCTGTAATTATATCAAGACAGTAATCGGTGTAGGCTACCAATTTAACGATGAAGCTTAGAGGGGAGTAATAATGAGTCTATCCAGAAAAACCTTTCTTTACAGTGCGGTGATCTCCGTTATTATGATATCCCTGATTGTGGGATATTTTATTCTCATGCTTCCCCCCCTGTATGTATCCTATATGCAAAATAGAAATTATGCCTCTGTTCTGGCTCTGCAGGAGGGTTATATGGAGCTGAGGAGCTATGACCGGCTGGAGGTCAAGAATCCCTCTGCGACCATAACAATTGAGATTCCGAAGACAGGGAACCGTATTTTTATAGTGAATAAGCTTTTCCGGATTACAGTAGAGGTTCAGGAAGGGAGGATTCAGGAGCTCCTTGAGAAGATCCGGTATTATGCAGCCCATACGAAGGAGCTTTCATCCGTTGGGGAAGAGGATTTTAATCTGGATCAGATCATGGAGGAACTGGAACTCCAGACGCTGCCGGCAATGTCTGAATTGTTGGAGCAGTATCCTCTGAAATTTGATATTGAATTATTTCAGGATAAAGATACGTTTCGGGTACTCTCCTCAAAGCTGCATATGGAATCGGAGAGCCTGATGATCTTTGAGGGAAATGTAACGGACGGCCAGAATTATTATACCAGCTATATTGCCCTGGGAATGACAGAAGAGACAATTGATATTACTGTTATGCCCATCATGACTCCGAGAATAGAAGAGATCAGCCCGATTATCTTTCAAAGCCTGCCCATGATCGTAGCGGTTACCCTGCTGCTGGTCCTGGTATCCTCCCGGATATTCTCCAGGCACATTATCCAGCCGATTATCCGGCTGGCCAGACATGCCCAGTACAGGGCGTCAGAGAAGGATCTGAGACTGGAGCCGATTCCGATAACCGGGAAGGATGAGATCAGCAGCCTGGGGAAGAGCCTGAACGGTTTATATCAGAGAATACAGGAAAGCTATGGGGAGCTGGAGATTAAGAACCAGCATCTGACGGAAGAGAATAAACGGCAGGAGGTCTTCCTCAGGGCATCCTCCCACCAGCTGAAGACTCCCATCTCCGCGGCGCTGCTGCTGGTACAGGGAATGATCAGCGAGGTGGGAAGATATAAGGAAGTGAAGGAGTATTTGCCGAGGGTGAAGGAACAGCTTCTGTCCATGGAAAGGATTGTGGAGGATATTATCTATCTGAACCACTGCTCCCAGAACCTGGAGCTGGAGCGTATATCCTTGCCGGATCTGCTGGAGGAGTGCCTTGGAAATTATCGTGTCCAGATAGAGGAAAAGGCCCTTGATGTGATCTGGGAGAAGCATCCGCTCAGCATTGATACCGACAGGGAGCTGATGAAGAAGATACTGGATAATCTGATTTCCAATGCGGTTTACTTTACTCCGGGGGAAGGGCGGCTTCATATATCCTGTGAGGAGGAAAGAATTCGTATCAGCAATTATGGTGTGACCATTGATGAGGAGCTGCTGCCCCATGTATTCGACCCCTTTGTTACCAGTGTGGATCAGAATAAGGGGCATGGGCTGGGACTTTACGTGGTGTCTTACTATGCAGGTTTTCTGGGCTGTCAGGTGAAGCTTCGCAATATTGACGGAGGAGTCGAGGCTGAGCTTGTCTTCCGAGGCAATCCTGCAACGTCTGTATAATGAGAGGAAACAGGAATTTGCATATGGTGCTGTTACCAGCTGCGCCGATACACAAGAGTCCGCTTGCGGACTCTTCATTATCGTATGGGAAGGTTTGTCTATTAAGGGGTGTATTAATTGCTGAATCATCTTATCTGTCATGATATATGCATGGAATCTTCATTTCAAATTCATATGCCTTTGTTATAATCGTACCATAAACAGAAATAAAAATTCATAAATGAGAGGATGGGAGGCCCTATGGTGGTTATTAACAGCCTGCAGGTCCGGTATGGAAGCCAGCTGGCCCTGTCAATCGAGGAACAGATCACCTTTGAGGAAGGAGACCGCATTGGTATTATCGGGTCCAACGGAGCCGGTAAGACCACGCTGGTTAAAAGCATTCTGGGACTGACAAATTACCAGGGAAGCATTGTCACCGGCCTCAAGCCGGAAGAAATTGCAGTTCATCTGCAGCAGAATCACTATGTCAATACCATGGCGGTGAAGCATATCATAGAAACCGTGCTGGACACAAGCATTAAGAAAAATGAGCAGCTGCAGGAACTCATCGCCTTCTTTGATTTTGAAGGCTGTTTAAATAAGAGATATTCCGCCCTGTCCGGAGGACAGAAGCAGAGATTAACCATTATCCTGGTGCTGATCCAGGACGCGCCCCTGGTGTTTTTCGATGAGGTCACCTCGGGACTGGATTTTGAAACGAGACAGAAGCTGATGTCCAAGATGGGAGAGTGGTACCGGCATAAAACCTCCACCCTCTGTATCGTATCTCATTATTATGAGGAACTGGAATATCTGGTGAATAAAATATTAATTCTTGAGGCCGGCCGGGTTGTGGACTACGGCTGCAAGGATGAACTGTTCCGGAAGCACTGCGGAAAAACGGTAATCACCGTGGATAATAATGAGAGGAACAGGGAGCTGACACAGCATTTGCGCAGGCTGGAAGCGCCGGAGCATCTCATTGCCCTCTCCTGCCAGAACAGCCAGCTGGAACGGGAGATCACAGAGCTTTTGATCCGGGAGGATATTAACTATAAGCGAAGCAACAATGATATCGAGATTATGTCCATCAATGCGAAAGCAAGCTTCCGGGATTCGTTAAAGTCTGGAAAGCATGAGAACGGGGAAGGGGGAAGAAAAAATGCAGAAACAGTTTAGCAGGAGGCTGGTTCAATATGAATTGCGCAATATAGCCGGGAATCCCTTTGTTATCCTCTTTGGAGTGGTTTTTCCCATCCTTATGTGCGCGCTGTTTTCCGTTATGATGAAACGGCAGGTGCCGAAGGAGACCTATCCGGAAGTGATTACATCCATTTTTATCACTATGAGCATGATTATTCCCATGGCAATATTGCTGATTGGGTATGCGGCAAATTATTCACAGGAGCTGGAGAAGGAGATTCCCTTAAGGATGAACCTGTTCGGATTCCGGGAGAGAACGGTGTTGGCTGCCAGGATGATCGCTTATTTTATATTCCTGACAGTGGCTCTTTTGATCTATCTGGTGTCTGCGATGATGATTATTGATATTCAGGTGCCTGCACCCAGCTCAGTAGTTATTCTGGTTGCGGCCCTGTATCTGCTGTCCGTCATATTATTCGTTTTGGCTCATGGAATTTCCAACATATTCTGTAAGTTCGGACCTACCTATGCGGTTTCTATGTTCCTGTATTTTGGCTTTATGATCCTCAGCGGAATGATGGGAATTACCGTCGATCATCTTCCGAAGGGGATGAAGGCTGTTGCCAGGGTTTTTCCCATGTCCTATATCAGCAGTGATTTCGTAGGCTTCTGGCAGGGGGGCAGTTATAATTTCGCTCCCATAGTGCAGTCCTATCTGTTCTTTGGAGCGCTGTCTCTGATCATACTGATACTAAGTACCCGCAGGAGACAGAGAATTGTAAAATAGACAAGAGAATGAGTTGATAAATGTACGAGCTAAGAATTCAGCCGGCAGCATCGCTGCCGGCTGAATTCTTAATGCGGGGATCATGGAAAATTTATGGGTTGCAGGGGATCATGAAAAATTCATGGGTACAGTTGACAGGAGCAAGGATATGGTTAATAATATTTTAAGTAGAATGCAAAAACAATCCACATGGGAAAGGAACGTAAGGATGAAGGAGATCATATTTTTAAAGCCTGTATTTAAGACGATGATCTGGGGCGGAACAAAGCTGGCAACGGAATTCGGCTATGAGATTCCCGGTGATCATACGGGGGAATGCTGGGCCATCAGTGCTCATAAAAACGGAGACTGTGAGATCAAAGACGGGGAATTCCAGGGAAGGACCCTGAGCTGGCTGTGGGAGAACCACAGGGAGCTCTTTGGCAATGTAAAGGGAGAGGTGTATCCTCTTCTGATTAAAATTATTGATGCGAGAACGGACCTGAGTATTCAGGTGCATCCGGACGATGATTATGCCAGGGAGCATGAAGCCGGTGCCCTGGGCAAGACAGAGTGCTGGTATGTCCTTGACTGTGACGAAGACGGGGAGATTGTCATCGGGCATAATGCCGGGGATAAGGAGCAGCTGGCCCGGATGATCCGGGAGAAGCAGTGGAAGGATTTGCTTCGGGTACGGCCGGTGAAGAAGGGAGATTTCTTCCAGATAGAGCCGGGCACGGTTCATGCCATCAAGAAGGGGACTATGATTTTGGAGACCCAGCAGAACAGTGATATCACCTACCGGCTGTATGATTATGACCGGCTGGATCAGGGAAAGCCCCGGGAACTGCATATTGATAAAAGCATTGACGTAATTCGGTGTCCCCATGAGGATATCCGTCCGGAAGGGGAGATTGTCCGGACGGCCTTCGGAGAAGACCGGGAGTTGATCGCCTGTGCGTATTACGGTGTCAGGCACCTTCTGCTTCATGGGGAGATGGAATGGAAGCAGGACAAGCCCTTTCTGAATGTCAGTGTGATCAACGGTTCCGGTGAGATTGACAACAGGGCCATAGCCAAGGGAGATCATTTTATTATTCCCTATGGGTATGGAAGCTTTCGGATGAAGGGGGAGCTGGAATTGGTTCTGTCCCATGTGGGTGAGGAGCAGCAGGAGATGGAATAGCACATTGGAGATATCGGACGCTTTGCCGGCGGAAGCAGTTGAAATCTGCCTGCAGGAGATCCGAACTCATAGAAGAACAAGCAATGAAGGAGGAAAATAATGATAAGGGTAAAAGAAATCAGGGAGCATCTGGTCGGAGATATCATACCCTTCTGGCAGAGAATGAAGGATGAGGAGCACGGCGGGTATTATGGGGAGATGGATTTTGATCTGAAGCTGTTCAAGAAGGCGGACAAGGGCTGTATTCTCAACAGCCGGATTCTGTGGTTCTTTTCCAACGCCTATCTGACACTGGGGGATAAGGAGTGCCTGGCCTGCGCCGGACATGCCTGGGAATTCTTAAGAGACTGTTTCTATGATAAGGAGAACGGAGGTGTATTCTGGTCCGTGACCTATGACGGCAGGCCGTCGGATGACATGAAGCATACATACTGCCAGGCCTTTGCGGTCTATGGGCTGTCCTCCTATTACGCAGCATCGGGCGAAAGGGAAGTGCTTTCCCTGGCCTATTCCCTGGCAGATAAGATGGAAGGTAAGTGCAGGGATGAGGGGGGATACCTGGAGGCTTTTGACCGCAATTTCAGCCCTGCCTCCAATGAGAAGCTGTCGGAAAACGGAGTGATGGCGGGGAGAACCATGAACACCCTGCTTCACGTACTGGAGGCCTACACGGAGCTGTACCGGGTTGATCGGAAGGAATTCATTGGGAATAAGATACGGTGGATGCTGGAGCTGTTCGCAAAGAAGGTCTACCATCCCGGCAGAAGAAGGTTAGAGGTGTTCTTTGATCTGGAGATGAATTCTCTGATTGATCTTAATTCCTACGGTCATGATATTGAGGCGGCCTGGCTGCTGGACCGGAGTACCCAGGTGCTGCAGGATCCTGTATATACTGCGCTGATCAGACCGGTTACCATGGATCTGACCGACCACATCCATTCGGTTGCCATGGATACAGACTCGCTGAATAATGAGTGCGAAGAGGGCAGGGTGGATACCAGAAAAGTATGGTGGGTACAGGCGGAAGCGGTATTGGGTTTTCTTAACGGCTATGAGAAGAAGCCGGACCGGGTAGATTATTTGGAGAGCGCCGGACGGATCTGGGACTATATCAAGACCAGAGTCATCGATCCCAGACCGGGATCGGAATGGTTCAACGAGCTGTATCGGGATGGAACGCCCATCAAAACAAAGGAGCTGGCAGGCCCATGGAAATGTCCCTATCACAACGGAAGAATGTGCTTTGAAGTAATTAACAAGGGGATTCAATTTTAAGAAACAGAAAAGTAAAACGAAGAAAGGGGAGTATAAAGATGCATCCTAATTACTATATTGAACTGGATAAGTATGAGAGGCTGATTGCCAGAAAGAATGAAAAAAGCGCCCAATATAACGGTATGTACCAACGCTATGTGAACCCGGTGCTGACCAGAGAACATATTCCGCTGTTCTGGAAATATGATTTGGATGAGAGGACCAATCCCTATTTCATGGAGCGCCTCGGAATCAATGCCGTCTTTAACGCAGGAGCTGTGGAGCTGGACGGAAAATACTATCTCGTGGCCAGAATAGAAGGAAATGACAGAAAATCCTTCTTTGGCGTGGCGGAAAGTGAGAGCCCGGTGGAGGGGTTCCGGTTCTGGGATTACCCCGTGGAATTGCCGGATACCTGCAAGCAGGAGACGAATGTATATGATATGCGTCTGACGAAGCACGAAGACGGTTATATTTACGGTGTATTCTGCTCGGAAAGCAAGGACAGCGGGAACCCGGACCTGTCTGCGGCAGTTGCGGAAGCGGGAATTGTAAGAACCAGGGATTTGAAGACATGGGAGAGGCTGAATAATCTGAAGACGCTCCAATCACCCCAACAGAGGAATGTGGTTCTCCATCCCGAGTTTGTGGATGGCAGGTATCTGTTCTATACCCGTCCCATGGATGGGTTTATCGAGACCGGTTCTGGCGGAGGAATCGGCGTCGGGTTCTGTGAAGACATTACCAATGCGGTAATTGACCGGGAGGTAATTACCAGCAGAAGAAAGTACCACACCATTACTGAAGCGAAAAACGGGGCGGGCGCCGTTCCCATCAAAACCGACAGGGGATGGCTTCATATCGCTCATGGTGTGCGCAATACGGCGGCAGGACTTCGCTATGTAATTTATGTATTTGCCACGGATCTGGAGGATCCCTCCAAGGTGATTGCAGAGCCTTCCGGTTTCTATATCGCTCCCATGGGAGAGGAAAGGGTTGGAGACGTATCCAATGTAGTCTTCACAAACGGCGCAATTGCCAGGGATAACGGTGAAGTGTATATTTATTATGCATCCTCGGATACCCGGCTCCATGTGGCTTCTACCACTATTGACCGGCTGGTGGACTATACCTTTTGTACTCCCCCGGATCCCCTTCGTTCTGTGGAATGCGTACGGCAAAGATGCGAGCTGATTCACAGGAATTTGGATATTCTCCGGCAATAATACTTTATTCAGAAAACTCCGGCATCCGGATTGGAAGGGAGCCGGAGTTTTCTTGTGCCTTTTCGTGCAATGGTACACAGAATTATAACTAAATATGAAATAATACTTGAAACCAAGAGCACAATATAGTAAACTTCCCGTATATAGTATTGGTGCAAGGGGATTGCATCTTTAAATGGAATGAACATGATATGCATAATAATGCCATTGAGATCTTGTTGGGAATGCCATCAGGAAATAAAGACGGATGGGATTGACAGTGAGACAGGAAGGGAATAAAGGAGAGAAGCACAATGAAGAAGGTTACAATCCAGGATGTTGCAAAGGCCTTGAATTTGTCCAGGAATACAGTTGCAAAGGCGTTGAATAACAGTGATACCGTATCCTATGAGACGAGATACGTGGTGATTGAAAAAGCGTATGAGATGGGGTATTCCAAGCTGTCTCCGGTAGTGCTGAATGAATTTAAGCTGAGAAACAAGGTGGATGAGACGAAGACCATTGTAGTGCTTACCAGGAGAGAGATATCGGTTTTCTGGAACAGTATTATTATGGGGATTTCGGATGAGCTTAACAAATACGGCTGTAAGCTGCAGTTTAATTTTATCAGTGAGCAGGATGAAAGGGATTTGGTGCTCCCCCTGGATCTCATGGCCGAGGTGCATGGAATCATTATTCTCAGTGTATTTTCGGCAGATTACATCCAACAGATTATGAAGCAGAATATACCTGTGGTATTTTTGGATGCTCCCTGTGATATAGAGAGTATCTCCGGCTACGGAGATATTGTAATATGCGAAGGCTTCCACAGTATCAGAAAGATAACGGAAGATCTGATCTCCAAGGGATTGAGGAGAATTGGCTTCATCGGTGATGTCACCTATTGTAAAACTATGAATGACAGGTACCAGGGCTATCTAAGCGCTTTGCAGGGCGCCGGGATTAACCCGGATCCATCCATCATAGCCGCTTATCATACCCCGTATAAATTTTATAAAACGGATGAGGTGGACAGGGCGCTGAACAGCTTTTCCTCCATGCCGGAGGCGATTGTATGTGCCAATGACGACATTGCCCTGGATGTGATTCGCTGCCTTAAGGCAAGAGGATTATCAGTGCCTCGGGATGTGGCGGTAACCGGTTATGACAATGTGGAAGGGATGACGCAGGCGGAGCCGGTTCTGACAACAGTGCGAGTTGGAAATCAAAGGCTGGGCCGAAGATTAGTACAGCTGCTGATGTGGCGGATTCAAAATCCCGGTTTTCCCAAGGAGGTCATCAGCATCGGGGTAGAGATAATCCTGCGCCAGTCCTCGAATCGGTAGAGGGAAGGGCAGAATAAGCTGCGGATGAGGATTGCACGGAAGTCTTTTTGCACCGGATTGTGGGTGCAAAAGGACTTCTTTTTGATTTTCACAATTTTTATTGCATATGCCTCTGGAATGTGATATTATGCACATATAAAACATGCAAAAAATGAAACAAAATGCAAAGTATAATGCATGATTAAGCGCGATTTAATGCACTACATATATAAGGAGGAAACTATGAGCAAAGTAAAGATGATTACAGGTAACTTACCCAATATTCCCTGGCAGGAGAAACCGGCAGGCTGTGCCGGTCCGGTGTGGAGATACTCGGAGAATCCTATTATTAACCGTAATCCGCTGCCCGGAGTAGCCAGGATCTTTAACAGTGCGGTGGTACCCTATCAGGGTGAATTTATCGGGGTATTCCGCGGCGAGCAGGTGGACGGTATTCCCCATGTGTATATGGGACGCAGCAAGGATGGAATTCACTGGAGCTATGAGCCGGACAGAATTCCCTTTGAGAATGAGAGGGGAGAGCCCTTCATGCCGAAGTCGGCATATGATCCCAGATTAATTCAGGTAGAGGATACTTATTATATTATCTGGTGTACAGATTTCTACGGTGCCGCTTTGGGGCTGGCCAAAACAAAGGATTTTAAAAAGTTTGTCCGGCTTGAGAATCCCTTTCTCCCTTTTAACAGGAACGGTGTACTCTTCCCCAGAAAGATCGGCGGTAATTTTGTCCTTCTGTCCAGACCCAGTGACAGCGGACACACCCCTTTCGGCGACATATTCCTGAGTGAGAGCCCGGATCTTGTGTTCTGGGGCAAGCACCGTCATGTGATGTCACGCGGGCAGCAGTGGTGGCAGTCTGTGAAGATCGGCGGAGGTGCGGCTCCCATTGAGACCAGCGAGGGTTGGCTGATGTTCTATCACGGAGTTACCGGAACCTGCAACGGCTTTGTGTACAGCATGGGAGCCTGTATTCTGGATATTGATAATCCCTCCGTTGTAAAATACCGCTGCAGCAATTTTATCCTCACGCCGGAAGTATGGTACGAGGAAAGGGGATTTGTAGCCAATGTAGTGTTCCCCTGTGCGGCTCTGACCGATGCGGCTACCGGAAGAATCGCTATTTATTACGGTGCTGCTGACAGCTACGTGGGCATGGCTTTTACTACCGCGGGTGAGATTGTGGACTATATTAAGGCAAATGATGCGGCCAACAGCGACGACAAGAGCCTTGGGATAATGTAAGCAAAGGGGAATTCTATCTTGCTTCCGTTATTACATCATAGGGCCAGTCAATTATTCCTCCAAAATCATATACGGAGGTATAGCCAAGATCGCTGAGTGCCTGAGCTGCCAAAGCGCTTCTTCTGCCGCTGCGGCAGTAGACAAGGAGAGCTGTATTCTTGTCCTTGAGCTGTTCTTCAGCCTTTTCGCTTATTTCGTAATCAGGGAGGAGAAGAGCTCCTTTAATATGGCTTTCCTCATATTCCTCTTGGGTTCTGACATCCAGAATGATCAGGCCGGAATCGGTATCCATCATTTCCTTGGCCTGCTTTGCGTCAATTTTCATAAGGACCTTCTCCTCTTGTTCCGGAGAGGGGGTGTCCGTACCGGGTGAGGAGGTGTTTTGACCGCAGCCCGCGGCAGCCAGAATCAGGATTGCAAATAATGTAATTAAAAGAGTCTGTTTTTTCATATCCGTATCCATGCCTTTCTCTCAGATTGGTTTATAATGAATTAATTATAACACATAAAAGGAAAAGTTTCTGTGATGTTATCACGGGAAGAGTCTGGCATTCATTCAGAATATTGCAAAGAAGAGGGTATAATTTCGGGGTGAAAGGGATATAGATTATTAAATACATGCGTAGCAGCGAAGCGGCGGAGGAAGCGATGAATGAAATAAGAAATTTTACGCCGGAGGAGCTTAGCTTTTATGACGGGAAGGATGGGAGACCGGCTTATGTTGCCGTGGAGGGCATTGTATATGATGTCAGTTCCCTGGCTCGTTGGGCAGGAGGAAACCATTTTGGATTAAGTGCGGGAAAGGATTTAAGCGCTGCCTTCATGAGATGCCATCAGGGAATTATGGAGCGGCTGAACGAGGTACCCAGGGTTGGGGTGATGGAATAGGTGCTCCTCAATAATAAAGCTCCTGTAACCGGGACGGAGTGACATACCGGTTACAGGAGCTTTTGTATTTTATAACAGGGAACTGCTATAAGGCATTGTGGCAGAAGGCTACAATGTGATCAATCGGTATATAGCAGACAGAACCTGAGGGACGACAAGGAGGACGTTTTCCTCCTCCTCCGCAGGAATCTCCGTAGGAATCCCTGCAGGAATAATCGTCGGACATGTTGCAGCAGACATTCTCGGCAAGGGGATTGGACGGTGCAGCTCCCTGCCCTGTAACGAGGCGCAGGCAGGATTGATTTACCGAGATGAGGACACCGGTAAAGCCGCAGCCGGCGGCTCCGCCGCTGGAAGTGAAAACAGTAACAGTCTCTCCGATATAATCTTGTGCGTTTTCAAGAAAGCTGGGCCCGCGGTTCTTGCCGTAGAGGCTGCCGCTATTGCTGTTACCGCCGCTGCCGCAGCGGCCATTGCTATTGTTATTGCTATTGTAGCCACTGTTACAGCTGTTGTTGCTATTGCAGCTATTGTTACTGCCGCAGTTATTATTACTGCTGCAGCTATTTGATATGCATGACATAGTTATTTCTCCTTTCAAATTATCTGATACGATCCTATAAACCGGTTTATCCGGATTAAAATGCACTGTGGCAGAAACCAGCGATCATATTGGTAGGGATGTCGCATGCCGAGCCGGATCTGCGGCCGGAATCCTCGGCGCAGCCGGAATTCCCCCGGCAGCACACGGCTTCACTCAAGGGATTGGACGGCGGAGCCCCAAATTGGTTCACCAGGGTTACGAATTGCGGACTGACATAGGTCAGTACACCGGTAAAGCCGCATCCGGATGCCCCGCCGCTGGCTGTAAAAATAGTAACTGTCTGGCCGATACAGCGGTACAGTTCATCTATACACATAATAATTCCTCCTTTAATTATTTTCAGGATTTTTATATTTTTCTCTGAATCCTACTATATCTTATGTCTAAAAAGAGAAAATGCGCCAAAAAATAAGAAAAAAATTTATAAATTTACTTATTATGACAAAACATAGAACAAACCGTATAAAAAACGTTTCTAATCGTATTTTCAAGATATTATTACAATAAGTGGAAAAAGTTGAATGTTTTAGCGTAATTTATTGCGAAATTAATTTAAAAACAATAATTATTTTGATTATATTGGCAGCATTATGTTTAAAATGCATAAAAGAATTAAATAAAAATGTTTTTATTATTGATATCCAATAGGTTCTATTATATAATGAAAGCGGAATGAGGAAATGCAAGCTTGCTTGCGGTTTCCGATTGAAGCAACAAGATCATGAATAGCCTTTTATTCATGATATAATGAAAGCGGAATGAGGAAATGCAAGCTTGCTTGCGGTTTCCGATTGGAGCAACAAGATCATGAATAGCCTTTTTATTCATGATATAATGAAAGCGGAATAAGGAATGCGTAGTGAGCAGTGCGCGGAGAACGCCCGCACGGGCTTGCCCGTGAATTAGGAGAAGATCAGGAGTGAGAAACAGATGGTAACGATTAAGGATGTAGCAAAGGAAGCCGGGGTGGCAATCTCAACCGTATCAAATGTATTAAACAATGTTGATATCGTTAGTGACGAGAAGAAGCAGAAGGTACTGGAGGCGGTGGAGAAGCTGAAGTATGTACCGAATATGAATGCCAAGTTTTTGAAGTCGAATAAAAAGAATACCATAGGTCTGTTTCTTTCCAGCATCCAGGGTGACTTCTACCGGATGCTGATTCAGGCGGTCCATATGCAGTGTAAGCAGAAGGGATATATGCTTAATATCTATATCAGCAATGAGAATACCAGTGACGAGATTTATAGCATGATCATTTCCTCGGGGGTTGAGGGGGCCATCGTTTTCAACGAGAGCCTGCATAATGAATATGTGGAGAGAATAGCCGTTACCGAGATGCCCGTCGTATTCATTGACAGGGAATACAGCGGCAGCCGGATGTCCAGCGTAGTAATCAACAGCTACGGAGGTGCCGCGCTTGCCATGGAGTATCTGATCAAGCAAGGGCACAGGAAGATTGGCTATATCCACGGAATTGATAATTTTGATGATGCGGCCAGATATCAGGCCTATATAGATACAATGGAGAAGTACAGCTTCCCGGTGGAAGAAAATTTGATTTTAAAGGGCTATTTTGAAGAAGCGGTTGCCTACAGTGAGATGCGGGTTCTGCTGTTGAAGGGGATTACACCGCCGGATGCATTCTTCTGTGCCAATGATGAGATGGCCTGGGGCTGTATCCGGGCTCTGATGGAGAGCGGTTACAGGGTGCCGGAGGATGTGTGCGTCATTGGCTTTGACGATGTCATGCTGTCCTCTTATTATAAACCGGCGCTGACCACCATTCACAGTCCGGTGACGGAGCTGGGCAATGTAAGTGCGGCGGAGCTGCTGCGCTTAATTGAAGAGGGGGACAAATGCAAGGGAAGTGTGACGAGACTATCTCCCACCCTGGTGGTTAGGGATACCTGCATTGTCAGGATATAATGAAAACGGAATGAGGAAATGCAAGCCTGCTTGCAATTTCCGATTGGAGTAACAGGATCATGAACCCGGTTCTGGTTCATGATATAATATTGATATGCCGTGAGGGCGGCAGATGGAGGTTGGAATGAGCAAGTATCAATTAACAGATGATGTATATAAGATAGCGGGCTATGACGAACTGCCGGCATTCTCCAGCTTTCTCCCCGGACTGGCGGGAAAAAAGGGAATTCCCCTGTGGGTGTATTATACGAATCGGGGACAGGGTGTGAACAGCTTTGGTATCCATAATAAAAGCAATGCGATCATGGAGTTTAATCCGGCGAATACCGCATATGAGAATACATCGATTAAGGGATACCGTACATTTATCAAATGCAACGGGAAGTTTTTTGAGCCCTTCCGGGGATATCATACTGGGGCGGAGAGGAACTTTTATATCCGTAAGAACAGTTTCTGGATTGAGGAAGAGAACCGAGAATACGGACTCCGGATCCGGGTCAAGTATTTTGTATTGCCTGGCAACAGCATCGGGGCTCTGGTGAGAAAGGTTGAGCTGGAGAATCTGGACCGGGAGGAGAAACGGCTGGAGATTCTCGACGGTCTGCCGCGGATCATCCCCTACGGAATTGCCAATGGGCAGTATAAGGAGATGTCCAACCTTTTCAAGAGCTGGACGGAGATTAAGAATTTGGAGCGGAAGGTTCCTTACTATACTATGCGTGCCTCCAGTGACGATTCGGCGGAGGTATCCGAGGTAGAGGGCGGTTATTACTATGCCGGAATTCATGAGGGCAGGGTAATGCCGGTAATTTATGATGCGGAGGCCATCTTTGATTATGATACCTCTCTGGTAGAGCCTGTCGCTTTCCTGAAGCATTCCCTGGAAGAGCTGGTTCAGGCGGACCAATGCTTTTACAACAAGGTTCCCTGCGGATTTACCCCCATCTGTCTTACACTGAAGGAAGGGGAGGTTGGAGGGTTCCATTCCCTGACGGGATTTGCAGGAAGCACCGGGCAATTGAATTCGAAGCTGCCGGAGTTTTGTGCCGAAGACTTTATTGTGAAAAATGAAGCCATGGCGGATGAGCTGGCAGACCGGATGACGGCCGACATCAGAACCCGCTCCGGAGTGCCGGTATTCGACCAGTATATGGAGCAAAATTATCTGGATAATTTTCTTCGGGGAGGCTATCCCTTTGTTTTTGACAAAGATGGGAAAAAATCCGTAGTGCACCTGTTCAGCAGAAAGCATGGTGACCCCGAGAGGGATTACAATTTCTTCTCCATTGCCGGTGAATATTATTCCCAGGGAAATGGAAACTTCCGGGATGTAAGCCAGAACCGCAGAAATGATGTGTTCTTCCATAATGAGATAGAAGATTTTAATGTTAAGACATTCTTTGAATTAATACAGATTGACGGTTATAACCCCCTGGAGGTGCGTCCCTCCACCTTTCGGCTGGAGCCGGAGCGCCGGGAAGGGATCCGGGAGCTGTTAAAGGGAGAGGGGACAGAGAAGCTGTGGAAAATCCTTGACCAGCCCTTTACGCCGGGACAGATATCCAATTGTATTGCCAGACACAATATCCTTCTGGAATGCGGTGAGGACGAGCTTTTGGAAAGACTTCTTGCGGCCAGTGTTCAGAATATTGAGGCCGGTTTTGGAGAAGGGTATTGGAGTGACCACTGGGATTATAACATGGATCTGGTGGATAGCTATCTGTCCATCTTCCCTGAGAAGAAGCAGCAGCTTCTTTTCCGGGACGGAAGCTATCGATTCTATGACAGTCCCGCCAGAGTGCTTCCCCGCAGTGAGAAGTACGTTATTACGAAGAAGAATGAGGTAAGGCAGTACGGCGCACTGGTTCATGATGAAGAGAAGATGAACCGGGAAGGATTTCAAAAGAACGGCACCAACTGGCTGAGGACAAAGCAGGGGGACTATGCCGTAACGACCCTGATGGGTAAGATGATTGCGCTGGCGGTTAATAAATTCTCTTCCCTGGATCCCTATGGCATGGGTGTGGAAATGGAGGGCGGCAAGCCGGGCTGGAATGATGCCATGAACGGACTGCCGGGTCTGTTCGGCAGCGGTATGTCGGAGACCCTGGAGCTGAAGCGCCTGATCTCCTTCCTTCATGCGAATGTAACCCTGGACGGTGAGCTGGAGCTGCCGGAGGAGATCAGCAGCTTCCTGTCGGGAACGGCACAGCTTCTGGAGGAGGCGAAGAACAGCGGGTGGTCAGATCACACCTACTGGGACAGGGTAACGACTCTGCGGGAGCAGTTCCGGGAAGAGGTCCGGTTTGGGATTAAGGGCAGCTGCCGCAGCTGGAATACGAAGGAACTGGAAGAGGTATTCGGAGCCTTCCTTAAGAAGCTGGAGGAGGGGATTGAAAAGGCCTGTACCTATGGAAACGGAATTGTTCCGACGTATTTTACCTATCGTGCGGTTTCCTTCGAACCGGTTTCGGATGAGTCCGGACTGCCGGTAATCAGCGGCTACGGACTGCCGAAGGCTGTGGTGAAGGAGTTTGAAGCACAGCCCCTTCCGGCATTTCTGGAAGGGCCTGCAAAGCTGCTTCCGGCTTTGAAGGATAAGCGGGAGGCGGAAAAACTGTATCAGAAAGTGCGGGAAAGCGAGCTTTATGACAGGAAGCTGGGGATGTACAAGACCAGCGTTCCCATTGAGCATATCTCCATGGAGAACGGGCGAATCCGTGCCTTTACTCCGGGGTGGCTGGAGAGAGAAAGCGTCTTCCTGCATATGGAATATAAATACTTGCTGTCCCTGCTGCGTGCCGGTCTGTATGAAGAGTTCTACCGGGATATTCGCACGGGCATGGTAGTGTTCCGGGATCCGGCGGAGTACGGAAGGAGTATTCTGGAGAATTCCTCCTTCCTGGCTTCCAGTGAGAATCCCAATCCCGGCATTCACGGCCGTGGTTATGTGGCACGCTTGACGGGTTCCACTACGGAGATTTTAAGCATGTGGATTGAGATGTTCATGGGCTCCCGGATATTCACCTTTGAAGAGGGAGAGCTGAAGCTGCATTTTGAGCCCAAGCTGGCAGATTGGATGTTTGACGGGGAAGGCTGTGCGTCCTTCACCCTTTTCTCCAGGTGCAGGGTGACCTATCATAATCCGGGACGCAGGGCGACCTTTGGCCAGAATGCTGCGGTTGTCAGGAGGATTGAGCTGAAGGATACGAAGGAAGTGATCCATGGGAGCTGTGTGCCCGGTATCCGGGCGGAACAGATTCGCAACGGTCAGATAAGAGAGATAGCCATATATCTGGAATAAATCGAATAAAATCTGGCGCGATGCGCCGGTATGGAGGCAGAGATGAAGATTATCACCACGACATATAAAGAGCAGGTGAAGAACACGGATCTCCGGGAGATGGAGCTAATGGAGGGAGCCGGAGGGATGCAGAGTGTTATGGTGTATCCGGAGCTGGAATACCAGACCTTCCTGGGCTTTGGCGGAGCCTTTACCGAGGCCTCGGGCTATGCCTGGTCCAAGCTCAGTGAGGAGAACAGGAAGAAGGCACTGGAGCTGTATTTCTCCCGGGAAGGGAATGGCTATCGGCTGATGCGAAGCCATATTGACAGCTGTGATTTTTCCCTTGGAGTATACAGCGCCATGGATGATCCGGAGGATACCCGGATGGAAAGCTTTTCTCTTGCCCGGGAGGAGGAATATCTTTTTCCCTTGATGAGAGCAGCCAGAGAGACGGCGGGAGGAGAATTTGACCTGATGCTGACCCCCTGGTCGCCGCCGGCTTTTATGAAGACCAACTCCAAGAAGACGGAGGGCGGTAAGCTGAGGCCGGAGTATCGCCGCCAATGGGCGGAGTATATCTGCCGGTATATCGAAGAATATGAGAAAAAGGGCTTTCCGGTGAGCCGGCTGACCATACAGAACGAGCCGGCGGCAGTACAGAGCTGGGACTCCTGTATCTACACGGCACAGGAGGAGAAGGAGTTTCTGCGGGATTATCTTTATCCGGTCCTGCAGGAGAAGGGGCTCTCCCATATTAAGCTGAATATCTGGGATCACAACAAGGAACGTCTGTATGAGCGTGCCAGGGATATTATTGATAAGGATACGGATTCCATGGTGGATGGGGTGGCCTTCCACTGGTATTCGGGGGATCATTTTGATACGGTACGGCTTACTGGGGAGGCTTATCCCGGGAAAGAGCTGATTTTCACCGAGGGCTGCGTGGAATACAGCCGTTTCGGCACGGATCAGCTGAAGAATGCCCAGATGTATGCCCATGATATCATCGGAAATCTCAATGCGGGAATGACCGGCTTCATTGATTGGAATATCTTCCTGGACGAGAAGGGGGGACCCAATCATGTGGGCAATTACTGTGATGCACCTGTTATGGTTGATACCCGGACGGGAGAGCTGGATGTAAAGCTGTCCTTTGATTATATCGGACATTTCAGCAAATATATCCGGCCGGGAGCCAGGAGAATTGGATTTACCAATTATACGGACCGGCTGGAGATGACGGCCTTTAAGAACAGCGACCAATCCATAGTGCTGGTAATGATGAACCGGAATTCACAGGTGCTGCCGGTTACGTTTGAGCTGGGGGACAGGATTTTCCGCCAGGTGCTTCCGGAGCAGTCCATTGTAACAGCAATAATAGAAGGATAGCGGCAGAGGGAGGATATCACGATGAAATTAATCACAACCTGTTATGAAGAGCGGAAAAAGGAGACCCTGGTAAGGGAGTATGAGGCCGTACCGGAGGGAAAGGCGGTTGAAAATCATGTGGTTAATCTGTACCCGGAAGTGAAATACCAGACCTGGCTGGGATTTGGCGGGGCGGTAACCGAGGCGGCAGGCTATGCCTTCTCCAAGCTGACGCCGGAAAATCAGGAGAAAGCGCTGGAGCTGTATTTTGGGGAAGGGGGACATGGTTATCATCTGATGAGAAGCCATATTGACAGCTGCGATTTTTCCCTTGGCACCTATACGGCTATGGATGACCCGGAGGATAAGGAGATGGCATCCATGAGTCTGGACCGGGAGGAGGAATATATCTTTCCTCTCCTGAGAGCGGCGCAGGAGAAGGCGGGAGAAGCCTTTGATCTGATGCTTACTCCCTGGTCTCCGCCGGCTTTTATGAAGACCAATAACAGCCGTACCCATGGGGGAAAGCTGAAGGAGGAATGCCGGGAAGCCTGGGCGGAATATATCTGCCGTTATATTAAGGAATATGAGAAGAAGGGCTTTAAAGTAAACAGGTTAACAATCCAGAACGAACCAGCCGCGGTTCAGACCTGGGATTCCTGCATCTTTACGGCGCAGGAGGAGAAGGTATTCCTGGGAGATTTTCTTTCTCCGGTATTGAAACGGAACGGACTGGGGCATATCAAGGTGAATATCTGGGATCACAATAAGGAACGTATGTATGAGCGTGCCAGGGATATCATTGATCAGGACACGGATTCTCTGGTGGACGGAGTAGCCTTCCACTGGTATTCGGGGGATCATTTTGAAGCCATCCGTCTGACCGGAGAGGCATTCCCGGACAAGGAGCTGATTTTCACCGAGGGCTGTGTGGAATACAGCCGTTTTAGCACGGACCAGCTGAAGAATGCCCAGATGTATGCTCATGATATCATGGGGAATCTCAATGCGGGAATGACCGGTTTCATCGACTGGAATATCTTTCTGGATGAAAAAGGCGGTCCCAACCATGTGGGGAATTATTGCGATGCGCCTGTTATGGTTGATATCCGGACGGGAGAACTGGATATCAAGCTGTCCTTTGATTATATCGGACATTTCAGCAAATATATCCGGCCCGGAGCAAAGCGGATCGGATTATCAAAATATACCAGTGATCTGGAGGCAACAGCCTTTCAGAATCCGGATGGTTCCCTGGCGCTGGTAGTATTGAACCGGACGGAAAAGAAGCTTCCGGTGGTAATTCGTGTGGAGGGTAAGCTGATTGAGTTTGAGCTGCCCGGCAATGCCATTGCAACGGCTCTTCTGTAGCAGCTCCCACGTAAGAGATCATCTCAGACATAACAGAAATAATTATATATAGGAGGGCTGCAGTTTCGGCGGACTTAAAGTCTGCAAAATTGCAGCCCTTTTTCAGGAACATAGTATGGGTTGCCGTAATAAACTGGTTATATTACAATTGTTCTTATAAGTCGCATTATTGCAATAGAATTCCTTGGGGGGTGCCGTGATGAATATAAAGGATGCGGTCAGAACTTTGCTGTTTAAAGATAAGAAGCTGGGTATGAATAACCAGCTGTATACGGTTTGGGGAGAGAGTCTGGATGCCGGAAAAGTGTTGCAGGAATATCCAAGACCTCAGCTGCGGAGGGAGAATTACACGATTTTAAACGGATACTGGGATTACGCCATCCGCAATGACGGAGGGGCAATACCCAGGGATTATGACGGCAGGATTCTGGTTCCCTTCTCTCCGGAGAGCGTGTTGTCCGGAGTCGGCCGCCAGCTCAAGCCGGGCGAATATCTCTGGTATCGAAGGGAATTATATATAGAAAGGCTTCCTTCCGGCAGGCGTCTCATTCTTCATTTTGGAGCGGTGGATCAAAGCTGTGAGGTATATTTTAATGATCATAAGGCCGCCGTCCATCAGGGAGGCTATCTTCCGTTCTCCGTGGATATTACGGAGGAGCTGAGAGAGGGGACGAATTTTCTGGTGCTGAAGGTGGAGGACCAATCTGACACTTCCTTTCACAGCCGGGGAAAACAGAAGCTGCTCCGGGGAGGAATGTTCTATACGGCCCAGAGCGGAATCTGGCAGACGGTCTGGTATGAGTGGGTGCCGGAGAATTATATTGAAGGAATCAAGATTACGCCCCGAACGGAGCAAGGGGAGGTTGAGCTGCTGATCAGCTGCAACACCTCTTATGGACGGCCGGAGCCGCAGCTGCAGTATCAGATCACTGTTCGGGAGGGGGAGAAGGTCAGATACACCGCCTCCTTTTATGAGCCGGGGATTGTTGTCAGACTGGAGGATTTTATATTCTGGAGTCCGGAGAGGCCCTTCCTGTATGATTTTACACTGACCGCCGGAGAGGACAGGGTGGAAGGATATTTTGCCATGAGAAGCGTTGAGCTGAAAGAGGACGGCAATGGGCATATCCGAATTCATTTGAATGGAAAGCCATATTTTCAGAACGGACTTTTAGACCAGGGATACTGGCCGGACGGATTATATACCGCGCCCAGTGACGAGGCGATGATTTATGATATTGAGAAGGCGAAGGCCCTGGGCTTTAATATGCTTCGCAAGCATATTAAAATAGAGCCTCTGCGCTGGTATTACCACTGTGACCGGCTGGGAATGCTGGTGTGGCAGGATATGGTGAACGGAGGAGGAGAGTATAACCAGCTTCTGGTAGGATACCTGCCCACGCTTCTTCCCTGGATTGCCGGGCGGATCAGTGACAGATATTACCGGCTGTTTGGAAGAGGGAACCGGGAGGGCCGGCGGGAGTGGAGCATGGAATGCCGCCGGACGGTGGAACTCCTCTACTCTTGTCCCTCGGTAGTTGTATGGGTGCCCTTTAATGAGGGGTGGGGACAGTTTGATGCAAAGGAAGCTTACCGATTGATCCGGGAGCTGGATACCACCAGGCTGATTGACCACGCCAGCGGTTGGTATGACCAGGGGATCGGGGATTTTGAAAGTGTTCATAATTATTTTCATCCTCTGAAGGTGCGGTATCGCAAAAGGGCGGTGATCTTCTCGGAAATCGGAGGCTATGCCTGCTATATCCCGGGGCACTCCTTTTCCTGGAGGGTGTACGGATATAAAATATATCTGACTGGGGAGGAGTTTGACCGAGCTTATCAGCAGCTTTACCGCGAGGAACTGGCAAAGCTGAAGGAGCAAGGGCTGTCAGCGGTAGTGTACACCCAGCTCAGTGATGTGGAGGATGAAGTAAACGGTCTGCTGACCTATGATAGAAAGCGTTGCAAGGTCACTCCTCTGGAGGTCAATCTTCAGGACGAAGAGAAGGTGTGAAAAGTCGAACTAAAAAAATGACACCTTCTAAAAAAATACTCTCCTTAAGATAAAAAAATGTTTTGATATACTGGATTTAGGTTGTTAAAAGGTGCTTTTGACATCTGAATCATAGCATATTTCACAAATATAAAATTCAAACTAAGGTGGTAATGATGAAGAAAAAATCAAAAATATTAGCCGGATTTCTAGCAATCACCCTTCTTGCGGCTTCCTTTACGGGATGCGGGAACGCAGGAAAAGCCGGGGGGCAGGAAACGGCAGTGACGGTGGATAAGACAGAAATCAGCATGGATGAGATGCAGTATCATCTCCTTCTTGCAGAGATGCAGGGGCAGCTCTATGCTTCTTATATGAACAGCGGGGAGAACTACTGGGATGTGGAATATGAAGAGGGAGTAACTCTGGGGGAGGCATTGAAGGATATGGCCCTGGAGAATGCGATTAAATACGAATTGTTTTATCAGAAGGCCATGGAGGCGGGTGATGCTCTGACCGAAAGCGATAAGGAAAATAACCGTTCCAAGGTGGAGAGCTTCACTAAGAATTTCACCCAGGAAAGACTGAGCAAACTGGGATTAACCGAAGAGAAGCTGATAAAGCTGCAGGACAAGATTGCATTGGCTGCGATCAGCTACTCCGCCTTCGAGAAGGGCGTTAAGACGGAGGAGGACAAGGTTAAGGAGACAATAAAGAAAGAGGACTATCAGCAATATGACATTCAGTATCTCTATGGGAAGGACCGGGAGGAGATGGAGAAGCTTCTTTCAGAGGCGGAGACGGCAGAAGATATCACAGAGCTGGATCAGAGCGAGTCTCTGAATTCAGGGAAGCTGTCCTTTCTTGAAGGGAAGGATACCTTCGGTGAAGAAAAGAATCTGGAAGAGACCATTCTTACAATGCGGCAGGGAGAGGTGAGCGGCATTGTGGAGACAGTAAAAGGGTTTTATATTCTTAAGCTGGTCAGCAATACCTCCGACAGCCTTTATCAGGAGGCACTGGAGCAGGCTCTCACGGAAGCGAAGCAGATTGCGGTGGAAGAAGCTTATGAGGCATTGAAAAAAGATCATAAAATTTCAGTGAATCATAAAATATGGGACAAGGTTACCCTGGGAAAGTAAAGATGGTGTTGAAAATAAAAAAATGACACCTTTATAGAAAAATTGAGCATTATGCTGGGAAACAATATTGTTTATTATGTATTTAAGACAATGTTCACAAGACAAAATTTCCTGTATAAAAATAAAAACGATTTTATTTAAAATGCTTTAGGGAATGTGAGGATTAGGATGGAGGAATAGATTATGGCGAAAGCAACTGTAAGGGCAGGGAGTATGCCGGTAATCGGCAGGGGTGGTGCCAAAGAGACACTGCGGAAGTGGTGGCGCCAGAGAAAACTGCAGATGATGGTGCTTCCCGGAATTCTCTGGATGCTGGTATTTAACTACATACCCATGGGCGGTATTGTGATTGCTTTTAAGAAATTCAAGATTACCAAAGCAATCTCTGAAGCTCCCTGGGTGGGCCTGAAATATTTCAAAGACTTCTTTTCGGATAGTAATTTTACCGATATTATGACGAATACGGTGGGAATCAGCCTGCTGAAGTTACTCATCGGCTTTCCCCTGCCGATCATCTTTGCTTTGCTGGTGAATGAGATCAGGGGAAACAGATTTAAGAAGATATCCCAGACCATTTCGTATCTGCCCCACTTCTTATCCTGGGTAGTGCTGGGAGGTATCCTAACAACCTGGATGTCGAAGGACGGCCTGCTGAATGATTTCTTTACCTCGATTCATTTGTTGAAGGAACCGATTTCCTTCCTTGGCGCACCGAAGTATTTCTGGTGGATTGCCCTGATCACCGACAGCTGGAAGGAGCTGGGATGGGGAGCAATTCTTTATCTGGCGGCAATTGCCGCAGTGGATCAGGAGATGTATGAAGCCGCTACGGTAGATGGGGCTTCCAAGCTTCAGAAAATACGTTTTATTACCCTTCCGTCCATTACGGGAACAATTGCCATTATGCTGATATTGCAGGTATCCTCCCTGCTTAACTCCAATTTTGATCAGATTATGATACTGAAAAACCAGATCAATATTTCGCGCAGCCAGGTAATTGACACCTATGTCTACCAATTGGGAATGCAGATGGGGAACTATTCCTATGCAACTGCCGTAGGGCTCTTCAAGGCGATTGTCGCCCTGGCTCTTCTGCTGATAACCAATTCGACCTGTAAGAAGCTTCTTGGCAGATCGCTGTATTAAGGAAAATGGAGGGAACTATTTTGAAAACAATGCATGCAACGGCAATCAAGCGTTCTAAGGGAACCCTGATCTTCGATACCCTGAATACGATTTTTATGCTGGTTATCTGCTTTCTTTGTATCTATCCCATCTGGTATGTAGTGGTCAATTCCTTTAACGATGCGAAGGATGCGATGATGGGAGGAATTTACTGGTGGCCGAGGAAATTCTCCCTTGGGAATTACAAGGTGGTATTTGAGGACAGCGGAGTGTTGCAATCCTTTAAGGTTACCATCGCAAAAACGGTGATTGGAACCATTACAAATGTGTTTTTCACGGCAATGGTGGCCTATCCCTTGTCCAAGAGTCACCTGGTGGGCCGGAAATGGTATATGGCAATCGGAACCATAACCATGTTTTTTTCGGGAGGCTTGATTCCTACCTTCCTCCTGTTTAAGAACCTGTCTTTATTAAATAACTTCCTGGTATACATTATACCGGCAGCTTTTAACTTTTTTAACCTTTTGATTTTTATTAACTTTTTCCGGGAGATACCGGCTTCCCTTGAGGAGGCTGCCCGGATCGACGGTGCGGGAGAGTGGAGAATCTTCCTGCAGATGGTGCTTCCGCTGTCTAAACCGGTGCTGGCGACCATCGCGCTGTTTAACGGTGTAGGTCAATGGAACGACTGGTTCGGAGGAGTAATGTATATGACCACCAGAGTGGATCTGGAGCCGATTCAAACCTATCTGTACCGGATGGTGGCACAGGTTCAGTCCAGCCAGGTGGCAAGTGCCTTCTCTTCTTCCAATATTACCGCATCTGACACAACCTCGACCGCCATCAAGCTGGCGACCATGGTGATCACAACCCTGCCTATATGCTGTGTATATCCATTCCTTCAGAAGTATTTTATCAAGGGAATGATGATAGGCGCAGTTAAGGAATAAATGCAAAATTATTTATAATGAGGAGGAAAGAACAATGAAAAAAAGCTTCAAGCAAATGCTTGCAGTTCTTCTTGTACTGGTGATGGCAATCTCCCTCGCCGGCTGCGGCAAGAAGGACGGAACTGGTGATGTAAAACCTACGGCAGCACCTACAAAGGCACCTGCCACAGACACTAACAAGGATACTCCCGCACCGGAGGATACATCAGGTGAGGATACTCCCGCAGCAGAAGGAACCGTTCCCGGATGGCAGACTCATGCGGATGATAAGGTTACTCTGACCTGGTACATCCATTTCTCCTGGTTTACAACACCTTGGGGAGAGAATCTGGTATCCAAGACTATTACCGAGGATACAGGTGTTAACATTCAGTTTGTTGTTCCTGCCGGCAATGAGGCAGAGAAGCTGAACTCTTTGATTGCTTCCGATTCCCTTCCGGATCTTATCACCCTTGGCTGGTGGGAAGGTCAGGTTGGACAGATGATCGAGGATGAGATGGTTTATGCTCTGGATGAGCTGGCAACCGAATACGATCCCTACTGGTTTGAAGTTGCTGATCCCGGCCGTGTTGGCTGGTATACACAGCCTGACGGGCATATCTACGGATATCCCAACTCCTCCTTCTCCCCGCAGGACTATGAGAAATATGATAAAATTCCTTCCAATCAGACATTCCTGGTACGCAAGGATATGTATGAAGCAATCGGAAGCCCGGATATGACCACACCGGAAGGCTTTGTTGCCGCTGTTAAGAAGGCAAAGGAGATGTTCCCCGAGGTTAACGGACAGAGCCTGATTCCCATTGGTGCTCATGAATTCGGCGCTACCGGCAACAATTCCTTCGACCTGTTTTTAAGCAACTTCCTGGCCATTCCTTATGAGAAGGACGGACAGAACTACTACAGATACGATGATCCGGAATTAATCCGCTGGCTGAAGGTATACAGAGAGTTAGGAGCGGAAGGCTACCTTGCAGATGATATTTTCATCGACAAGAGAGCTCAGATGGAAGAAAAGATTGCTCAGGGACGTTATTTCTGTATGCTGTATCAGCGCACCGACTTTGCTGACCAGCAGAAGATATTATATGCCAATGATCCCAACAGCATTTATATTGCAGTAGACGGACCGAAGAACTCCAAGGGCGATGCTTATACCCTGCCCGGCACTGGTATCAACGGCTGGACCGTTACTATGATTTCCAAGAAGTGTGAGCGTCCGGATCGTGCAATCCAGCTGTGCTCCTATTTAATGAGCGAGTATGGACAGCATATGACCTGGCTTGGTGTGGAAGGCGTGACCTGGGATTATGTTGACGGCGTTCCCACAATGAAACAGGAGGTTCGTGATATTCTGACCAATGACAGAGCAGCATACGATAAGCAGTACGGAGCTGACTCCTGCTACTGGATGTTCCAGGATAACGCTATGGCGCTGTCATGGGCTGTTCCTACCGCAGAGCCTCTGGGACAGATGGAGCGCTGGACCTATCCTTACACCATTACAACCTCTCAGTATGATATCACCCTGGAAACCGGTTCAGAGGAACAGGAGATTCAGTCCAAGATTGATAATGAGTGGGGTGCTGTACTTCCCAAGCTGCTTCTGGCTCCTACCGAGGCGGAATTCGATAAGATATTGGCTGATTTCACTGCAAAGCGTCAGGAGTGGGGCCATGATAAGGTATTGGCTAAGAGAACTGAGTTAATGAATGCAGCAAAAGAAAAGCTTGGTCTGAAATAATAGTCTGAATAAATAGCGGCTACTACAAACTGGGATTATTGCAAAATGCTAGGACTATGCTTTTGCAGTAATCCCGGTTTTCGTAACAGCCGCAGGCTGAACTGTTACTGGTTTTTGTTAAGGAAGTAGGAAGCCGGGGTTGACAGCAAAGGTAATTCTGTCTAAGATGGAAGTATAAGGTAATACACAGACTGGTGCTGTATTACGAGCACCGGTGCATACAGGCGAACATGGTGCTGCAGGCAGAAAGGCTTGGTATAATGAAGAAGATAAGGGCACGCTTTGCGGCTTTAAAGCTGGACCGGAAAATATCCTTAGCGATTGTTATAACCGTTATCATTCCGATTTTCATCCTATCCACGCTCTATTTCCAGAACGTCAGGAAGACGGAGATACACAAGAAAATTAAATCGGTGGAGATGAGCTTTATCCAGCATTATGCGGAAATCCAGAAGAAGGTGGAGATGTGTACCATGTCTACCCAGGTGGTCATCCACAGCCAGAATATCTGGAGCGGTATTACGGCCTTCACCCAGGGGGACGGGGTCGCTACCCAGGAGCTTCTCCATTTCTATAATAATGATATAGCCAGCCTGGAGAAGCTGGTGAATTCCAATCCCTATCTGTATCAGATCCGGATCTATGTGGATGCGGATGTAAAAGAGATGATGCCCATTCTGTACAAAAAGTACCGGATGATGAAATTAAGCTGGGCACAGTCTGACTTTAAATCCGGCTCCTGGCAGTTTGATTACACAGATCAGATCTTTCCGTCTTATGTTTTGAGGCCGGTTTCTCATATTGCAGGATTTGTAACGAAGATGACCGGTCTGGAAGACGGTCTGGACGCGACCATTGAGGTTTCCACCAGGATGGAAACCCTGTTTCCGGATATGTATGCTTCTGATAAGGATGAATGGGTCTGCTTCGTGGATGCCGGGGGAGCCATGTATTACGATATGGACCGTGAGAGCCCCTGGCTGGAGGATGCGAAGAAGTTCTATGCCAATATAGAGGAGCACAGTGCCGGCTACACAGAGGAAAAGATGCTTGACGGCAGCCATGCCATTGTCTGCTTCCAGCCAATTCAGCAGCTGGGGGGATATCTGATCAAAATAGTCTCCCTGGATCAGACCATCAACGAGGTAAACCGGACAAGGAATGTATTCCTGGTCATTGCACTGCTGATTACGGCGGTATTAATCTTTTTTACAAAGCTTATTATTGATCTGATTCTGAAGCGCTTCTATGAGATTATTGATACGGTTCACCAGATCCGGAAGGGGGATCTGGGGATACGGGTGGTGAATCTCGGATCGGATGAAATGGGGGAGCTGGGACTGCAGATTAATAAGCTGCTGGATTATATCACCCAGCTGATGGAGGATAGTATTCAGAGGGAGCTCCTCTTTAAGGATTCGGAAATCCGGGCACTGCAAAACCAGATTAATGCCCATTTTATTTATAATGTCCTAGAGTCCATCAAGATGATGGCGGAGATTGACGGCAAATTCGAGATCTCCGATGCGGTCACCTCCCTGGGCAAGCTGCTGCGCTACAGCATGAGATGGGTGTCCAAGAATGTAACGGTGGAAGAAGAGATAGACTATATTAAAAATTACCTGGCGTTGATGAATCTTCGGTTTGATTACGAGATTTATCTGAGTCAGAATATCCCGGAGCGGATCTATTCCCAGGAGATACCGAAGATGTCCCTGCAGCCCATCATTGAAAATGCAATTTATCACGGCATTGAAGGCTTGGCGGAGGATACCAGCATCTATATGAAAGGAATTATTTACGGGGACTACTGTACCATTGAGATCACGGATTCGGGCAGCGGTATGACCGAGGAGGAATTGGTGGAGCTGCAGAAGAAGATCGACGGGGAGATCAAGACCAGCGGAAGCTCAGGAAATGGGATCGGGCTGAAGAATGTGCAGGACAGGATAAAAATTACGTTTGGAACAAATTACGGCATCAGTGTTGCATCAAAGAAGGATTGCTATACGAAGGTAATTGTGAAAATACCATTTAAATAGGGACTTGGAGGTGAGGCAATGAAGCTGTTGATTGTTGAGGATGAGAAGTTGATACGGCAGGGAATCCATGCCATGGCGATGCGTTCTTCCGTAAGCTTTGATGAGATTATCCAATGCAAAAACGGGGAGGAAGCTTACGAGGTCATCAAGAACCGTAAGATTGATATCATGATTACGGACATCCGTATGCCTAAAATGGACGGAATTACTCTGGTGAGGGAAGTACAGCTGCTGCCGAATACTCCAAGGGTAATTGTAGTCAGCGGTTATGAGGATTTCTCCTATGCGGTGGAGCTGATGCGGGCCGGAGCGAGGGAATATATATTAAAGCCTGTTGATCGGGATAAGCTTTCAGCGATTCTGGTAAAGCTGGAGAAGGAAATTGAGGAGGAGCGAAGCCGAAAGAAGGATATTACAAAAATAAGCTATCAACAGTTTAAATATATGCTTTTAAACTCTGATATTGAGGATGCGGAGATACAGGAGATAGAGAACAAATTCCAGGATTACTTTGTAGAGGGAAATTATGTGGTATGCTGTACCAATTATAAGCCGGGGGGAAGGGAAGAGCAGGAGAATGTTATTTTGCTGGAGGAGGTAGAGGAGCAGAGCGTATTCATTCTAAAGGCTTCCGATCTGGATGAGTTCCTGTGTGATCAGTTAAACCGGCATTATGTGGGCGTCAGCCGGGAGCATAATAAGCTGAGGGAGCTGATTGAAGCCTGGCAGGAGGCTCTGGAGGCCAGGAAGAACGCCTTTGTAACAGGAAGCTTCATAGTAAGGTACAGTCCGGCAGAGTACAGCAATGCGGGCATTCCCGAGGAGACTCTGGAGCAATATGTGCAGCTGATCGGAACGGACAAACTGGAGGCGGCCAACAAGCTGCTGGTTCATATCCTGTATAAGACGAAGCAGGGAATGATCAGCGCGGACCGGTTCAGTGAAGCCATGAAGTCCATTGTGGATAAGATCGTTGCCAACTATAAGAATGTGATCAATCTGGACGGGGAAGAGAGTGTGCCCTTTACCAGAGTCTTTCATTTTGATAATGCCGTTGCTTATTATGAGGAATTTTCCCGCTGGGTGGAAGGAGTGAATGCCAAGATTCTCACTGAATTTGACGACTATAAGAATAAACAGAAGATTCAGAAGGCAATCCGCTATATCCGGGAGAATTATGATAAGGATCTGAATATGGCGGTGGTCTCCAACTATATCTCCATGAATTATTCCCTGTTTTCCTATGCCTTTAAACAATATACAGGGACAAATTTTGTGAGCTATTTGAAAACCATCAGAATAAATGAAGCAAAACGTCTGTTGGAAGAAACAGATAAAAAAGTCATCGAGATCAGCAGCACCGTCGGCTATAGCAATGAGAAGCATTTTATGAAGCTGTTTCGGAGCGTCTGCGGGGTGTCTCCGACGGAATATCGGAAGAATATCCAGGTAGGCAGGACGAAGGATGAAACATAAGAATGGGAAGCGGCAAAGCCGAAAAAGAGACGAGCTAGCCGTAATCGGAGGGCAAAAACGGTGAAGACGAAGCAAAAGAAGATGGAGCAGCCGGTTGGTTTTGAAAATAGAAGGGAAGGCCGGCTTTTTATACATAGCATACGGATGAAGCTGACAGGGGTGTTTCTGATCCCTGTGGCACTGATTATACTTCTTGGATTTCTTTCTTATCAGAAATCCTCCCAGGCTATGATTGAGAATTATGAGACCTCCAGCGCGACGGCACTGGAGATGATGAAGAGCTATTATCAGCTGGGGTTTGAGTCTGTAACAGCGAAAATCAATCAGTTTCTCACCAATGAAAGCATTAAGAAATATTATTCGGGGGTTTATGAAGGGGATTCTTTGGCAGAGATGGAGCAGTATAAGCTGATCCAGAATCTCCTGTCCTCCAATTCCATGGAGGATAGAGTGGTTAAGGATATCTATATTTTTGCCGGGTATGGCATGGGAGCATCCGCCCGCGGAACGCTTCCGGCAGATCTGTATTCCAGGTTCCAGGAATCGGAGGAGGGAAAGAGCTTTATTGAATCCAAAAGCCGCTTTCAATGGAGGGGGTACCATGACTATCTGGATCAGGCTCTGGCGTCCACCAGCAATGATTTTGGCCTTGCTCTCACCTATTATCTGTATAATACCAATAACAAGAAGATCGGCTTTATTGTAATCGATATTAAGCGGGATTTTCTCACAAGAGCCATGGAGGAGGCCGGACTGGAAGAAGGCAGTATTCTGGGCTTTATCACCGGGGACGGGAAGGAAATCCTGTTCGGAGATTATCCGGAGAATTTCAGCTTTGCCGGTACAGAGTTTTATCAGGAACAGATGACCTCACGGGAGAGTGAGAAGGAGCTTCCTTTGAAGGGAGATGCCGCAAAGGAAGAGATAAGAAAGAGCTATGATCAGTACGGAGGCCAGGAATATCTGTATCTCAGTACTTCCCTCAGCACAGAGCAGGTGGTTCTCTGCGCTATGATTCCCAAGGACAGGATCACCAGGCAGTCGGATGAGATGCTGACGCTGACGGCTACCATCGTAGTGATTTCCAGTATAATAGCCATTGTGGTAGGCGGGCTTCTTGCTCTTGGCATTGCCAAGACCATCAATAAGACCAATGCGGTGCTGGAACAGGCAGGCAAGGGAGATCTCACGGTTACGGCCCATCTGAAAAGAAAGGATGAGTTCAATCATCTGGCCGTTGGAATTAACCGCATGATTGCGGGTATGAAGGACCTGCTGCTGCGGACGGTAGTGGTAATCCGTACGGTCACCGAGAATGCAGGGTATGTCAGCAGAAATTCTTCCCTCCTTCTTCAAGCCACCCAGGAGATCACGAAGGCGGTGGAGGAGATCGAACAGGGCGCAAGCCAGCAGGCCAGTGATGCGGAGGAATGCCTTCACCAGATGTCGATCCTGTCGGACCGGATTGGTACGGTAAATGAGAAGTCCGAAGATATTGGCACGATTACCTGTAAGACCAGGAACATTGTGAAGGAAGCGGCGGAGATTGTGGACGAGCTTTCACGGAAGGCGAAGAATACGGTTGACATTACCAATATTGTAATTGAAGATATTGAGAAGCTGGAGGAGAAATCCCTGGCTGTAAATCAAATTCTTCATACCATCAATGAGATATCGGAACAGACGAGTCTGCTTTCGCTGAATGCTACCATTGAGGCGGCCAGAGCCGGTGAATACGGCAAGGGCTTTGCGGTAGTGGCGGAGGAGATTCGCAAGCTTTCGGCCCAGACTCAGGAGGCGGCAAATCAGATAGGAAGAATTATCGCCCAGATTACGGAGCAGACCAGGGAGACCGTAACTACTGCCCATAAGGCGGAGGATATTGTGGCGACCCAGGAAGTGATATTGAAGAGTACGGTGGAAGCGTTCCACAGCATCAATGATCATGTGGAGCGGTTGTCAGATAATCTGGTGCTGATTACCGGGGAGATCTCGGAGATTGAGAGAGCCAAGGAGGATGCGCTGAGGGCCATGGACAGTATTACTTCCACAACACAGCAGACGGCCGCGGCCACCGGTGAGCTGGGGGCTACCGCGACGGATCAGATGAGGTCGGTGGAGGAGCTGAATTCCACGGCGCTTCGGTTAAATGAAGCGGTGAAGGATCTGGAGGCCACTGCTTCGGTATTTATGATAAATAAAGAGGAAGCATGAAGCCTGTTACGTGCAGAATAAAAGACAGATTTGTGCAACGGCACAACTTCACAGTTTAGGGACAGAATGGAGGATTTGAGATGGAAGAGCGGAAGAAGGGGTATCGTTTGGTATGGAGCGATGAATTTGAGTATGAAGGGGCTCCGGACCCGTTGAAATGGAACTATGATCTGGGCAACCACCAGTGGGCCAACCAGGAATTGCAGGCTTACACGGACAGACCGGGGAATGTGTCGGTTAAGGACGGCAGGCTGGTGATACGGGCGTTAAAGGAACAGGACGGAGAGAGAGCTTATACTTCAACCAGACTGACTACTTATGAAAGACAGTCCTGGCAGTATGGTTTGTTTGAGTTCCGTGCCAGGCTGCCCAAGGGGAAAGGCTCCTGGCCGGCAATCTGGATGCTGCCGGATTCCATCCGAACCGGCACGCCATGGCCGCGCTGTGGTGAGATCGATATCCTGGAGCATATCGGAAGGAGACTGGATCAGTTGTTCTTCAGTATTCACAGTGAAAAGCATAATCATACCAGGAAGGATACGAAGCAGTGTACCGTATTCCGGGATTTTCCGGGAATCAGCGACGGTTTTCATGATTATCATATGGAGTGGACACCGGATTTCTTTGAGTTCTATGTGGACGGAATCAGTGCCTGCCGTTTTGAAAAGAGCGATGACCCGGAGGATCAGACCGCTTCTGCCTGGCCCTTTGATCAGCCCTTCTATCTTATTTTGAATATTGCGGTAGGAGGCGGATTGGGCGGAGAGGTGGACGAAGCGGCGCTGCCCTTTGTGATGGAAGTAGAGCATGTCAGAGTGTATCAGAAGGACAGCCGGAACTGAGGGAAAGGATAAGAACCAACGAGAAGTAACGAGAAGCAATGAAGACCAACAAAAACGAACAAGAGACAACGAAGGAGAGAAATATGAAGGGGTATGAGTTTTTAGATGAAAAGGGCAGATTCCGGCTGGAGAACCCGGAATCGACCAGCTATCTTTACTTCCCGATTGCCAATGAATGCGGTGTAATGAGCTGTGTTACGCCTACCCTGGGCGGAGACAGCAAGATGGGACAGAATACCTTTCTGCTGGCTCCGGTCAGCAGTGAGGATCTCCATAATAACAAATCCTCCCGGAACTTCTGGTGCAGAATCAACGACAAGGAGATCTGGTCTGCTGTGGGAAAATCAGCCTCACAGGAGGCGAAGAGCTTTCTGGGGGAGAAGGAGGAAACGGTGCTGGAAGCAGGGGTAATGTGGCATAAGCTGTCCAGAACCTCGAAGGAATTGGGCCTTCAATCGGAGGTGCTGTCCTTTGTACCCCATACTCCGGATCAGGCGGAGCTTATGATGGTAACGCTGACCAACTGCGGGGAAAAGCCCTGCAGAGTTCTTCCGACAGCGGCAATTCCCCTCTACGGAAGATCGGCGGATAATATCAGAGATCACCGCAATGTAACCTCCATGCTTCACCGGGTGGAGACCTCGGACTTCGGCGTATTGCTGAATCCCACACTGACCTTTGACGAACGGGGTCATCAAAAGAATACGGTGGTATACGGCGCATTCGGAAGTACCGGAGAGGGTGAGGCTCCGGATGGATTTTATCCTGTGGTTGAGGATTTTATCGGCGAGGGAGGTTCCCTGGAGGCACCCCGGTCGATTATACAGAAGAAGGAGCCGGTGAAGGCCGGGTACCGGCGCAACGGCTATGAGGCCATGGGCGGCATCTGCTTTCCGGAGGTTCTTCTGGAACCGGGGGCAGCGAAGACCTATATTATTGTTCTGGAATACGGGGACTCTCCCGAGGAGCTGGAGCGCACCGCCGGGAAGTTCAGAACCCGGAAGGCCTGTCTAAAGGCATGGGAGGCCGCCAGGAGCTACTGGGAGGAGAAGATTAATGTAGCATATCATACGGGTTCCAGGGATTTTGATGCATGGATGCATTGGGTGAATTTCCAGCCGATGCTTCGAAGAATCTACGGCTGTTCCTTCCTGCCCCATCATGATTACGGAAGGGGAGGTCGCGGATGGCGGGATCTGTGGCAGGATTGTCTTGCGCTGCTGATTATGAATCCTTCGGGTGTGCGGGAAATGCTGGTCAGCAATTTTGGCGGTGTCCGCACGGATGGAACCAATGCCACCATTATCGGTACGAAGCAGGGGGAATTTATTGCAGACCGCAATAATATCACCAGAGTGTGGATGGATCATGGGGTATGGCCGTTTTTGACCACCAGACTCTATATTATGCAGAGCGGTGATGTGAATATTCTGCTGGAAGAAAATTATTACTTTAAAGACCCTCAGGCTGTGCGGGGAGAGGAAAAGGATCCCCTGTGGAAGCCGGAGGACGGAAACCGTGCACGGTTAAGGAATGGGCAGGAATACCGGGGAAGTATTCTGGAGCATATGCTGATTGAACATCTTGCGGCTTTCTATGATGTGGGTGAGCACAATCACATCCGCCTTCGGGGAGCAGACTGGAATGATGCTCTGGATATGGCGAAGGAACGGGGGGAGAGCGTCGCTTTTACCTCGATTTACGGCAGCAATCTGGAGCAGATGGCGGAGCTTATTCTGGAGCTTAAAAAGGCCGGTATACCCAGATTATCCTTTTTTGAAGAGCTGAAGACCCTGCTGGAGGAGGATTCCTCCCTTTATGAGGATGTGGAAGGAAAGCAAGCGCTGTTAAGGAGCTATTGTGATAGCTGCAGGAGTACTCTCTCCGGCGGCCGGTTTGAGATTGACTGTGAGGAGCTGGCGGCGAATCTGAAGAGAAAAGCGGCCTGGATTCGCAGCCATATCAGAGCCACGGAATGGATTACCAGTGAAAACGGCTATTCCTGGTACAATGGGTATTATGATGACCATGGCAGAAGGGTGGAAGGAGATCATCCCCTGGGTGTGCGCATGATGCTGACGGGACAGGTATTTGCCATTATGTCCAACACGGCGGATGAGGAGCAGGTAAGGGCAATTACCGCGGCGGCGGATGCATACCTTTATCAGGAAGAAATCGGCGGCTATAAGCTGAACACGGATTTTAAAGAGGTGAAGGATGACCTGGGAAGGATGTTCGGTTTCGCTTACGGGCACAAGGAGAACGGTGCGGTGTTCTCCCATATGGCGGTTATGTATGCCAATGCCCTCTATCAGAGGGGCTTTGTCCCGGAAGGCTATAAGGTAATCCGTTCCCTGTACCGCCATTGCATTGATTTTGAGAAGATCAGAATCTATCCCGGAATCCCGGAGTACATTGGCGATAACGGAAGGGGACTGTATCATTATCTGACAGGCTCCGCAAGCTGGCTGCTTCTCACGGTGCTGACGGAAATGTTCGGTATTAAGGGAGAGATGGGGAATCTGCTTCTGGAGCCTAAGCTGGTGCCGGAGCAGTTTGATGCTTCCTGCAGAGCGGAAGCGGCACTGACCTTTGCCGGGCGCAGACTGAGGATATGTTATGAGAATTCAGCAGGAAAGGAATATGGAGCATACCGGATCGGAAGACTTCTCATTGACGGAGAGGAGTATGGCGCGGAAGAGAAATGCAGTGCCGGAGAGGGAAGGAAGCTCATTGCCCGCACAAGGCTGGAGGCTTTGGCTGAGGACCGGGAGCATCTGATTATGGTGGAATTGATCTAGTGCACGGATCCATGTCATAAGAAAGGGATTGCATTGATAGCAATGCAGGGTTATACAATGAAAAAGGAATATATTGAGGTGACTTCCTACCAGGGAGAGGGTTATCTGCCCATGATCGATTTCGGAGCCTGGCGGGTGGCCATATTAAGGTACATCGATGAGCTGGAGATCCAGAATCTCGGAAAGATGCAAAAGCACAGCGAGACGGATGAAGTATTTGTACTGCTGGAAGGAAACTGCACGCTGTTCACCGGCGGCCAGGGAGAGGAGATCGGAGAGATTGACGCCGTTGCCATGGAGCCTCTGCAGCTCTATAATGTAAAGCAGGGAACCTGGCATACTCATACCCTGGAGAGGGATACCACCGTTCTGATTGTTGAGAATCGGGATACCTGTGATGATAATTCTCCGGAGCAGGAGATGAATGCGGAACAGGTGAGAGAGATCAGGAGAAGCTTTGAAGAGGCCGGCAGAAAAGGGTAGACATTAGAGGAACGAAATATTAAAAATGGTGCGGCAAGAAGACTTGTGATCTTCCTGGCGCACCATTTTCATGTTATTAATAGAAGAGAAGCCCCTTGTCATTTCTTTGAATATAAGAGGGGTTTGCAGGTCGTACCGTTCGTTGTCTGTGATTTATATCCGCCGGCAATCCGGCATTTTACGCGGCACAGATCCGGTTGATGTCCTCATGGCCAAGAGATTCCTTTTCCAGGAGCTCTGCCGTGATAGATTCCAGGAGAGGGCGGTGCCGGATCAGCAGCTCTTTGGTCTCCTCATAGAGAAGGTTCATCTGATCCCGGCATTTTGCAACCAGTCTGCTGTCGCAGCTGTCGCCCAGAACCTCTGTGCTGAATAACCCCAGTTCTTCATCCATGCCGAATTTATTGATGTAATCAAGGATCAGCTGGGAAGCCTTCTGAATATCATTGCCGGCTCCGGTGGTGATCTCCTGAGGGCCGAAAACCAGCTCCTCCGCAATGCGGCCCGCCAGCAGAACCTGGAGGTTCGCTCTCAGCTGACGCTTGTTCTGGAAGAGAGTGTCCTTCGGAATAGAGAGATTAAAGCCTCCGGCACCGCGGACACTGGGAATGATGGTCACCTTGGATATAAAGTGCTCCGGCAGCAGGAGGGAGGTGGCCAGGGCGTGGCCGGCTTCGTGATATGCGGTGATCCGGCGGTCCAGCTCCGTGATATAGCTGCGGTCCGTCTTCGGAGCTCCGGCCAGCACGGTATAAAAGGCGGTATCGATATGATCCCTGCGGATCACCTGTTCCTTCTGGTTGGCGGCATGGATCGCCGATTCATTCAGCAGATTCTCCAGCATGGCACCGCTGAAGCCGACGGTGGAACGGGCAAGATCCCGGAGATCCACATCCTCTGCCAGGGGCATCTTAGCGGCATACAGAGCCAGGATGCGTTCTCTTGCGTTGACGTCGGGAAGGCCGATTTCTATATGGCGGTCAAAGCGGCCCGGCCGGAGCAGGGCTTCGTCCAGGGTATCCAGACGGTTGGTGGCTCCGATTACAACGATTCCCTGATTATCATGAAAGCCGGACATCTCTGTCAGCAGGGCATTGAGTGTCTGATCCCGTTCGTCGTTGCTGGCGGTGGCATTCCGGGCTCTTTTCTTGCCGATAGCATCAATTTCGTCGATAAATATTACCGCTCTCTCATTTTTCTTGGCTTTGCTGAAGAGGCTGCGGATTCTGCTGGCGCCCACACCCACATACATCTGAACGAAATCAGAGCCGCTCATGGCATAGAAGGGGACATTGGCTTCCCCTGCGATTGCCTTTGCCATCAGAGTCTTGCCGGTGCCGGGCGGGCCGTAGAACAGCAGTCCTTTGGGCATCCGGGCTCCGACACAGGTGTATTTGCCGGGGTCTTTAATGAATTCAATAATATCCTCCACCATGGATTTGGCTTCCTGGTTGCCTGCCACATTCTCCAGGGTAATGGAGGAAGAAGGATTTTTTGCGGATAATTTTTTCTTATTGGCATTTTGTATCAGGCTGCTGGCATTCCCCCCGCTTCGTGCATACCAGATCACACCGCCGATGACCAGAACGGTTCCAAGGATCTTCAGCAGAGTGAAAAGGACATTTTCCTGGCCGTAGCGGATCTCCGCTCCGTGGAGCAGAAGCTGTTCGGTGAAATGCTCTGTTTTTGGATTGGGAATGATGTAAAGGGTATCATCGGAGGCATGAAGCTTCGCCTGGAAGGTGTTTTCATCCGTGCCGAAGATTACCTCTTCCACCTGCTGTTGTTCCAGGGAGGAGAGAAAGTCGGGATAGGACATTCTGACCGGGTCTTTTTTGGTATATTGGCTGCCCAGAAACAGGGCGGCGACAATCAGGATGCCTGCACAAAGCATCAGAAATAGTTTTTTCATTATGGTAACCATGCCTTTCTCAGAGTGAGTAAATTATTTACAATCACGTCTTCTATTCTAACATAAATCGATTAAATATCCATGTTTAAAATATGGAAAGCTTTCCTGTCTGTGCCTTGGGGGGAACCCCTGCCAGCCATCTCCGGCACTGTTCCGGAATGCTTTCTGCGTTTGCTATTACAGTTTACAGGGTAGCCGGGTGGAGGACATGATGCTCCCGTAATGCACTGTATGGAATACATGTGATTGGATTTGTATGCCGTAGACGAACATTTTTGTACGGCTATGGCATACAAATCCGATTATGTGTCTTCCGTCCTGTGTGTGAGGGAGCATCATGTCCTCCACCCGGCTACCCTGTGAACTGTAATCGCTTGCTGTCTAAAATTTTAGAAATATTTAATATTTACTTGAAAAAATGAGATAGTCGGAATATGATAGTGAAGTGAAACAGCCGCTAAGGCGAACTATATGGAGGCACGAAGATGGATAAGTTAAAGCCTAAGTTGTTTTCAGTGATGAAGACGTATACGAAGGAACAGTTTATGAAGGATGTAGTGGCCGGTGTGATTGTAGCAATCATTGCGCTGCCGCTGTCGATTGCTCTTGCGCTGGCATCGGGAGTGACACCGGAGAAGGGACTTTACACAGCCATTGTAGCAGGGTTTGTGATTTCCTTTTTGGGAGGCAGCCGGGTGCAGATCTCCGGTCCCACGGCGGCATTTGCAACTATTGTCGCGGGTATTGTGGCGAAGAATGGGATGGAAGGGCTGGCCGCAGCTACAATTATGGCGGGAATTCTGCTGATTATCATGGGGCTGCTGCGGTTTGGACGGCTGCTGCGGTTTATTCCTTACACCATTACCACCGGCTTTACGCTGGGAATTGCGGTTACAATTTTTATCGGTCAGATCCGGGATTTTTTTGGACTGACTTTACATAGCAGTCCGGTGGAAACACTGGAGAAATTGGTTGTCTGCGTTGAAAGTATAGGGACGGTCAACGGATGGGCCCTGCTGGTGGGTGCGGTGTCCCTGGCTATTTTGATTCTCTGGCCGAAAATCAATGGCAGGATTCCGGCATCCCTCATTGCGGTTCTTGTAGCTTCCGCTATGGTGAAGCTCTTGGATCTGGAGGTCAATACCATCGGAAGCCTGTATGAGATTTCTTCCAGACCGCCGGTCTTTCAGCTGCCTAAGATGAATATAACCATGATCAACACCATGTTTCCCGATGCGGTTACCATTGCAGTGCTGGCCGGAGTGGAATCCCTGCTGTCCTGCGTTGTGGCTGACGGCATGACCGGCAGCAGGCACCGTTCCAATATGGAACTGATCGCCCAGGGAGCAGGCAATATCTGTTCCAGCTTATTTGGCGGCATTCCCGCAACGGGAGCCATTGCCAGGACGGCAGCCAATGTGAAGAACGGAGGCCGGACTCCTATCGCAGGAATGGTTCATTCCGTTGTCCTGCTTCTGATTCTGGTGGTGCTCATGCCTTATGCGGCGTTGATTCCCATGCCTACCATTGCGGCGATCCTGTTTGTGGTAGCCTATAATATGAGTGAGTGGAGAGAATTCGTGAGTTTGGTGAAGAAGTCTCCCAAGAGCGATATTCTGGTATTAGTAGCAACCTTCTCCCTTACGGTGATTTTTGACCTGGTGGTCGCAATTGAGGTAGGGCTTCTGCTGGCGGCTATGCTGTTCATGAAACGGATGGCAGATGTGGCGGATGTGCAGAGCTGGGTCTATCCGGATAAGGAAGGCGGCGAGGAGGAGAATGATTCTGAGAATATCCGCCTGAAAAAGGTGCCGAAGAATACCCTGGTCTATGAGATTAACGGACCCATGTTCTTTGGTGCAGCGGATAAGATCATGAAAATATCCCTGGATGCCCATGTGAAGGTGGTCATTCTGCGGATGCGGAGTGTGCCGGCCATGGATGTGAATGCCCTCCATGCCTTGAATAAGGTGATGAAATCCTGCGAGAAGAAGCACATCACCCTGCTCCTGTCCCATGTTCAGGAACAGCCGATGAAAATGATGCAGAAGGCCGGCTTTGATCAATTTGTGGGAACAGAGAATTTTTGCGAAAATATTGATGCGGCCTTGGAGCGGGCGGAGATTCTGTCGGGCCAGTGAATATATGTAAAATAATAGCAGGAGAATACTTTTATGTTTGTTATATAGGGAGCCTTTGGAGCCTGTTCATGTGCATATCATGGAGGGAGTGCCATCCGGCATTTTTATGGAGAGCTGTGCTGCTATTGCTAATATCGCAGTGATTATATTGGTATACAGTGTAAGAATAGAATATCAATTTATAAAACAAGGATATCAGAAGAAAATAAATTTTTTGATATCCTTATTTTATTGTCCTAGTGGCGTGCTGGATACATATAATTCTATTATATGAGTTAGGCTTTCTGATTTCAATAGGAAGACAGGGAGAGGAGTGGAATTATAGTGGATGACGCGAAGATTGATAATGAGTTAAATCTGGCGCTGGACGTCCCGGAAGCAGAGAGGGAGAAGGCGGTAAATCTTAACGTAGGATATACTCCGGATACGAACCGGTGGGAGTTGATTGTAAAATACACCGGCACTCTGGAGAGAGTAAGGCAAGAGCTTCAAATATCCGCGGTGGAGCTGTCCAATCAATATGCCATCATTACCATTCCTCAGTATCTCATCAGCCGGTTATCGGAGTATAGCGAGATCGAATATATAGAAAAGCCAAAACGGCTCTTCTATGAGGTCAACGAGGGGCGGACAGCCTCCTGCATCAATCCGGTTCAAACCGCCAGCAGGGGACTTTTCGGAGAAGGGGTGCTGGTGGCGGTCATTGATTCCGGCATAGACTATTCCCATCCGGATTTTCGCAATGAGGACGGAACGACGCGGATTGCCGCATTATGGGATCAGACGATATCGGGGAATCCGCCTCCGGGCTATGATGCCGGCACGGTGTACACCAGGGAACAGATTAATGAAGCCCTTCTCGTACCCATGCCCCAGAGAATGGAGATCGTGCCCAGTACGGATCTTTCCGGGCATGGAACCCATGTGGCAGGAATTGCGGCAGGCAATGGCAGAGCCAGCAACGGCCTGTACCGCGGTGTGGCTTCCAGAAGCGACCTGGTTATTGTGAAGCTGGGAGCCTCGGTGGGAGCCTCCTTTCCCCGGACCTCACAGCTGATGGAGGCTATCGACTATGTGATCAAATATGCCACGGCGGCGGGAAAGCCGGTCGCGGTCAATATCAGCTTTGGCAATAACTATGGTTCTCACACGGGAAGGACCCTGCTGGAAAGCTTCATTAACGATATTGCCATACAGTGGAGGAGCAGCATTGTCATTGGTACGGGCAATGAAGGGGCCTCCGGAAACCATGCCCAGGGAATGCTCACCATGGGAGCCAGCCAGGTAGTGGAGCTGGCAGTCAGTGAATTTGAGTTTTCTTTGAATGTACAGATATGGAAGAATTACTATGATCATTTTGAGGTAGTTATCACCGCTCCCAATGGAACCAGGGTGGGGCCTATTCCGGAGATTCTCGGGACGCAGCAATTTCGGATCGGACAGACGGAAGTGTTCCTGTTCTATGGAGAGCCGACTCCTTATAATCCTCAGCAGGAGATTTATCTGGAGCTGATTCCGACTACAAGATATATTAATTCCGGTGTATGGCGTATCGAGCTGGTTCCCCGCCGTATCATTACGGGTGATTATGATATGTGGCTGCCTGCCGGCGGAGTGAAGAACCCGGCGACCCGCTTTCTGATGCCTTCGGAATTCACCACCCTGACTATTCCCTCTACGGCAGAGCTGGCAGTCTCTGTCGGTGCTTATAATGCATATACGGACAGCTATGCGCCTTTTTCCGGCAGGGGATTTACCCGGAATCAGAGGACTAAGCCGGATCTGGTTGCTCCTGGGGTGAATATCAACTCCTGCGCACCGGGGGGCGGTTATGCCGTCCGTTCCGGCACTTCCATGGCAACGCCCTTTGTTGCAGGAAGTGCGGCCCTGCTCATGCAGTGGGGAATCGTGAACGGCAATGATCCCTATCTGTATGCAGAGAAGGTGAGAGCTTATCTGATTAACGGAGCAAGGGCATTGAGAATTGAAAATGTTTACCCCAACCGGACATTGGGATATGGGGCGTTGTGTCTGGAGAATACCTTTCGGTATATAAGCTGATAGGGAGGAATGTCCTGACGGCAGGATCGTTTCATTCTTCTCCGATCAGTACCGATCTACAATAAGACAATATATTCTCAATCGCTTGTTTATTGCCCCGGTAGTAGATCCGCATCTCTTTTTTTTCCATGATTACCAACCCCTTGGTTATCAGGGAATTCATATGATGGGAAATGGTAGCTGCCGTCAGATTAAGGTGCTTGGCAAGCTCACTTCCGTAAGCCCGCTTGTCCCTGATATAGGAAAGAATCTCGAACTTACTCTTATCACTCAAAAGCTTGAGGATCTCCAGTGCATTTAAGTCGCATTCCCGGTCTTTTAGCTGACGTGTCATCTCCAGGGTAAAATCGTTCCCGAAAAGAATCCCGATCCAGTAAATATCCGGCTGGCAGTAGGCACCGTTGGTTTCCTCCTTTAAGCGGAGAGAGATGGTATTTGGAAGGAAAATGCGTGGCTTGATGAGAAGCCCCAAGGGATTCTCATCAAGATTGACAGGGAGGCAGCTTTTCATAAACCTTTGAAAGTCTTCCCTCTGCTCCGGCGCATTCCAATAGCAGTAGAACTCCTCTGCTTCCTGCTCCAGCTCCTGGCGGTAACTTTCCAGTAGAGCTGCAGCCTTGGATACAAGGCGGACAACTTCTCCTATATGCTCCTCCCTATTGAGAAATATGTCCTGCAGGCGCCATTTTTCTTCTTTGGGAATATCCGAATTCATCAGATAACGGATTACCTCGATGGGGGAAGAAAGCTTTTCCTCCGTGTCAAAAACGATGGGATTATTGTACTCTTTTAACAGATCACCAAACTTTTCACAATATTCCTTTTCAGGGAGGGAAAGCAGCACATCCCTGATTTCATGCTGTAAATAGTGGTTTATGGCATCCCCGGAAGGAAGTTCGGGGACGGGAAGGGGGGTGCTGTAAGTATCGGTAAGCAGAACATACTTTGCAAGATAATCTGTCTCCTCCGTATGGCCAAAATAAGTAATTATTTGCGCTTCGTCCTTGATAAAAAGCTTTTTAGCCTTCTTTTCAATTCGGATCAGCAGATCAAAACGATTTCTCTGCCTATCCTTTATGGCATATTTTTTGATTAATAAATCCCTTTTCTGCGCATAGTCCTGCTCCTCTGCCAGATGCATCAGCAGGGAGAATGCTTCTGGTATATATTCTATTTCCTTCGTTACAACACACTTCATCTTACCACCGTCCTTTTACTTCCCTTTGCCTCGAGCCTGTCTTCCTGCCGCACGGCAGCGGTTATTCAAACCTGACCCTTCGGATTGCGATATAACTAAATAATAGCACACATCCGACGGCGCTGGCTATAAAAATTTGAGCGGTTGAAAAAATAACGGCAAGACTGCCTACGGCCAGAGAGGCCAGCGGCGCGGCGGCAGTGGCTCCGGCATTGAAGATGGAGCCGACTCTGGCCAGATACTCCGGTTCCCCAGGTATAGAGATACAAGCTGATGCCCACCATAACGCCGCTTCCAACAATGATTCCTCTTACCTGAAAATACTTCCTTATGATGGGATAGGTAAAGGAGCCAAGTCCCATACCCAGGGTGAGAGCGATGCTGAAGATGCTTAATAAGGTACTTCCCTGTCCCATAATCTCCACAATTAGAGGTGTCTGCAGGGAACTGATCGGTATGATAAGGGCATTGATGATTACCGCCATCATGCAGAAGTTGCAGATAACGGAGCTGTTCTTCAAGTAGATAACGCCTCCCTTCAGTGTCTCGAAATATTCTCTTGCCGGGAGCTTTCCCTTGCGCAGGTTCGTTTCCTCCAGCCTCAGGAAGCTTAAGATAAAGGCGGAACCCAAAAAGGTAACGGCATCAATGAGAATTGCGGTGTGAATGCCGAAGCTTCCGATGATGAAGCCCGCCGCTCCAAGGCCGGCCAGTTGTACCACATTGCTGATCGTGGAATTGAGTGAGGTTCCGTGAGCATAATACTTTTTTTCCAGCAGCTTCGGAATAGCGGCCATGCTTGCCGGTATACGGAAGGCTTCCGCCGTGGAGATGAACAGAGTGAAAAGCATTAATATCCATGGGTTCAGCAGATCTGCCATATAAAGAACTGCAAGCCCTGCAATTACAATTCCTCTTATGGCGTCTGTAAGTACCATGATTTTCTTTTTACTCAGCCCCTCTACCAAAGCTCCTGCAAATGGCTGCACCAGTACGGAGGGAAGCTGGTTTGCCGCAAATACAACTGCTGACCAGGAAGCACTTCCTGTAATTGCATATACCAGCCAGGTAAATGCAATGGCATCAATGGAATCTCCAAAGCGGCTGATAATATTGGAGATAATCACCTTACAATATTCCTTCTGCCGGAAAATATCCTTGTAACTAATGCGTTCTTCTGTTTGGTTTTCTACATGTTCCATTCTGCACCTCTTTCTTATTTTCCTTCGCGGGAATGGGCTGTCGAATCATGATTCCCACCCTGAAATAATTTGTGATAGCATTAGAAGTGTGTCTAATATATATATCAAGTGAATGATATCATAAAATTAAATATATGTAAATGTATAATTAGATGTAAGTCTAACAAGTGAAATTTAATTAGTTAAGGCGCGTTGCAAAAAGAATGCCGCAGAAGAACCGAGTCATATAACCCGATTCTCCCGCGGCATTCTTTTTACAATGATCATCCATATCTTCTGATCTTGTTTATTTGTTCAGAAGTAAGCTTCAGCGGTCCGTTGTGCCGGAGGTTTCATTTATTTGCTGATCCTTACAGAGATTAGCCAGATAACCCCTGGCGATATCCTTGTTTACTTCGTTCAGTTTATGGTAATAGGATAAAATCCTGCGTTCATCCTCAGTATAAGCCGGAGTTTGAGGGCGGTGCTTTGCGCTGATCTCCAATAATGCATCCGCCGACACATTATAAAACTCACAAAGCAGTTTAAAAGTCTGCAAATCCGGGAGACGAACATCATTTTCAAAATTGGACAGGACCTTGTTGCTGATGCCAATTCTTTTTGCAACAACGATCTGCATTAGCCCCATATCTTCTCTCATTTCTCGTAACTGCTGCCCCATGCTTTTCATATATAGCCTCCTCTGTCCCAATATTATAATATATTTTTCCTTCAAATTTGTAAAATCCATAAAATATACAATTTTGACTTGACAATTTCTACTATATGGAATATTATCTATATAAAGAGGAAAAACATCGTATTTGCTTCATTGCAGAATATCCATTTTCAATAAAGCATAAGAGGTTTGTGTGTTCTCCTGCAAGAGAAAGAATGACCGTCGATGCCCTATTATATCTTATGCTTTATTGAAAGCAGATGCTGTATCTGCAGAGATTGCGGCATACAAGCGGCGGAGCTTCCCCAATCCCTGCTGAATGCCGCCAAAGCCCTCACCTCCTGTCCGCCGTATTAAAACGGAAGACAGGAGGCTTTTGTTTTGCGGCATAGTGTGGAACCAAAGACTGGACTGATGCCAGGCTGTGCTATCGTTGAAGGTAACAAAAACTTTACATTAAACTGGATTATTGTTATAATGGAGCAGCGAAAGAATAAGCAATGGCAATTAAAAATATACTTAACGGAGGACATGACATGGCATTAGTATCAGCAAAAGAAATGCTTGTAAAAGCAAAGCAGGGAAAATATGCGGTAGGTCAATTTAATATCAACAATCTGGAATGGACCAAGGCGGTTCTGTTAACCGCCCAGGAGCTGCAGTCACCGGTAATTCTCGGTGTATCGGAAGGCGCCGGCAAATATATGTGCGGCTATAAGACGGTGGTAGGCATGGTAAACGGAATGCTGGAGGAGTTAAAGATTACTGTTCCGGTAGCCCTTCACCTGGATCATGGCAGCTATGACGGCGCTCTGGCATGTATCAATGCGGGCTTCTCTTCCGTAATGTTTGATGGTTCCCATTATCCGATTGCCGAAAATATAGCAAAGACAAAAGAGCTGGTAGCACTCTGTGACAGCAAGGGCATCTCCATTGAGGCCGAAGTAGGTTCCATCGGCGGTGAGGAAGACGGCGTAGTGGGAGCAGGAGAATGTGCCGATCCCGATGAGTGCAAGGCAATTGCTGATCTTGGCGTAACCATGCTGGCAGCAGGAATTGGTAATATCCATGGAAAATATCCTGCTAACTGGGCTGGCTTAAGCTTCGACACCCTGGATGCAATCCAGCAGAGAACCGGGGATATGCCTCTGGTTCTTCACGGAGGAACCGGAATTCCGGAGGATATGATTAAGAAGGCGATCTCTCTGGGTGTGGCTAAGATCAATGTAAATACCGAATGTCAGCTCTCCTTCCAGGAAGCCACACGTAAATATATTGAAGAAGGAAAGGATCTGACGGGCAAGGGATTTGATCCCCGTAAGCTGTTGGCACCCGGAACAGATGCAATTAAGGCCACGGTTAAGGCTAAGATGGAATTATTCGGTTCTGTTGGCAAGGCATAATAGGTGTATCATTGAAATACGTGCATACTTAAAATAGCTGCATGAAGAAAATGGGATATAAATAGGGCATGTTACATGGGAATATGGCTTGTTCTCTGCCGGATGGGCAGATAATAGACAAATTTTCCGGTGTGACATGCCTTTTCCGGTCTATGGTGTCTGCCCTGAACTCCCATACGGCGTATAAAAGGAAAGGAAAGAAATATTGAAATTCTACATAAATAGAATGAAATCTGATGAATAGATTTAAAAGAATAATTTGATATATGGAAAGAACCAACTGAGTTTCCAGCAGATACCACATGAATTCCTCAGAAATATGTTATATAATAAGTGCGTAACATATTTAACAATTATGTAACAATTGAACCTACATAAGGAGGAACCATGGTATCAGTACGTAAGATGGCAACATGCATACTAGTAGGAGCCCTGACCTTTGCAGCACAGAATGAAACCGCAAAAGCAACAGAGACCCCGGTTGCGGGGATTAATTTGATATTGCAGGATTATTATGCCGGATCCGAGGATTACAAGCTGGCGATGCCGGCCCTGTTGGCTGCAGTTTCAGCGAGCCAGAATATCCCGGAAGAACAGGATATAAAACTTGCATTTGCCAATGTAAACAATTATGTGAATATAAGAAGCGAAGCAAATGAAAAGAGTAAGATACTGGGCAAGCTGTACAAGGACAGTGCGGCAACCATTCTTGATGAGGAGGACGGCTGGTACCGGGTTAAGTCGGGCAGCGTCACAGGCTATATCAAAGGGGATTATCTGATAACCGGGAAAGAGGCGGAAGAATTTTCTGAAAAGACGGGAGAGACAATTGCTGCCGTAACAACCACAACCCTGCGTGTGAGGGAGAATGCCAGTATCGAATCGGCAACACTTACTCTGATTCCCATCGAAGGGGAATATAAGGTTGTCGAGGAAGCAGAGGAGTGGGTCAAAATTGTAATTGACGAGACCGTGGCAGGTTATGTCTCCAGAGAGTACGTTGAATTATCCAAGATATATGATGAAGCGATCTCAATTGAGGAGGAGCAGGCCGAGTTGGCCAAGCAGCAGGCATATAACTCCCGGACGGCTTCAGGACAGGGGAATGGCAGCAGCGGGGGCCAGTCCGGCGGATCCTCCGGCAGCACCTCGTCGGGGAACAGCAACTCCGGCAGCAGCGCAGGAAATACCACCTCTCTTCGTCAGAAAATCGTAAATTATGCCCTCAAGTTTGAAGGGAACCCCTATGTATGGGGAGGAACCAGCCTGACCAGAGGAGCGGATTGTTCCGGTTTCATTCAGTCGGTGTTTGAAGACTTCGGTATTTATGTTCCGAGGACCTCAAGAGCACAGGCATCCAGCGGAAAAAGAATCAGCATGAGCGATATCAGGCCGGGAGATCTGATTTTCTATAGGAAAAACGGCGTCATTAACCATGTTGCGCTGTATATTGGCAATGGTAAGGTTATTGGTGCGAAAAGCTCCGGAGAAGGTATCCGGATTACCCGTTATAATTACAGAACGCCTTACAAGGCGGTAAGATATGTGAATAATTAAAAAATGATGCCGATGAAAGTTGTCGGTACCCATTACATAAAGGGGAGTCTGCCGTATCCGGTGAGGAAACGGCGGACTCCTTATTTTAGCGGGACCGCAGGCGAAGCGGTCACGGAAAGCAGGATAAAATTATGTTTCGCTACTAGACAAAAACGGTGTATTTGAATTATAGTATTATAAAAGAGATGTCTTTGACACATTGATTATAATATCGGAATAAAATGAAGAAGATTGCTTCCGGTCATTTCATACTGAAGGAGGATACGATATGGATTGGTTTACAAATTTAGATCCGGTGCTGCAGGCATTGCTGGCGACTCTGTTCACCTGGTTTGTAACGGCATTAGGAGCAGCAACAGTATTTGTATTTAAGAGCATTAATAAAAAGGTATTGAACGGTATGCTGGGATTTGCCGCCGGAGTTATGATCGCTGCCAGCTTCTGGTCACTGTTAGCTCCCGCCATCGACATGGCGGAAGAAGCGGGGATGATTGCATGGGTGCCGGCTGTGGCAGGTTTTCTGGCAGGAGGGGGATTCCTGTGGTTGGTGGACGTGCTGATGCCTCATCTGCATATCGGTGAAAATGAGGAGCCGGAAGGGGTAAAGACCAGCTGGAAGAGAAGTGTTCTTCTTGTTCTGGCAATTACATTGCATAATATTCCGGAAGGGTTGGCTGTGGGTGTAGCTTTCGGAGCGGTTGCTTCTAATTTTCCTGCTGCATCCCTGGCAGGAGCGGTGGCCCTTGCCCTGGGTATCGGGTTGCAGAACTTTCCGGAGGGAGCCGCGGTATCCGTGCCCCTGCGAAGAGAGGGATTAAGCCGTTGGAAAAGCTTTGTTTACGGGCAGGCTTCGGGGATTGTGGAGCCCATGGCAGGCGTACTGGGAGCGGTAGCGGTGGTTGTCATGAAGCCGATTCTTCCCTATGCATTGTCCTTTGCTGCCGGAGCAATGATCTATGTTGTGGTAGAGGAGCTGATCCCGGAAGCGCAGCAGGAGAAGCATCATTCCAATGTGGGAACCATAGGAGCTATGCTGGGATTTGCCGTGATGATGCTGTTGGATGTAGCGTTGGGGTAGATAGAAACATGGTATCATGCCGGCAGACATGATACCGCGCCGGAGCGAAGCGCAGTAAGCATCCTGGCACGGAGTGCCGTACCATGGACGCTTGCGGACATGGTATTATAGGATGATAAAGGGCTGCTGTCCAGGACGTTATAACGTTGTAATAACGTCCTGGACAGCAGCCTCTTTTTGTCAGCTGAAATCAGCTAATTCTTATTCCGTTATTTCCCTGATTTCTTAGAACGGGAAGCGAACCTGCCCATTAAATATACGATCAGGGTCAATAAGAGGATTACAGCAAATATGGAAAGCATTCCTTTTCCCATGATTTCTAATGAATACATTAAGTTTTCCTGCATGGTAATCTCCTTTCTATTTAGCCATATTCTTCAGGATCTCAAGAACAATCTTAATAACAACACCGCCAGCCACAACGGAGCCGATCTGACCGGATACATTAGCGCTGATGGCATGCATCAAGAGGTGATTTGAAGGATCTTCTTTGAGACCCATCTTCTGAACGACGCGTGCGGACATGGGGAAGGCAGAGATACCTGCGGCACCTACCATAGGATTAATCTTGTTCTTGCGAAGGAACAGGTTCAAGAACTTGGCAAATAATACACCGCCGATGGTATCCATTACAAAGGCAACCAATCCGAGGCACATGATTAATAAAGTGTTCCTATTAACAAAAGCATCTGCTTTCATACTGAAGGAAATAGTAATACCGAGAAGCAGGGTGATCAGATTGGCCAAATTATCCTGGGCAGTTTCGGACATGGTTCCCAGGACACCGCATTCCCGGATTAAGTTACCGAACATCAGGAAGCCTACCAAAGCCACTGACTGGGGTGCAATCAGGCCGGCAATTACAGTTACAATAATGGGGAAGACAATTCGGGTCAGCTTGGTGACTGACTTGGGATTGTAATCCATGCGGATCATACGTTCCTTTTTAGTGGTTACCAGCTTAATGGCAAGAGGCTGGACAATGGGAACCAGTGCCATATAGGAATAGGCAGCTACCGCGATAGCCCCCATGTACTGGGACTGAAGAATCTGGGATACCAGAATCGAGGTAGGGCCGTCAGCCGCACCGATGATACCGATGGAAGCTGCGTCCGGCAGACTAAATCCAAGCAGGACCGCCAGAGATATGGTAAAGAAGATACCGAACTGGGCTGCCGCACCAAACAGGAACATCTTAGGGTTGGAAAGCAGCGGACCAAAGTCGATCATAGCACCGATACCGATAAACAGCAAGATGGGCAGAGCCTCTGATGCTTCGATTCCAGTGTGAAACAGCCACTCGATAATACCGGGAACCTCGCCGACCACGTCCATGGTCTGGTTCAGAACTCCGGAAAGGGGAAGGTTTACTAAAATTGCACCAAATCCCATTGGCAGAAGCAGTGAAGGCTCAAAACCCTTCTCGATGGCCAGATAGATCAAAATAGCGCCAACCAGATACATTACACACTGCTGCCAAGTAATTGCCATAATACCTGACAATAAGAACTCCATAAAAAAATCCTCCTTAGCATAATTAGTCATCCCTCCGGTGTACATCATGGCAAAAACAGACGCGATAACCGCATACAATTTATTTGCCGCCATCTGATTTACGGAAAATGACGAGTTTACGAAATTGGTTTTATTGTAGCTCATTTCTGCTATGCATGTCAATGCAATTTCGAAAGATTATGGTTGATTTTATCCATTCATTTGCATGATATCTTCTTATAAAGTAATATTAACGAAAGTAATTAAAAGGGCGCTGTCAGTATAAATAAAAAATGCGGAGGGCCAATGTGCAATATCAACAAATAAATGGGTATTTTATGTAAAAAATAATTAAGGATTATACATTATGACGTAAATATGCAATTGGATACTTTTCTATTGCACAGGATGTATAAACGTGATAGTATTTGAAGCAAAGCGAATCTTTTTCGCTGGCCAGCCGGGAGCGGGCCTGCTCGGACGCTCCGGCAATAAAGAAAGGGAGATGAACATTTTGAAGTTAGGTCTTACGTTTTTCCAAATTGTTTCAATTGTTATTGCAATTCTCTCATTTGGCTCCGCATGGTGGCTTTATAAATGGGTAGAAAAGCAGCCTTCCTCCAATAAGCGTATTGCAGAGGTCAGTAAACTGATCCGCAATGGAGCTTACACATTCCTGAATAAGGAGTACAGGACTCTGGCAAAGTTTTGCGGCGCTGCAGCAGTGATTCTCTTTGTTTTCCTGCCGCATCCCATCTGGAAAGGAGATATTATCGGTAACCTGCTTATGGCGGTTTCCTATATCTTCGGTACGGTATTCTCCGGAATTGCAGGCGTAATCGGCATCAGCATTGCAACCATAGCCAATGTGAAGGCAGCCGAGATGGCAACCAAGGGAATTAAGCCCTCCTTTATGTCTGGCTTCCGCGGCGGTGCCGTTATGGGTATGGCAGTGGTTGGTTCCAGCTTGCTGGGAGTTACCCTGGTGCTTCTTCTGACCGGTGATACTACGGCGCTCTTAGGCTTCAGCTTCGGCGCCAGCTCCATGGCTCTGTTTGCAAAGGCAGGCGGCGGCATCTTCACGAAGACGGCTGATATCAGTGCCGATCTCTGCGGTAAGGTGGAATTGGGTATTCCTGAGGATGATCCGAGAAATCCCGCGGTAATCGCGGACAATGTAGGCGATAATGTAGGTGACGTGGCCGGTATGGGTGCCGACCTCTTCGACTCCAATGTGGCCTCCATGGCAGCAGCGCTGGTTATGGCAGTTGCTCTTGATAAAACAGCCGGCGGCACAGGCAATGCAGCAATGGTGTTCTGTTATGCGGCGATTGGTTTGTTTGCCTCCATGATCGGTGTTCTGACGGCCAAAATGAAAGAGGATGGGGACCCGACCAGGGCATTGAATTCTAATACATATGTTACTACAGTGATTTTTGGCCTGCTGACGGCTCTTGCCACCTGGGCGTTTGATTTTGAGTGGCGCATCTGGGGAGCCAGTGCCATCGGCCTGGTGGTAGGCGTGGTCATTGGTCTGGCCAGCGATTACTTTACCGATGATAAGAAGAAACCGGTTCATGAAGTGGCGAAGGCCTGTGAGTCCGGCCCGGCCTTCACAATCCTGTCCGGTGTTTCCTATGGTTTAATGAGCGCCCTGCCTTCCATGGTAGGTATCGGTGTATCCGCCCTGGCGGCATATAAGATCTGTGAACCTCTTGGAGAGGGCTATCCGATGTTCGGTATTTCCATGGCGGCAGTTGGTATGTTGTCCATCGTCGGCATGATTATCTCCAATGATGCCTATGGTCCTATTGTTGATAATGCCCGCGGTCTGGTGGAAATGGGTAATCTGGGAGAAAAGGCTCTTGAGATCACTGATTCCCTGGACAGTGCCGGCAATACGGTGAAGGCGGTTACCAAGGGCTTTGCAATCGGCGCTGCCGGTCTTACCGTTATCTCCTTATTGGGAGCGTTTATGAGTGAGGTTAATACGGCGGCGGTAGATCTGGGGATTGTGAAAGAGGGTATCCAGTATCTTCAAGGCTTTGATATTATTGACCCCGTTGTATTCTTTGGTTTATTGTTCGGAGCAGCAATCCCTGCAGTATTCTCAGCGATGCTCATGCTGGGTGTTGACCGCAACGCACAGCGTATGGTTGCCGAGATCCATCGTCAGTTCAAAGAGATTATCGGCCTGAAGGAAGGCAAGGAAGGCGTTGTTCCGGAATACGACAAATGTATTGAAATTGCCACCACTGGAGCAATTAAGGAGCTGATTCCGGCAGGACTGATGACCATTATTTCTACTCTGCTGGTAGGGTTTATCGGCGGTGTGCAGGCGATTGGCGGATTTATTACAGGAAATATTATCAGCGGCCTGCTCTTTGCATTGTTTATGTCCAATGCCGGCGGTCTGTGGGATAATACCAAGAAGTACATTGAAGCAGGGAATAACGGCGGTAAGAATTCAGACGCTCATAAGGCCGGTGTTGTTGGTGACACGGTAGGTGATCCTTTCAAGGATACGGCCGGTCCTTCTATCAATACACAGATTACGGTAGTATCGCTGGTGGCCTCATTGACAGCCACGATTTTCCTTACCTTTTCACTCTTTGGTTAATAATTAGGAATCAATGCGGCCCTTCTTTGGCAGCCGGAATACCGGATATCTGCCGAAGGAGGGCCGTCTTTTTATGGAATAAACCGTTCTATTGGTTCTGCTTCCGGTATTTCAGCGGGGAGATTCCGATTTTATCCTTGAAAAGGTTGGAGAAATAGTGTTCGTCATAAAAATTCAGATCTGCGGATATCTCCCGGATGCTTTTGTTGGAATTAAGGAGCAGCAGCTTGGCCAGCTCCATCCTCTGGCTGATCAGATATTGATATGGGGTGACACCGAAAGCCTTCTTAAATATGCGAATCGTCTGGGAAGGGGAGTGATAGATCTGGTCGCACAAATCCTTTAATTCCACCCGGGTACAAATGTTTTTATCCAAATATTCCTTCAGAACCCTGGCATCCCCGGAATAGGCAAAGGGCTCCCTGTGCACATGGGGATAAAGGGTCAGTATTAATTGGAAAAAGAGCCGGGAGGCCTCATCGGAAAAGGCGGGATTGTAATTTCCCGCTTGTCTGGCGGCATGGAGCAGATCATGAAACAGGGCGGATACAGGTACATTCTCCATGTGGTTGATATGAGTAAGGCGATAGAGATGGATCAGGCTGTCGATGAGGGGACCGCTTGCATTAAACCATATCTTTGTCCAAGGGTTTGACTTGTCCGAGTAATAGAGATGCTCCGATCCGCGGTGGAGGATATAGGCATCGCCCTTTCTGGCCGTAAACTTTCTTCCGTCCGTAATTACGGTGCCTTCCCCTTCCAGCACATATTCAAATACATAGATAGGGCTGTTCTTTCTGGAAATGCGATAGCTTTCATCACAATAGGAGATACCTGCCATTTCTATGAAGAAGGGGAGTTCCTCCCGGCGGGTTTCATTCAAAAAGCTTATGATCTCTTCCTTCATGCTCATAATCCTCACTTTTGAATTGATTTTATGCATGGATTTTATAGATTATAACATTATAATATAAATATGTCCATGGACTAGGAAGAAGCAGCGCAATTATTTTAATATGAGAAAACAAGGAGAAGAATAAGATGAGCTTACGTTATCCAGCAGTTCCATTAATCACAGTTGATCCGTATTTTAGTATATGGTCAATGAGCAATCAGCTGAATGCCGATGTAACCAGGCATTGGACAGGAAAGCAGCACCGGCTTACGGGTATCCTGGAAATTGATGATATCCCGTACTGCTTTATGGGACTTTCCGAGGCGATATCCATGAAGCAGGAGAGTGTCAAGGTAGAGGCTGTTTCTACGGAATATGTGTTCACAGCAAAGGAGGTAACTCTGAAGGTTTGTTTTATGACACCGCTGCTGCTGGAGGAACCGTCCGTCTGCGCCCGTCCGGTCACTTATCTGTCAATGGAGCTTCATTCTAAGGAGGAAGAGAAACACCGTTATAAGATCCGGATTCTCGCCGATGATGAGATTTGCCTGGATGAAAAAGGCCAGTGGGATACGGAATTTTCCTATGGGGAGGAAGGAGAATTTACCTGGGGAAGAGTCGGAAGCGTGCCGCAGAAGCTCCTGAACAAATCAGGGGATGATCTTCGTATTGATTGGGGCTATCTCTATTTGGCCGCACAGAAGGACCCTGCCGTCCGGGCGGTTATTGACCGGCAGCCGTCTTTAGAGGAGATCAGCACCGTGAGCGGAAGGCTGCAGCTTGTGATGGAATTTGAAGAAGCTGCAAAGGCCCGGGCTCTGATTGCAATTGCATATGACGATGTTAAATCCATGGAGTATTTTGGGCAGGCTCTGGATGCTTATTGGAAGGACGGGAAGACCCCGGACATTCTGACGGCAATTACCCTGGCCTTCCGGGAGTATCCTCAGCTGTCCGCCCGTTGCAGGGAATTCTCCAGGGATCTTGATGCCCGGGCCTGTGCCTGCGGCGGTGAGGAGTATGCGAAGCTGCTCGCCCTGGCATACCGTCAGTCTGTAGCGGCTCATAAAATCTGCAGGGGTACGGAAGGAAATATGCTTTTTATCTCCAAGGAGTGCTTCAGTAACGGATGCGCGGCCACCGTTGATGTGAGCTATCCCTCCGTTCCGCTGTATCTCCTTTATAATGCAGAGTTTGTTAAGGGAATGCTTCGGCCGATCTTCCAATATGCTTCCTCACCCAAGTGGCCTTTTGCCTTTGCGCCTCATGATGCAGGCCAGTACCCGCTGGTTAACGGACAGGTATACGGGGATAATAAGATGGAATACCAGATGCCTGTGGAAGAGTGCGGGAATATGCTGATTATGACAACTGCCCTGTGCCTGGCGCAGAAGGACATCAGCTATGCGGCGGAAAATTGGGAGCTGCTTAGGAAATGGTCTGAATATCTCAGGGAAACCGGTATGGATCCGGAGAACCAGCTCTGCACCGACGATTTTGCCGGTCACCTGGCCCATAACTGTAACCTTTCCATAAAGGCGATCATGGGAATCACAGGCTTTTCCATCCTCTGTCACATGAAAGGCGATGAGGAGGAGGCAAGGGTATATCATGAAACAGCCAAGGCGATGGCAAAGCGCTGGATCACAATGGCTGCCAGGGAGGATGGCACCTATCGGCTGGCCTTCGACCGGGAAGACAGCTTTAGTATGAAGTATAATCTGGTTTGGGATAAGGTATGGGGAACGCGAATGTTTGATATGGCGGACTTTGACCAGGAGCTTTCCTCCTATCTTAAGCGGTCCAACCAGTTCGGAATGCCTCTGGATAACCGGGCGGACTATACCAAATCCGATTGGCTGGTATGGTGTGCGACCCTGATGGACACAAAGGAGGATTTTGAGAAAATGGTAGCTCCGCTCTATGCTGCTTATGATAACTCTCCTTCCCGGGTTCCGATGACGGACTGGTATGATACCAAGACAGCCAGGATGATCGGATTCCAGAACCGTACCGTACAGGGCGGGCTTTTCATGCGAGTACTCCTTGATGCGGGAATCTGCCGTGCAGATTGCAGATAAGTCTGTGATTCTTTATTGTTTTTTTGGGAATAGTAAGGTATAATGTCGATAGACATTATACCTTAGTTGTATGCTTCTATGGTATGCGTCATTTCGTGATGATTATGCGCATTATGCTACGCCTCGCCGCTTAGTCAGCACAAAGGATTACATGATATGCGAACCACGGAGGTGGAGGATGAAGAGGAAGCTTCTTTCTATAGGATTATCTCTTATATTGGTGCTTATATTTTCCGGATGCGGTTCATCCGGGGACCTTTATCGGAATGGAAAGAAGAGCTTTGAAAGCGGGAATTATGAGGATGCGCTCTCCTATTTTACCGCAGCAAAGGAGAAGAAGCCCGGCAGGGCTGATTATTACATAGACGGCGGCATGGCTTTGATCAAGCTGGGACGGTATGAAGAGGCTTTGGCTGAATTTGATAAGGCATATGTTAATAAGGATATCATTATCGTGAACCGGAATAACAAGAGAATACACCGGGGAAAAGGGATTGCCTATTATTTTATGCTGGAATACGGCAAGGCAATGGAGGAGTTTCGAAAGGCTCTTGAGATCAATGAATTATCGAAGATGGATATGGATATATTGTATTATGTCGGAAGCTCTCTCATGGCCCTTGGCTCCTATGAGGAAGCGATACAGAACTATACGGATTTGATCAAGCTGGACGCGAAGAGTGCCAATGCTTACAGCAGCCGGGCTTTGTGCTATGGTTTTTTAGGGGATGCCGATAAGAGCAGGGCGGATTATGATGAGGCAATCCGGCTGGAGCCGGGCAATTATGCCCATTACCTTGGGAAGTATTATCTTCTTATGGAAAACGGTGAGGAGCAAGCCGCGGCAGAGGTGCTGAAGACGGCCTCTGCAATTGAAGTGAAGACCAGCGCCGACGGGTATAATCTGGCGAAGATTCATTTCTACCAGGGGGATTACGAGCTGTCGCTGTCTGAGTTCAGTGAGGGCTTCAAAAATGGCTTTAAGGAAGCGTATTACTATATCGGAGAGATTTACCGTATTCAAAAGGATTATCCGAAGGCCATTTATTACTATGATATTTTTATAAAGGACGGCGGGGCCGCAGTACCGGGCGCTTATAATCAGCTCGCCGCCTGCTATATTAAAACGGGTGAGTATGCCAGTGCCCTTCAGTGCTTGGAGCAGGGAATTGCCCTTAACCAGGCGGGATCGATGCAGATTTTAATGAAGAATCTGATTGTTGCCTATGAGTACCTGGGCAGATTTGAGGATGCCGGAAAGAATCTGAACTGGTATCTCAGCCTGTATCCGGGGGATGAAGAGGCTGCAAGGGAAGCGCGGTTCCTGGAGACAAGGCGGATGGAAGCAGTGATCGAAAACGGAGCGGAATAGGCTCTGCAAATGTTGAGACTGGGGCGCGTGGTTTGCTGGCCGTGAGAAAGGTTAGGGTGTTATAGTGGCAGAACTATATGAGATAAAGGAGCAGGAGGAGCGCCTGATATTGGTGGGAGTATCCTCCTCGGAGCGGGATGATATTGTCCAGTCCCTGGACGAGCTGGAGGAGCTGATCGCTACGGCGGGGGCGGCTGCCGCGGGAAGAATCATACAGAACCGGGAAAGCATTCACCCGGGCACCTATATTGGAAAAGGCAAGATAGAGGAGGTCCGGGAGCTGGTGATGGAGACCGGAGCCACCGGAGTGGTCTGCGATGACGAACTCACGCCGGTCCAGTTTAAGAATCTGGAGGATGCCCTTCAAATGAAGGTGTTGGACCGGACGGTAATTATATTGGATATTTTTGCAAAGCGGGCTTCTACGAAGGAAGGTAAGATACAGGTGGAGCTGGCCCAGCTGCGGTATCGGTCCACCAGGCTGATCGGCCTTCGGAATTCCCTGTCCAGACTGGGAGGAGGCATCGGCACCAGAGGACCCGGCGAGAAGAAGCTGGAGATGGACCGCCGTATTATCAAGGAGAGAATAACGCTGCTGAAGCGGGAGCTGGAGGATGTGAAGCAGAGCAGGGAGACCCTGAGAGGGCTTCGCAGTAAGAACCGGATTCCCGTTGCGGCCATTGTGGGCTATACCAACGCAGGCAAATCCACCCTGCTGAATCATCTTACCAATGCCGGAGTTCTGGAAGAGGATAAGCTCTTTGCCACTCTGGATCCGACCACAAGAATCCTTGCCCTGGAAAGCGGGCAGCAGCTTCTGCTTACGGATACCGTGGGTTTTATCCGCAAGCTTCCTCATCACCTGATTGAGGCGTTCCGAAGTACCCTGGAGGAATCCAGATATGCGGATATTTTAATTCATGTGGTGGACAGCTCCAACCCGGATGCGGACCGGCAGATGCATATCGTATATGATACCCTGAACCGGTTGGGAATTCAGGATAAGGTTATCATTACGGCTTTTAACAAGCAGGATAAGCCGGAGGCCGAGGCGGTGATCAAGGATTTTAAGGCGGATCATACGGTCAGAATCTCAGCAAAGACCGGCGAGGGGCTGGAACAGCTGCTGCAGCTGCTGGAAAGGGTATTAAATGAGCGCAAGGTATTGCTGGAGAAGGTGTTCTCCTACCAGGACGCAGGTAAGATCCAGACGGTCAGAAAATACGGGCAGCTATTGGAGGAGGAGTACCAGCAGGACGGAATCTATATAAAGGCATATGTCCCGAAGGACATTCATCAAAGCCTGGTATAAAGGGTGTCAGGCACCTGGGTATAAATTACTAATAAAATACTAGATATAGTGTGATGAAGAAAAAAGTCGCATATATCTAGTATTTTATTGTTGACGAACATGGTTCTTTCTGGTAATATAAGATATGATAACAACGGCACCTGTGTGGTACACCGTGATTACAGCTTACGGCAAAAAGCGGCAATGCTTGCGCCGTCGGCCGGATTACAGCCGGGCGTGTTCTTGCGATAAGTAATAGGGAAAATGGGAAGGAGAAGGTCACAGATGATTAATGTAATTAAGAGAGATGGGCAGGTTGTAGAATTTGATCTGAAGAAAATCAGTGAAGCGATTACCAAGGCTTTTAAAGCTACGGAGAAGGTATATAATGATGAGATTATCAGCTTGCTTGCGCTTCGTGTAACCTCTGATTTTCAGAGAAAGATAAAAGAGGAAACCATACATGTGGAAGATATTCAGGACAGTGTGGAACATGTACTAGAGCAGACCGGCTATACCGATGTTGCCAAGGCCTACATCCTATACCGTAAAAATAGAGAAAAGATCCGTAATATGAAGTCCACGATTCTGGACTACAAGGAGATAGTGAACAATTATGTGAACGAAGAGGACTGGCGTGTTAAGGAGAACTCCACTGTTACCTATTCCGTCGGCGGTCTTATATTGCATAACTCCGGCGCCATCACGGCAAATTACTGGTTATCGGAAGTTTATGACGAGGAGATTGCCAATGCCCACCGCAACGGGGATATCCATTTGCATGATTTATCCATGCTGACCGGCTATTGTGCCGGCTGGTCCCTGAAGCAGCTGATTAAAGAAGGACTTGGCGGAATCCCCGGTAAGATTACCTCCTCCCCGGCCAGCCATCTATCCACCCTGTGCAACCAGATGGTGAATTTCCTGGGAATCATGCAGAATGAATGGGCAGGAGCCCAGGCATTTTCCTCCTTTGACACCTACCTGGCTCCCTTTGTTAAGATTGACAATCTGACCTATAAAGAAGTAAAGCAATGCATCCAATCCTTTGTCTACGGGGTAAACACACCGAGCCGCTGGGGAACCCAGGCTCCCTTCTCTAACATTACCCTGGACTGGACCGTTCCGGCTGACCTTGCGGAGCTGCCCTGTATTGTGGGCGGTAAGGAAGTGGATTTCAAGTTCAAGGACTGTAAGAAGGAAATGGATATGGTGAACAAGGCCTTCATTGAAATTATGATTGAAGGGGATGCAAACGGAAGAGGCTTCCAGTATCCGATTCCCACCTATTCCATCACAAAGGATTTTGACTGGTCTGATACGGAAAATAACCGTCTGTTATTTGAAATGACCGCCAAATACGGAACGCCTTATTTCTCGAATTATATCAACAGTGACATGGAGCCCAGTGATGTTCGATCCATGTGCTGCCGTTTGCGTCTGGATCTGAGAGAGCTGCGCAAGAAGACCGGCGGCTTCTTCGGCTCGGGAGAGAGCACGGGATCCGTGGGAGTTGTGACCATCAATATGCCGCGAATTGCATATCTGGCTGCTGATGAGAAGGATTTCTTCGCACGCCTTGACCGCATGATGGATCTGTCGGCACGTTCCCTGAAGGTGAAGAGAAATATCATCACCAAGCTTCTGGACGAGGGACTGTACCCCTATACCAAGAGGTATCTGGGCAGCTTTGATAACCATTTCTCAACCATCGGCCTGATCGGTATGAATGAAGTAGGCCTCAATGCAAAATGGCTTGGGGAAGATATGACCCATGATAAAACGAAGCAGTTTACCATCAGGACTTTGAATCATATGAGGGAGCGTCTGTCCGATTACCAGGAGAAATACGGCGATCTCTATAATCTGGAAGCGACGCCTGCGGAATCCACGACCTATCGTCTGGCGAAGAACGACAGGAAGCGCTGGTCCGATATCATAACGGCCGGGAATCCGGGAGATACCCCGTATTATACCAACAGCTCCCATCTTCCGGTAGGATATACCCAGGACGTTTTTGAGGCTCTGGATATTCAGGATGAATTGCAGACCCTGTATACCTCCGGAACAGTTTTCCATGCATTTCTGGGTGAGAAGCTTCCGGATTGGGAAGCGGCAGCCAAGCTGGTGAGAACCATTGCGAATAACTATAAATTACCTTATTATACCATGTCCCCTACTTATTCTGTATGTAAGACCCACGGTTATCTCCCGGGGGAGCAATTCACCTGTCCCCATTGCGGAGAAAGAGCGGAGGTCTACAGCCGGATCACCGGCTATTACCGTCCCGTACAGAACTGGAACGAGGGTAAGGCCCAGGAGTATAAGAACCGTAAGATCTATGATGTTCAGCATTCCAGAAAGATGAATCTGCTGCGGAGTGCTTCCCCTGTGACAGCAGCTAGGGACAGCGGATCGATGGAGGATGGTCTCTATCTGTTTACGACCCGAACCTGCCCCAATTGCCATATCGCCAAAGAGTACCTGAAGGATATGAACTTTGCGGTTGTGGATGCTCAGGAGAATGTGGAGCTGGCCCAGGAATACGGCATTATGCAGGCCCCCACCCTGGTTGAGGTAAAGGACGGTACGTTTAGAAAATTTGTAAATGCCTCTAATATTAAAGGGTTTGTAGAAGAGCAGATGGTTCGTTTATCGTAGAATATATTGCAGAGTTCCCATGTGTGCTTTTTATCGGAAGTTTGTAATGCAACTTCCAATAATGTGTATATCGTCGACAGCAGAAAGATCACAGAGTGCCCGTATTTTGGATGCGGGCACTCTGTGATTCTGTCTCTGTATCGCGTAAAATTATGCATTGCCTTGACCAACTATATACGGTATAATGTCCAAGATGAGCAGATTAGTCCATGTGCCTTAGGGCATTGATCAAGCTTGCTTGAATCAATGCCCTAAGGCACATGGATAAGTGCAACGTGAGCGAAGGCCGAAGGACTGAGCTCCTAATCTGCGGGCGTGGCATAATGAGGAAGAAGCAGATTAGTCCGTGTACCTTAGGGCATTGATCAAGATTGCTTGAATCAATGTCTTAAAGCACATGGATAAGTGCAACGTGAGCGAAGGCCGAAGGACTGAGCTCCTAATCTGCGGGCGTGGCATGATATATTGAGTAAGCATTTGGAGGGATGGAATATGAGTTTAGCGGATCATATTTATATTAATATGTGCAAGGATATACTGGAGAACGGGGTAAGCACCGAGGGAGAGAAGGTAAGACCCAAGTGGGAGGACGGCTCCTATGCATACACCATAAAGAAATTTGGTGTGGTAAACCGATACGATCTATCCAAGGAATTCCCGGCACTTACCTTGCGTAAGACGGCAATTAAGACCTGCATTGATGAGCTGCTGTGGATATGGCAGAAGAAATCCAACAATGTCCATGACTTAAACAGTCATATCTGGGATGCCTGGGCAGATGAGAACGGCTCCATCGGAAAGGCCTACGGATATCAGCTGGGGGTAAAGCACCGGTACAAAGAGGGGGAGATGGATCAGGTTGACCGTGTTATCTTTGATCTGAAGAATAATCCCTACAGCAGGAGAATTATGACCAATCTGTATGTTCACCAGGATCTTCATGAGATGCGGCTCTATCCCTGTGCATACAGCATGACCTTTAATGTTACCAAAAAGCCGGACAGGGACAGGCTCATCCTTAATGCTGTTTTAAATCAGCGATCTAACGATATTCTTGCCGCCAACAGCATGAATGTGTGCCAGTATGCCGTACTGGTTCATATGCTGGCACAGGTGTGCGGCTATGAGGCCGGAGAGCTGGTGCATGTCATTGCGGACGCGCATATCTATGACAGGCATATTCCCATCATAAAGGAGCTGATTCAGCGTCCGACCTATGATGCCCCTGAATTTTGGATGAATCCGGAGGTTAAGGATTTCTATCAGTTCAGGGTGGAGGATTTTGAGCTGAGGAATTATCAATTCGGGCCTAAGGTGGAGATTCCTGTGGCGGTATAAGGCTTTGCATCAGAAGAAAGGCGGGTATACGAATGAACGTTATTGCTGCAGTGGATAAAAACTGGGCCATAGGACACCGGAACCAGCTGCTGGTCAGTATTCCGGCGGATATGCGGTTCTTCCGCGATGAGACCATGGGCAAGGTGGTAATTATGGGCAGAAACACATTGGAGAGCTTTCCGGGAGGACAGCCTTTGAAAAACCGGAGGAATATTGTGATTTCCCGGAAAAAGGATTATAGGGTGAAGGATGCCGATGTGGTGAACAGTATCGAGGAGGCTTTGGAGCTGGTAAAGGACTGCCCCAGGGAGAATATCTATGTCATCGGGGGAGCCAGTATCTACCGGCAGATGCTCCAATACTGCGAAACAGCCCATATTACAAAGATAGATTATGGGTACCACGCGGATACCTATTTTCCGAACCTGGACCAGATGGAGGATTGGGTGCTGGCGGAGGAAACAGAGGAGCAGACCTATTATGATCTGACCTACACCTTTTGCCGTTATGAACGCAAACCTTCAATTGCAGTAAAATAATACTTGAAAAATTTTCAAAGTAATACTACTATAAAAGATATAAATTAATCCGCGGCAGTGATAAGTGCGGAAAATAGGGAGTGTCAGCATGAATGCCAATATATGAGGGACTGGCTGTAGGTCTGCGGTGTTGTACACCCTATGACAGGAAGGATGATAAGGATGCTGAATATTAGAATTGAGATGACGAAGGATCCCAAGGTATTGCCGGGAGCAGATAATCCGCTGAAATTTGGAACTATCTTTACGGATCATATGTTTATCATGAACTATGAGACAGGGAAAGGATGGTATGACCCTCGGGTAATACCTTATCAGCCGCTTAATCTCGAACCCTCTGCCATGGTATTTCACTATGGGCAGGAAATGTTTGAAGGATTAAAGGCGTATAAGGCCGATGATGGGAGGATCTTGCTTTTCCGCCCTGAGAAAAACGTTGAGAGGGCCAATAACACGAACCGCAGAATCTGCATTCCGGAGATTCCCGAGGAGGATTTCCTGCAGGCTATTAAAACAGTAGTTAAGGTGGATGAGGCCTGGATTCCCACAAAGGAAGGAACCTCCCTTTATGTCAGACCGTTTATCATTGCAACAGAACCGCATCTGGGCGTAAAGCCCTCCGATCGGTATCTTTTTATTATCATTCTCTCCCCTGTGGGTGCATATTATCCTGAGGGGCTGAATCCTGTAAAGATATGGATTGAAGACGAATATGTCAGAGCTGTGAAGGGCGGAATCGGAGAAGCCAAGACAGGTGCCAATTATGTGGCTTCTATGAAGGCTCAGGTGAAGGCCCACGAGGAAGGATATTCCCAGGTGCTGTGGCTGGACGGAGTTCAGCGCAGGTATATTGAAGAGGTAGGGGCTATGAATATCTTCTTCAAGATCAACGGAGAGGTGATCACGCCTGAATTAAACGGGAGCATTCTGCCTGGCGTGACCAGGAACTCCGTGCTTGTCCTGTGCAGAGAATGGGGCTTCCCTGTTACGGAACGCAAAATTTCCATTGATGAAATCTATGATGCATATCAGAACAATACTCTGGAAGAGGTATGGGGAACCGGAACGGCTGCGGTAATTTCACCGGTAGGGCAGCTTCGCTGGGGAGATAATATTATGATGGTGAAGGACGGAAGCATTGGACCCGTCAGCCAGAGACTGTATGATACCATCACCGGAATTCAGCTGGGAAGAATAAAGGATGAATATGGCTGGACCGTGGAAGTAGATTGAAAAATTAAGATTTTTCAATCAGTAAGCTTGTGCGCTGCCCAAATTCTAAGGCAGCAGAATGGAGGATTGAGATGAATCAGTTATACGCGGAAGCGGGAGTGAAGAGAAAAAATACCGGTAAGTCCATGGGACTTCGTGCTCTTCTGGTTCTGGGAATTATCATAGGAGTGCTGCTCCTGCTGTTGGGAGGATTTTTCGGAATAGGCGGAATGGTGCTTATTGTTGTCATGATCTTTCTGTTTCCAAAGCTGAATGTGGAATATGAGTATGTGTTTGTCGACGGACAGCTGGATTTTGACCGTATTACCGGAGGGGCGAGACGTAAGACTCTGCTCCGGGTTGATATGGAGCAGATGGAGATAGTTGCTCCCCAAGGCTCCCATTCACTGGACAGCTACAATCAGATGCAGCTGACCAATAAGGATTTTACTTCCGGTGATAAATCAATAAAGCCGTATATTATTATTGCCAGTGTTGAGGATAAGAAATACCGCATTGCTTTCGAGCCCAGCGAGAAAATGCTTGCCATGATGAAGCAGAAGAGCCCCAGGAAGGTAGCACAGTACTAAGAATAAGGAACACGGGAACGCATTTAAAGAGGCTGACCGTGTTCTTTTGTTACCCCCGGATGTTACAGTTTGTAACAATTGGGACAATAGCAGGGAGGAGCAATGGGACATATTTTTGTGGTTGACATTGCAGGTATTATTCGTTATACTTTTAAAAATCCAAGGAAAGGTGCCTGACACCAAATGACAGGTACCAAATAACAACATTAACTTACAGAGAGCGAGGAGATTAAAAAAATGGGTCAGATTATCGGTGAAGGAATTACATTTGATGACGTGCTGCTGGTACCTGCTTTTTCCGAGGTGCTGCCAAATCAGGTTAACCTGGCAACAAACCTGACGAGTACAATTAAGCTGAATATCCCCTTAATGAGCGCCGGTATGGATACGGTTACGGAGAACCGCATGGCGATTGCAATGGCCAGGCAGGGAGGTATCGGTGTCATACATAAGAACATGTCCATTGAGGAGCAGGCGGATGAGGTGGACAAGGTAAAGCGTTCGGAAAATGGTGTAATCACTGATCCATTCTATTTATCCCCGGAGCATACGCTTCAGGATGCCAATGATTTGATGGCGAAGTACCGGATCTCGGGAGTACCCATTACCGTCAACGGCAAGAAGCTGGTAGGCATCATCACGAACCGTGATCTGAAGTTTGAGACGGATTTCTCCAAGAAAATCAAAGAATCCATGACCTCAGAGGGACTGGTTACGGCAAGAGAGGGAATTACCCTGGAGGAAGCAAAGAAGATACTGGGTAAGGCCAGGAAGGAAAAGCTTCCGATTGTTGATGATGAGGGTAATTTAAAAGGACTTATTACAATCAAGGACATTGAAAAGCAGATAAAGTATCCGCTGTCAGCCAAGGATGCTCAGGGACGGCTTCTGTGTGCGGCTGCAGTTGGAATTACCAATAATATTCTGGAGCGTGTGGATGCACTGGTGAAGGCGAAGGTAGATGCCATTGTGATTGATACGGCTCACGGGCATTCCGGAAATGTTCTCAAGGTGGTGAGAATGGTGCGTGATGCTTATCCGTCCATTCAGATCATCGCCGGCAATGTGGCAACGGGGCAGGCAACCCTGGATCTGATTAAGGCAGGGGTTGACGCGGTTAAGGTGGGAATCGGACCCGGTTCCATCTGTACAACCAGAGTTGTGGCAGGCATCGGTGTGCCCCAGATTACGGCAATTATGGATGCTTATGAAGCTGCCAGGGCTTATGAGATACCGATCATTGCCGACGGCGGTATCAAGTATTCCGGGGATATTACCAAGGCTTTGGCAGCAGGCGCCAATCTATGTATGATGGGCAGTATTTTTGCAGGCTGTGATGAGAGTCCCGGAACCTTTGAATTATATCAGGGCAGAAAATATAAGGTGTATCGTGGAATGGGTTCCATCGCCGCCATGGAGAAGGGAAGTAAGGACCGATACTTCCAGACCGACGCCAAAAAGCTGGTGCCGGAAGGTGTGGAGGGCCGTGTTGCATATAAGGGTACGGTGGAGGACACCGTGTTCCAGCTCATCGGAGGTCTGCGTTCCGGTATGGGTTATTGTGGAGCGGGGGATATTAAGACACTCCAAAATACCGGTAAATTTGTTAAGATTTCAGCAGCTTCCCTGAAGGAAAGTCATCCTCATGACATTCACATCACTAAGGAAGCGCCCAACTATAGTGTTGAGGAATAGTCAATTATAAAGCGGAGATACAGCGGATGGAAATTGTGAAGCAACGACGGGCGGTTTGCCGCTTGTCGTTGTTTTTCATCGTATAGAAAGTTCGTCCTATACGGTATCTTTTTATTCTTTCTTTTATATGAATTTGGTTGAATTGTTGAATTGGGGAAGAAGCTGAAGATATTTCCGGGGCTGAAACGTTTATAAATAGCAAAAGGGTGTTAGGGCAGAGAAGGGAATTGGGTGATACGATGGGAAGAATACTTACCAGAGAAGAGTGGAGGAAGAGAAGGCGCAGAAAGCGGATAGCCTTGATAGCGCTGGTTTTGACTTTATTCTTTCTTATTATTGTATTTGGAGTAATGTTAATAATAGAGGCAGTAAGGAATCGGGAGAATGTGGAAGGGATGTTTGGAGGGCAGCAGAATAGCTTTCAGGGAACCGGCAAGGAAGGCGAAGAAGCGTTGGAGCAGACTCTGTCCAATGGTGTAGAGATTCAGGAGGACTATCTCACACCGAATGAGTATTCCAGGCCGCAGACCCCGCTGAAGGAGATTAATGCCGTTGTCATTCATTATACGGCGAATCCGGGAACTACGGCAGCCAATAACCGGAATTATTTTGAGGGGCTAGCCAGCAGAAGGACAACCTCTGCCAGCAGTCATTATATTATTGGATTGAAGGGCGAGGTGATTCAATGCATACCGCTGAATGAAATTGCCTTTGCGTCCAATGACCGGAATGCGGATACGGTGTCCGTCGAGTGCTGTCATGAGGATGAGACAGGAAAATTCAACGAGGCAACATACCAGTCCATGGTGTCCCTGACGGCAGCGCTCTGTGTGGAATTTGATCTGAAGGAAGAAGATATCATAAGGCATTACGATGTCACAGGAAAGCTCTGTCCCCTTTATTTTGTTGAAAATGAAGAGGCCTGGCTGCAATTTCGCAAAGAGGTTATGGACGAAGCGGATAAAATCAAAGAGGAGAGAAAATAAAAGAGATTTCCGGAAAAAAACTGTGCCGCAGGTCGGAACGGCCCGGGCACAGGGAGGAAATCTCTACAAAGAAACAATAATATCTTTTCCAATGGGCGCATACTGGCGGTAGGATACCCCGGCTGCGTCCATCATGCGCTTGGAGGCAATTACGGAGTCGGTTGCGGCATATTTATCGCTTCGGTAGATGATTTCGATAATGCCTTTCTGAATAATAGCCTTGGTACATTCGTTGCAGGGGAAGAGGGTTGTATATATCTTTGCCCCCTTCATATGGGTTCCGGTATAGTTAAGAATTGCGTTTAATTCAGCATGGCAGACATAGAAGTATTTGGTGTCAAGGTTCGAGCCTTCCCGCTCCCAGGGAAAATCATCATCGGAGCAGCCAATGGGCATTCCGTTGTATCCCACGGAGAGAATCTTATTATCCTCACTGACAATACAGGCCCCTACGCTGGTGCTGGGGTCCTTGCTGCGTTCTGAGGAGAGAAGCGCAATGCCCATAAAATACTCGTCCCATTTTAAATAATCCTGCTTTTTCATCGGTGGCTTCCTTTCTGAAATAAAATAATGTTTCATCTATTTTATCACAGGTTTTCCATGCGGTGCAACTGTTAAACGATAATAACCAAAACAATAACAACCGGGGGATCAGGCATCGACTTTATTGAAAGAGGTTATATGCAATTTGTCTAAAATAATATATAAATTTCTACATAGGTACGGATAAGAAAGTATGGATTTTGTATGTAAGGGCTGTTATAGTTAAAAGGTATCGGTTTTTTGAGATACATTCAATTATTCTGATATTTCGGCAATTCTGCCACGGATTTCCCATCAAAGATTTTGTGATAAGAAAAAGTGATTTGACAATGAAAAAGAGGCGATGATTGACGAAGTGAGAGGGAAGAGATATAATTAATTTACCCAATCCTCATAGATGCGGCCATCGCCTATGAGGAGCGATTATGAAAAGTAAGAGACAAAAGTTAAAGCCGGATTCCGTTATGAAGGATTATTGGAGTGATAACAGCAGGTTTGCCGACCTGTTTAACCAGGTGTTTTTCGATGGGAACCATATTATAGAGCCCCGGAAACTGGCGGATAAGGATACTGATGAGTCTATGATACTGCCGGGGGACGGACAGCTTGCTGCTCTTTCCAGAAGCAGGGATATCATAAAGCTGTATGAAAATGAGGCGGAATTTGTTCTCATTGGATTGGAAAATCAGCAAAAAATCCATTATGCCATGCCGGTTCGCAACATGCTGTACGATGCATTAAGATATGCCAGGCAATGCAAAATATTGGAACAGGAGCATCGCAGGATGAAGGATTTACATGACGCCGATGAATTTTTGTCTGGTATGGCGGGGAACGATTGTATTAAGGTGGTTATTACCCTTGTGTTTTACTATGGTGAGAAGCCGTGGGACGGCCCCACTCGTTTAAGTGATATGATGGAGATACCGGCTGCGTTTCAGCCGTATTTCAATAACTATGCGATCCATTTGTTGCAGGTAAGGGATGCGGGGAAATATAGCTTTGATCATAGGGATAACCGGGATTTATTTACCATGCTGGAAGAGTTTTATAGTCACGGTTTCATTGACATGGAGGAATTCGGGAAGAAATATTCTGATAAGACCGTGTATTGGGAGACAATGGCGGCTATCGGTGCAATCACCGGAATAAGGGAGCTTGTAGACTATGCTGAGGAGAATAGGAAAGGAGGTTCGCTTCATATGTGTACAGCCTTAAGAAATCTTATAGAAGAAGGAAAGATGGAAGGATTACAGGAGGGATTACAGGAAGGAAAACGGGAAGGGAAGAAGGAAGGAAAAATTCTTGGGGTGATTAATGCTTATCAGGAATTTGGACTGGAAGATTTGGAGATATTAGAGAAGCTGCGGAAGAAATTCAACCTGAGTACGGAGGAAGCACAGGACTATCTTAATGTAAAAGAATAATTTTGAACTGACCCCCAAAAGTTGGACTTAAAACTCTAACGATTGGAGGTCAGTTTTTTGATTGATTAATATTGGCTTCCTGCGATCTGTACCTTAATCAGGTTAGTGGTACCGGAGGTCTCGAGAGGAACACCTGCGGTTAATACGGTCAGATCCCCATCCTCGAGATAGCCGGCACGCTCCACTGTCTGGATGGCATGATTGATCAATTCGAAGGTATCATGCTCCACGGCCATCAGCAAGGGAGTAACGCCCCAGGACATATTCATCTGCCGGCATACCACGGGATTCATCGTGCAGCCTAGAATCTGGCATGCCGGGCGGTACCGGGAGATCATCCGGGCTGTCTGGCCGGAGGTGGTTACGGTAATGATCATTTTAGCATTCAGATCATGGGCCGTGGTTACGGTAGCGCGGGAGATGGCATCCGTGATGCTTGGATTGTCGCAGGGCTCCAGCATGCGGAAGCGTTTCTTGTAGTCAATATCCGCTTCGGCGCGTATGGCGATCTTAACCATGGTTTTCAGGGACTCAACGGGATATGCTCCTGCGGCAGTCTCACCGGAAAGCATGATAGCGCTGGTTCCGTCATAGATGGCATTGGCTACATCCGTCGTCTCGGCGCGGGTAGGCCTGGGATTCTTCATCATGGAATCCAGCATCTGCGTGGCGGTAATTACCTGCTTGCCGGCATTGTATACTTTCTTGATAATCATCTTCTGAAGGATCGGCACCTCCTCATAGGGAATTTCCACACCCATGTCACCCCGTGCGATCATAATACCGTCGGAAGCTTCAATAATCTCGTCAATATGCTCCACACCCTGGAAATTCTCGATTTTAGCAATGATCTTGGTCAGAGAATTGTGCTTATTCAGCATCTTGCGGATTTCTTTCACATCGTCGGCGGTGCGGACGAAGGAAGCGGCAATAAAGTCAAAATTATTTTTAATGGCAAAGAGGATGTCCTCCCGGTCCCTGTCGCTGATGAAAGGCATGGATAAATGAACGCCGGGCACATTGACCCCCTTCTTACTGGAGACCATTCCGCTGTTCCTTACCTTGCAGACGATATCCGTTGCAGTTACATCCTTTACGGTCATCTCCACCAGGCCGTCATCCACCAGGATGGTGGAGCCGATTTCAATATCATAGATGAGATTAGGATAGGAGATGGATACGATGGCTTCATCTCCCTCCACCTGCCGGGCGGTGAGGGTAAAGGTCTGCCCTTCTTTTAACTGGATTTTCTGATCATCCTTGAAGGTGCCGAGACGGATTTCGGGGCCCTTGGTATCCATTAGGGCGGCAACCGGAACATTCATTTCCTTCCGGAGCTTTTCCAGCTTCTTCAGTCTTGCGAGATGTTCCTCGTGAGTGCCGTGGGAGAAATTGAACCGGGCGACGTCCATGCCGCAGTGAATCAATTCTCGTATTACATTATCATGGTCGGTGGACGGTCCCAGGGTACAGATGATTTTTGTTTTTCTCATACATTGCCTCCATACTGCCGGTTTACGGCATTGTCGTTGTGAACATAAGACAAGCGGTTTTGGCTTGTCGTTGTTTGAACATAAGACAAGCGGTTTTAACTTGTCGTTGTTTTATAGCTTTAACCCTTTATTTCTGCGGTATTTAATACCGGAATGCTTTCTTTTCCAGAGAAATGCTCCCAGAAACAGCAGACTCATAAGTATTACCAGTGCAATGATCATCAGGGCACAGTGCAGAAAAAAAGTGTCCGGTAAGATAAGGATAACCGGATCGGTTGCAGGATCAAAGAGCCAGTAATCATTTTTAAAGAACAGCTTATGAAATACCACAAAAGCACGGTCAAAATCAATTGAGAGCAGCAGGGCCAGAAGGGAAGGCAGTGCAATAGCCATAATGGAAGAGGTAAGGAGATAACCGTACTCATTACGCCGTGTTTTGCGGATTATGACCAGAACTCCCAGAGCCAGGGCAGCCGCAGCCATCAGATAAAAAGCGGTGAAGATATTCTTAACCTCTTCAAAATGGACCAGGCCGTGCTCGGATGCGGGCAATGTGGGAAAATGAAGCTCCCCTTGATAGAAGGGAGAAGAATAATCGATCAGTGCATCATAATTCTCTTTGATCTCGTCCCTGCTTATTCCGGAGGTTTCCTCTATATGAAGAAGAGAAATGTCCAGATAATACAAGGGCCGGAAGTTGATTGTAACCACAACTGCCATGCTGATAAATAATAGGGTGAATAGAACTCCGATCAGCAGATCGGTGATTTTAAACCGTTTCATACTGGCCTCCATGGTGATGTATATCAGTACATTTTGTCCCAAACGAATTATAGTATAATTTAATTGGGAATGCAACTTAAAAACTAAAGTTCTCTCTCCGGGACACCCCACATCGTTAAAGTTCACAGGGCAGTAAGTTAAGCGGTAGAAGTCACTTTTGCGCAGACCGGCTGAGTGCATCTTGTGAAGCGGAGCGTTTTGAACGCACGAAGGAAAGGCAAGTAAAAGTGACTTCTACCGCTTAACTTACTGCCCTGTGAACTTTAACCCTGCATCTATTATTAGTAATTTCAATAAGATACATTAGTATTTATGAATTGTATTCGTGATTATCATGGTGTAAGATTGGCTTGTAGGATGAAATAAGGAAAAGGAGAGAGAATATGAGAGCGTTGATCAGTGTATCGGACAAGACAGGAATTGTTGAGCTTGCGAAGGAATTTGCGGATATGGGGATTGAAATCATTTCTACCGGAGGAACCTACGGGAAATTGAAGGAGGCGGGGATCCCGGCGGTTGAGATTTCCGAGATTACGGGATTTCCGGAATGCCTGGACGGCCGTGTTAAGACCCTTCATCCGGCGGTGCATGCGGGGCTGCTGGCCATGAGAAGCAATCCTTCCCATATGCAGCAATTGACTGATTTGAATATAGAGACAATTGATATCGTTGTGGTGAATCTTTATCCTTTTAAGGCCACGATTCTGAAGGATGGGGTAACCAGGGCGGAAGCCGTGGAGAATATTGATATCGGGGGGCCTACGATGCTCCGGTCAGCCGCTAAGAACTACCAGGATGTGGCGGTGGTAGTAGATCCCAGGGATTATGAAAAGGTTCTGGGTGAGTTGAGGGAAAAGGCTGAGGTCTCTTTGGATACCAAGTTCTATCTGATGCAGAAGGTATTTATGCATACCTCCTCCTATGATACCATGATCGCAGATTATCTGAAGAAGCAGAGAATGGATACCTCCTTTCCGGAGACGCTGACCATGACCTTTGAGAAGGTGCAGGATATGAGGTATGGGGAGAACCCTCATCAGAGCGCTGCCTTCTACCGTGAGATCGGGAAGAGGAAGGGTTCTATCGCGGACGCGGTTCAGTTGAATGGCAAGGAGCTTTCCTTTAACAATATTAATGACACCAATGGGGCGCTGGAATTGCTGAAGGAATTTACCGAACCCACCGTCGTTGCCTGCAAGCATGGCAATCCCTGCGGCGTAGGAAGTGCCGGGGATATCTACGGTGCCTGGAGCAAGGCATATCAGGCGGACAAGACTTCCATCTTTGGCGGGATTGTGGTTCTGAACCGCGAGGTGACACTGGCAGTGGCACAGGAGATGAAGGACATCTTCCTGGAGGTAGTGGTTGCCCCTTCTTATGAGCAGGAAGCCTTGGAGCTTTTGACGATAAAAAAGAATATCCGTATTCTTCAGTTGGCGGACATCCAGGTTCCCCAGGAGGAGAATGCCTATGACATGAAAAAGGTCAACGGCGGACTGATTGTACAGACCATTGACAGTAAGATATATGAGGAAGAGAAGCTTCAGGTGGTAACCGACCGGGCTCCTTCCGAGAAGGAAATGGAGGATTTGAAGTTCGCCTGGAGAGTGGTTAAGTTTGTAAAGTCCAATGGAATTGCGCTGGCGAAGGATAAGCAGTCCATCGGCATCGGTCCGGGACAGGTGAATCGTATCTGGGCCACGAAGCAGTCCATTGAACATGCCGGAGAATTAATTGGTGAGGGGATTACCAAAGGCGCTGTGCTTGCTTCGGATGCCTTCTTTCCCTTTGATGACTGTGTGGAAGCGGCGCACCAGGCAGGAATTACCGCCATCATCCAGCCAGGCGGAGCCGGCAGGGACCAGGACTCCATCAATAAATGCAATGAATATGGAATTGCAATGGTCTTTACTGGGATGAGGCATTTTAAACACTAATCAAATTACAGATCATCCCGCGGCACAACCGGCCGATCTGAGATTTGATAAACTGAAAATATGGGCAAGGCCGTTGAACACGGTCTTGCCCATAAGTAATCTTTGCCCATCCTATTATAACTTTTAAAATATGTATCCATATATATAAAAATTACTTTGGTCGCCGATTATAATCTGGTTACGTTTGCTGCCTGGGGTCCTTTTTCACCCTGGACTACCTCAAAATTAACCTTCTCGCCCTCTTCGAGAACCTTGAAGCCGTCCATCTGAAGTGCTGAGAAATGAACAAATACATCGTTACCCTCATCGTCGGAAATAAATCCAAATCCCTTTTTTGCATTAAACCACTTAACTGTCCCTGTCTTCATAAATGCCTCCTAAAACATGATTGATTTCTCCTTGCTATAAATTAGTAAGGATAGCATAAATTTAGCATAAAATAAAAAAAATGTCAAATGAGTTTTGTTGAATTCTGTAATAAATATAAAACTTTTTAGTATCTTTTTCGGCATATTTCATTAAGATATGAAAAAACAGGATGTTATTCGGATATATAGTGATTAACTGCATTTTCTCGACATAACAAATATTCTATAAGAAGGAAATGAAATGAGAATGATATATTTAAGACACCAAGGGAACAATATACTCAAAGGACCCAAAGGAATAATATATTTTGAAGAAATGACCCCGGTTGGAAATGACAAATCTAGATTTTCATGGTATAATGTCGGCAGACATTATACCGCGCGCCGGAGCGAAGCGTAGTGCGCATCCTGGCACTGCGTGCCGGCCAACGGGAAATGAATTCAGGAAGAGAAAACAGACTATGGAGGTTAACCTATGAAATTTAAGATTCCTGCCTCATATGATTTTATATTAGAGGAAAAACTGGAGGATATGAACGGCGTCGGAACCCTGCTGCTGCACAAGAAAACCGGAGCGCGGGTGGCCATCGTTGCAAATGATGATAGTAATAAAGTATTTTCCATTGGCTTTCGGACTCCGCCGGCCAATAGCACCGGGGTGGCTCATATCATTGAGCATTCGGTATTATGCGGTTCCAGGCGTTTTCCTGCGAAGGACCCTTTTGTGGAACTGGCGAAGGGTTCGCTGAATACCTTTTTGAACGCAATGACCTATCCGGATAAAACCGTATATCCGGTTGCAAGCATGAACGATCAGGATTTTAAGAATCTAATGCATGTATATATGGATGCGGTATTATATCCGAATATTTATCAGAAAAAGGAGATCTTCTATCAGGAGGGCTGGCATTACGACCTGGAAACGGAGGATGCACCGCTGAAGTACAACGGGGTTGTGTATAATGAGATGAAGGGAGCCTTTTCTTCGCCGGAGTCGATGCTGTACCGTATGATACAGAACTCCCTCTTCCCGGATACCCCCTACGGTGTAGAATCCGGCGGTGATCCGGATTATATTCCGGATTTGTCCTATGAAGAATTTCTGGAATTTCACAGAACCTATTATCACCCTTCCAACAGCTATATTTATTTGTATGGGGATATGGACTTTGCAGAGCGCCTGAACTGGCTGGACAAAGAATATTTGAATCAGTATGAGCATCTGGATGTGGCATCCAGGGTTGAACTGCAGAAGCCCTTCGCTTCCTGCCGCCAGGTGGAAGCCTTCTATCCTCTCAGTGAAGGGGAAGAGGCAAAGGACAGTACCTATGTCAGCTGGAATGCTGTAATCGGCAATTCTCTGGATAAGGAGCTGGGGCTGACCTTCCAGGTACTGGACTATGTATTGCTGCAGGCGCCGGGAGCGCCGGTGAAGCAGGCTCTGCTGGATGCCGGTATCGGAAAGGACATTCTAGGCGGCTATGAGGATGAGATTTTACAGCCTTCCTTTAGCGTCATTGCCAAGAATTCCGAGGAAGACAGGAAGGACCAGCTCATTGCCATCATCCGCGATGTTCTGGCAAAGGCAGTAGCGGAAGGGCTGGAGGAGAAATCCCTGCGTGCTGCAATTAACTACTATGAATTCAAGTACAGGGAGGCGGATTTCGGACAGTTCCCCAAGGGGCTGTTATATGGGCTCAGGGCTATGAGCAGCTGGCTGCATGATGATCAGAAGCCTTTCCTCCACCTGAAGGATTCTTACGGCTATGCCTTCTTGAAGGAGAAGATTGGAACAGGCTACTATGAAAAGATAATCAAGGAATATCTGTTAGAGAACACCCATACCTCCGTAGTGATTTTAAAGCCGAAGTCCGGCCTGAATGCGGAGAAGGAGGAGGAGCTTAAGAAACGGCTGGCCCAGTATAAGGCAACCCTGTCAAGGGAGGAGTTGCAGCGTCTGGTGCGTGAGACAAAGGAACTGGCCGAGTTCCAGGAACGCCCCTCCACCAAAGAGGAGCTGGAAGCAATCCCGCTGCTTTCCAGAGCGGACATCAGCAGGGAGATTGAGCCGTTATTTAATGAGGAACGTACGGTGGGCCAGGTGAAGGTGATTCATCATAATGTGCATACCAATAAGATTGCGTATCTTAGGCTGCTGTTCAACGTGAAGGAGGTTCCAAAGGAGCTGCTTCCCTATGCGTCCCTGCTATCCTATGTATTGGGCTATGTGGATACGGAGAATTATAGTTATCTCAATCTTTCCAATGAAATCAATATCCATACCGGAGGAATCGCATCGAATGTGGTGAGCTTTTCTGTGAAAGGAGGAGCTGCAGGCAATACCGCCAATATTTACAGCGGAATGGAGTATGTTCCGGTCTTTGATATCTCCGTAAAGGTGTTATACGATAAGCTGGCGGAAGCCTTCCGTCTGGTGGGCGAGATGCTGCACCGGAGCAATCTGGAGGATAAGAAACGTTTGAAAGAAATCATCGGTGAGATGAAGTCCAAGCTGCAGATGCATTTTAATTCTGCCGGGCATTCCGTGGCGGTGAACCGGGCCATGAGCTATTATTCCGTTCATGGTTTATTTAAGGAAGTGACGACGGGAATTACCTTCTACCAGTTCATTGAAGAGCTGGCGGAGAATTATCAGGAACGTGCGGATGAGATCGTGAAGCATTTGAAGGAATTAATCAAAATGATCTTTACCCGTGAGAATTTATTTGTGAGTATTACCGCGGATGAGGAAGGCTATGAGAGATTCGACGACAAGCTGGAGACTTTCTGTAAGACGCTGCCGGAGCAGGCAGACCACTCCATGTTTGAAGCCTATGATACCTCCAGCCTCCAGCCGGTATGTCTGAATGAGGGCCTTAAGACAGCGATGCAGGTGCAGTATGTGGCCAGGGCGGGTAATTTTATTAAGGCCGGATATGAATATCACGGAGCGCTGAGAGTGTTAAAGACGATTTTAAGCTATGATTACCTCTGGAATAATATCCGTGTCAAGGGCGGGGCCTATGGGTGCATGTGCGGTTTCTCCGGTGTGGACGGCGACGCATATTTTACCTCCTACCGGGACCCGAATCTGAGGGAAACCAACAATATTTATGAAAAGGCAGCAGAATATATCAGCAACTTTACTGCGGATGAACGGGATATTACCAAATATATCATCGGTACCTTCAGTACTCTGGATACTCCGCTGACCCCGCAGACGAAGGGAAGGCGTTCCCTGAGCATGTATCTTGGGAATATTACGGAGGAAGAACTCCGCCGGGAGCGTAACGAGGTGCTGAATGTAACCCTGGAGGATATCCGGGCCTGCCACAAATATATCACAGCAATGCTGGAAGCAGGAAATATCTGTGTTATCGGCAATGAAAACAAGATTAATGAGAATCAGGATATGTTCCGGGAAGTGAAGAATTTAATGAAATAAGAAATGGAAATGGATAACAGTTCAGACTGTGGCAGGGAGGAGGGCAGGGTGCTCCCTCACACACAGGATGGAAGAGATATGACTGGATTTGCATGTCACTGCCGTACAATTATGTTCGTCTGTGCCATACAAATCCAATCATATCTCTTCCATACAGTGCATTATGGGAGTACCCTGCCCTCCTCCCTGCCACAGTTTGAACTGTTCCTAAAAGAGAAAGGGATAGGAAAGAATGAAGGATACGAACCAACGGCAAACACCAAACCGCTCACATCAGTATAAATCAGGATTTGTCACTCTGATCGGGAGGCCCAATGTGGGAAAATCGACCCTGATGAACCGGCTGATCGGGCAGAAGATTGCCATAACCTCTGATAAGCCCCAGACCACCAGGAACCGGATACAGACGGTCTATACGGATGAGAGGGGGCAAGTGATCTTTCTCGATACGCCGGGAATTCACAAGGCCAAGAATAAGCTGGGACAATATATGGTAAATGTTGCTCAGCGGACCATGAATGAGGTTGATTTGATTCTGTGGCTGGTGGAGCCCTCTACCTTTATCGGAGCCGGAGAGCAGCATATTGCAGAGCAGTTGAGGAAGGTGAAGACTCCGGTAATTCTGGTAATTAATAAAATTGATACGGTGAAGAAGGAGGAGATTCTTGCCTTTATCGCCGCCTATAAGGATATCTGTGACTTCGCAGAGATTATTCCGGTTTCTGCATTAAAGGGGGAGAATACGCAGGTGCTGATGGAATCCATCTATCGGTATATGCCGGAGGGCCCCATGTATTATGATGAGGATACCGTAACAGACCAGCCGGAGCGCCAGATTGTGGCGGAGCTGATTCGGGAGAAGGCGCTGCGCCGGCTGGATGATGAGATACCCCATGGAATTGCCGTCTGCATTGACCGTATGAAGGAACGCTCCCAGGGAAGAGACGGGGAGGACGGTATGATGGATATCGAGGCCACTATCGTCTGCGAGCGTGATTCCCATAAGGGAATTGTCATTGGCAAGAAGGGAAGCATGCTGAAGCAGATCGGAACCGATGCCCGGAGAGAGATAGAAAATCTTCTGGATTGCAGGGTCAACCTGCAGCTCTGGGTGAAGGTGAAGAAGGATTGGCGTGACAGCGATTTCCTTATAAGAAATTATGGCTATAATAAAGACGAATAATCTATTGTCAAGTATAAAATTTACATTTTAGCTGGTATATTCTGACCAGTTTAATAGAGCATAAAATGGGAAACCTAATGATATAGGAGATGAGGAGATCGGGCACTGAATCTTCTTCTGCGCCGAACGGAGTGCGCATAATCGTCACAAGTGACAAGTGATTATATATCATGGTTAGGGGGCTCATTTATGAAGAATTATGATTATTGGAAGAACTTTATTAAAACAGGAAGGATTGACGATTACTTACATTATATCGCATGTACGAAAGAAGAAATAGCGGAGGAACCACATATGGATTTTGAAAAGGAAGGTGGATTGATTGCCGGGGTCCAACACGGTGACAGGAATGGTTCTGTCGACCATGCCGATTGGGGAATGCGATAAACGGCTGGTGATTTTGACTAAGGAAAACGGAAAAATATCAGCATTTGCCAAAGGCGCCAGAAGACCGAACAGCGCCTTATTGGCATGCAGTCAGCCTTTTGCCTTCGGTGAATTTGCTCTTTATGGGGGGAGAACCTCCTATAATCTGTTATCTGCGGAAATTTCTAATTATTTTGGGGAGCTGAGGACGGACTTCCCCGGACTTTGCCACGGGTTTTATTTCTGTGAATTTGCAGAGTACCTGACAAAGGAGAACAACGACGAGAAGGAGGTCCTGAAGCTGCTGTACCAGACGCTCCGGGCGCTCTCCAAAAAAACTATCGACACGGTCCTGATCCGCTCTATCTTCGAGCTAAAGATTATGGCAGTGAACGGTGAGGCTCCGCAGGTGTTCGGCTGTGTCAAATGCGATAAAAACTCATCTTCTGCGGAAACGGACGGGCAGTCTTATGGGGGACAGTATTATTTCAGCCCTAATTGCGGCGGGATTCTATGTGAAGATTGCAGAGGCTATGACAAGGGGGCGATCCGTATTAATACCTCAACCCTGTATGCTATGCAGTACATAGTATCGAAAGAGATAGAGAAGCTATATACCTTTCGGGTTACGGCGGAAGTACAAGAGGAACTCAGCCTTTGCATGAAACATTACCTGGGCCGTTACGTCGAACATGAATTCAAGTCCTTGGAGATGCTGAAAGGCTTGTGACAAAGTTCAGCCTGTTCTTGATTTTTAAATTTCTGTTGAAATTATTATACTTTAAGGTTAAAATTATATGAACCCAAAACTTGAAATGGAGGGAAGGTTATGAAAAAGTTGTTTCTTTGCACAATTGCCCTGTTGCTTATAGTGGGAGCAGCTGGCTGCAAGAAGGAAGAGGCATTCATTTCCATCGATAATATTACTGCAGATACCATACTGGCAAAGTCAAACGGTGTGCTCCAGGTGGCCACGGTGGAGGATTTTGAAAAGTCCTATTATGATTTGAATGAACTGAAGAGCTTCATTGAGAATAAGATAGATGGATATAATCAGAAAGCCGGCGCAGGGAAGATCACGGTGGATGCGGTGGAGATTCACAACGGGAATGCCATCATGCTGCTTACTTATTCCGGTATGGATCAGTATGCCGCTTTTAATGAGGCTTCTGCAGCATATTTTAATGGAGGAGTAACAGATGTGCCCTTGAATCTGCCAACCACTCTGGTTACTGCCAAGAACGGAACTCTTGCAAGCACCCAGGAGGTTCTCGGAGACAGTAAATTGAAGATACTGGTGATGAACGAGCCCTATGATATCATGGTGGATGGAACCGTCAGGTATTATTCCGAGAATGCCGCCTATGTGGACAGTCATACGGTACGGGGGGCCCAGGAGGGAATGACGGTTGTAGTATACAAGCCCTAAGGAAATAATTTAAAATGAGAGGATAAATAATATGGAAAAGACAATGGAAAAGATTGTGGCACTGGCTAAGGCAAGGGGCTTTGTATATCCGGGCTCCGAGATCTACGGCGGGCTTGCCAACACCTGGGATTACGGTAATCTGGGTGTGGAGCTGAAGAATAATGTGAAAAAGGCCTGGTGGGCCAAATTCATCCAGGAGAATCCCTATAATGTAGGTGTTGACTGCGCGATCCTTATGAACCCCCAGACATGGGTGGCCTCCGGACATCTGGGCGGTTTTTCCGATCCCCTGATGGATTGCAAGGAATGCCATGAGCGTTTCCGCGCGGATAAGCTGATTGAGGACTATCATACGGAGCATGGAATTACAGTGGAGGGTTCCGTAGATGCCTGGTCCCAGGAAGATATGAAGAAATATATCGATGAACATAGTATAAATTGTCCTACCTGCGGAAAGCATAATTTTACCGATATCCGCCAGTTCAACCTGATGTTTAAGACCTTCCAGGGGGTAACGGAGGACGCTAAGAATGTGGTATACTTAAGACCTGAGACCGCACAGGGCATCTTCGTTAATTTTAAAAATGTACAGAGAACCTCCCGGAAGAAGATCCCCTTCGGTATCGGGCAGATCGGCAAGTCCTTCCGGAATGAGATTACACCGGGTAACTTTACCTTCCGTACCAGAGAGTTCGAGCAGATGGAGCTGGAGTTCTTCTGCGAGCCTGACACGGATCTGGAATGGTTCAGTTACTGGAGGCAGTTCTGTATCGACTGGCTGAAGAGCCTCGGAATGAAGGACGAGGAAATGAGAGTCAGAGATCATGATGCTGCGGAGCTTTCCTTCTACAGCAAGGCGACTACAGATATTGAGTTCTTATTCCCCTTCGGCTGGGGTGAGCTCTGGGGTATCGCTGACCGTACGGATTACGATTTAACCCAGCATCAGAATGTATCCAAGGAGGATATGAGCTATTTTGATGATGAGAAGGGACGCAGATACATTCCCTATGTTGTGGAGCCGTCTCTTGGAGCAGACCGGGTAGTGCTTGCCTTCCTTTGTGCCGCATATGATGAAGAGGAGATTGCGGAGGGGGATGTGCGTACGGTGCTTCATTTCCATCCGGCTCTGGCTCCGGTGAAGATCGGTGTGCTTCCCCTGTCGAAGAAGCTGTCCGAGCCCGCTGAGAAGATTTATATGGAGCTTTGCAAGCTCTATAACTGTGAGTTTGATGACAGAGGCAATATCGGCAAGAGATACCGCAGACAGGATGAGATCGGAACTCCTTTCTGTATTACCTATGATTTTGAATCCGAGACGGACGGGGCAGTTACTGTCCGTGACAGGGATACAATGGAGCAGGAAAGAATCAAAATAGAGGATTTAAAAGAATATTTTGAGAATAAATTAAAATTTTAGAAAAAAACTCTTTCCTTAATCAGAGGTTCTGTGATATAATGTCGACGGACTGACGATAATGATGTCAAAAGCATTCTGATATTGTGCTTTTGGCATCATTGTCCGTGACAACGCTACAACATAATGTAAATATATTATAGGAGGGCACTTACAAAATGACGAAATGGGTTTATTTGTTCAAAGAAGGTAAGGCAGACATGAAGAACCTTCTTGGCGGTAAAGGCGCTAACTTGGCAGAGATGACTAACTTAGGCCTCCCGATTCCTCAAGGTTTTACAGTGACAACAGAGGCATGTACAGACTACTACAATAGCGGAAAGAAGATCAGGGATGAGATTAAAGATCAGATTTTCGCATCCTTAGCGCTTCTTGAAGAGCAGCAGGGCAAGAAATTCGGTGATACCGAGAATCCCCTGTTGGTTTCCGTGCGTTCCGGTGCGAGAGCTTCCATGCCTGGAATGATGGATACGATTCTGAACCTGGGCTTAACGGATGCAGCAGTAGAAGGCTTTGCCAAGAAGACTGGCAATCCCAGATTTGCATATGATTCCTACAGAAGATTCATCCAGATGTTCTCTGATGTAGTTATGGAAATCAGCAAATCCAAGTTCGAAAGAGTATTGGATGACATTAAAGAGAAGAAAGGTGTTCATTACGACACCGATCTGACAGCAGCAGATTTACAGGAAGTAATTGCCGGTTTCAAGGCTTTATACAAGTCAGAAAAAGGAGCCGACTTCCCTCAGAATCCTGCGGATCAGCTGATTGAGGCAGTAACCGCCGTATTCCGTTCCTGGGACAATCCCCGTGCGATTTACTACAGAAGAATGAACGATATCCCCGGCGACTGGGGTACTGCAGTTAACGTTCAGGCCATGGTATTCGGTAACATGGGCGATACCTCCGGTACCGGTGTTGCATTTACCCGTAATCCTTCCACCGGTGAGGCGAAGATCTATGGTGAGTACCTGATCAATGCCCAGGGTGAGGACGTTGTTGCCGGTATCAGAACTCCCCAGCCTATTAGCAAGCTGGAAGAGGATATGCCGGAAGCATATGCTGAGTTCATGAGAATTGCAACTCTCCTTGAGAACCATTACAGAGATATGCAGGACATGGAGTTCACCATTGAAGATACGAAGCTCTATTTCTTACAGACACGTAACGGCAAGAGAACTGCTCCCGCAGCTCTTCAGATTGCCTGTGATCTGGTGGACGAGGGCAAGATCACCAAGGAGGATGCCATCAAGAGAATTGAGGCGAAGTCCCTGGATCAGTTGCTGCATCCTACCTTTGACACGGCAGCTTTAAAGGCAGCAAAGCCTGTTGGCAGCGCACTTCCTGCATCTCCCGGTGCGGCAGCAGGTAAGGTATACTTTACCGCAGAGGATGCGAAGAACAACCATGAGAAGGGCGAGAGAGTAATTCTGGTTCGCCTTGAAACCTCTCCCGAGGATATTGAAGGTATGCATGCAGCAGAGGGTATCTTAACCGTTCGCGGCGGTATGACCTCCCATGCAGCAGTAGTTGCCCGTGGTATGGGTACTGCCTGTGTATCCGGCTGCGGTGAGATCGTAATTGATGAAGAAGCAAAGGTATTCACCCTTGCTGGCAATACAGTAAAAGAAGGGGATTACATCTCCTTAGACGGTTCTACCGGTAATATCTACATCGGAGACATCCCGACGGTAGAGGCTTCCATCAGCGGTAACTTTGACAGAATCATGAAGTGGGCCGATGAGATCAGAACCTTAAAGGTAAGAACTAATGCGGACACTCCTACGGATGCAGCGAACGCTGTGAAGTTCGGCGCAGAAGGTATCGGCCTTTGCCGTACCGAGCACATGTTCTTCGAGCCCGACAGAATTCCGAAGATCAGAAAGATGATTCTCTCCAAGACAGTAGAAGCGAGAGAGGCGGCTCTGAATGAGCTGATTCCTTTCCAGAAGAGCGACTTCAAGGGAATCTACGAGGTAATGGAAGGCAGACCGGTTACCATCCGTTTCCTGGATCCCCCGTTGCATGAATTCGTTCCCACCGATCCGGAGGATATTGCAGATTTAGCGAAGGATATGGGCCTGACTGTAGAAGAAGTAAAGGCTACCTGTGAAGGCCTTCATGAGTTCAACCCCATGATGGGACACAGAGGCTGCCGTCTTGCCGTAACCTATCCTGAGATTGCAAGAATGCAGACCAGAGCGGTTATGGAAGCAGCCATTGAAGTAAAGAAGGAAAAAGGATTTGACATTGTTCCTGAAATTATGATCCCTCTTGTAGGCGAGAAGAGAGAGTTGAAGTTTGTTAAGGATGTAGTTGTTGAGACAGCAGAAGCAGTGAAGAAGGAGATGAATTCCGATATCGAGTACCATGTAGGTACCATGATCGAGATTCCCCGTGCGGCACTGCTGGCAGATGAGATCGCTGAAGAAGCTGATTTCTTCTCCTTCGGTACCAATGACTTAACCCAGATGACCTTCGGCTTCTCCCGTGACGATGCCGGCAAGTTCCTGGATGCCTACTACAAGTCCAAGATCTACGAGTCCGATCCTTTTGCAAGACTGGATCAGGAAGGTGTTGGCCAGTTAGTGAAGATGGCTTCCGAGAAGGGCCGTGCAGCAAGACCTAACATCAAGCTTGGTATCTGCGGTGAGCATGGCGGAGATCCTTCCACCGTTGAATTCTGTCATAAGATTGGTCTGAACTATGTATCCTGTTCTCCGTTCCGTGTGCCGATTGCAAGATTGGCTGCGGCGCAGGCAGTTTTGAACAACTAGAGTTAATAAACTAAGTATATATTTTTGATTACGGAATAGCCTGTATCTTCGGATGCAGGCTATTTTTATAAATATAAAAAAACTATTACAATTGACGGGGCGATAAGTGTTATTATTATCTTGAGATATCTCAGGAGGAATGAAAATGAGTAAACCATTAGTTATTAATAAAGTGGCAGAGCAAATGGGACTGACGAGTCGGACTTTGCGCCATTGGGAATCTGAAAACTATTCAGCAGTATAAGAGATGTTGACTCGGATTGGCGAACTTATGATGAAAATGCAATATTATGTATTCAAATTACTGCTCTTCTAAGAAAAATGGATATACCCATCAATAGAGCCAGTGAAAATAAAATAATATGAGCCACATTCTGAAAGCAATGTTTGGCGGTGTTTTATTAAGCACCTTATTATGTATGTTTTGAAGTGTATGTTTTTGGGGTGTATGTTTTGAGTTAGAATAAAAAGAGGGATATATAGAATAAATAATGAATATGTGTTATACTAAGAAAAAATAATTGATTTAATTACAGAATGAGCAAAGGAGGTAAATAGCTATGATGTATCCATATATAACTTTGGCAGATGAAACAGAGATAGTACATTCTCATATCATTGAGGAAAATGGGTTACAATGTGTGGAAGTTCATTTTGAACGTCCAACGGAGGAAGGTTTTGATATAGCCAGGTGTTCACTACCGACGTATACTTGGATTAAAAGAGAAGGCTTTACTGATAAAGAGATTGAGAAATTTGACCGGTTTCTTCATAGCAATGCTCATTTGCTATACAAATATGCAGCTTCGGGAGGGATACAAATTGCCTAGTCTGTTCCAGGTTGGTGGGTATAAGGTATTCTTCTGGTCAAATGAAAATAACGAACCAATCCATGTTCATGTAGGTATGGGAAAGCCAAGTTCAAATGCTACAAAAATTTGGTTAACTGCTTCCGGAAGATGTATTGTTGCCAATAACGCAAGTAAGATACCGCAAGGTGATTTGAATGAATTATTGGATATTATATCGGCACAGTATTTTCTCATATGCGATGAGTGGAAAAATCATTTTAAGGAAGAAAAAATAAAATATTATTGCTGACAACTGAAATGAATATATTGGAGCATCCTGCCATGTAAAAATGACAGGATGTTTTTAAGTGAATAAAAAACCAGTAGTACAGCTTTATTTCTGAAAAATGTTTAAGGTTGCTGTACTCAATAAAGGTATGGTACCATGGAAAGAGATTTTGTAATGAAATATGAATCCAAGGATGCTTTACATGTGATTCAATAAGATGAATATAAATCAGGAGAGACTATGGAACATACCCCTTCGGGCTAATGATGCGCAGCTGCGCGTACGGAAGATAAAAGTTAAAATCGTAGACTTTTTAAGTCAAAATACGCAATTGACCCATAATAGACCATCATGGTACCATTAGTTATAACTAAATAAGTTATTAAGTTAGTTGAATAACGGTTATTAAATAGAATGAGGGGGATATGGAATGAAAGGCAGGTTATCTTTATGGAGCTTTATAGGCTTATTGCTATTATTATACATACTACCTGTTAATGTACATGCAATGACTGGAGAGGATGAGAAAATAAATATAAAAACAGAGGATTTTTTATATACGGACGGGATTCATATTAAAAATAAGAAAGGAGATATTGTACAATTAAGAGGTTGTAATTTAGGCGGTTGGCTTCATTTGGAAGGGTGGATGGACGGAGGCTGCAATCATGTGGATTATGATGTCAGAACCAAATTAATCAGTCGGTTTGGTGAAGATAAGGCAGATGAATTACTGGATTCATATCAGAATGCAGATATAACAGAAGAGGATTTTGCTTATCTATCCTCGATGGGAGTCAATTTTGTAAGAATTCCTTTTTACTGGATGGAAATTCTAACGATAGACGGTAAACTTAAAGATAATGCGTTTGCACAGCTTGATGATGCGGCAGCATGGGGAACGAAATATGGTATCTATATACTTCTTGATCTGCATGGATCACCGGGAGGACATACTTCCGGCTGGTTAACGGGTGGTCAGATCGGATCGAATGAATTATGGTCTAGTTCTACATATCAGGCATGGACGGTTAAGCTATGGACAGCAATTGCTGAACATTATAAGGGTAATCCGGCGATAGCAGCATATGGGCTTTTAAATGAGCCATTGCAGGATGATCCATGGTATGGACATAATAAAATACAGGATATGTATACAACATTGTATAAAGCCATTCGTGAAGTAGACCCTGATCATATTATTTCCATGGGTTCCTACTATAAGTTGGTAGATTCAGATGCTGATTTGAATGGTTACAGAATTCAAAATTTTAATGACATTGCATCCATGGGAAAGCCGGAAGGTCATGGGTGGAATAATGTAATCTATGAAACCCACCATTATTTCCCGGGCGAAGTAGATGCTGATATTAATGTAAAAATCAAGCAGGATGCGAAGTTACAATCTGCTTTTGCAAACCAGCAATTAAAGATAATCAGGACATTTCAGTTGGCCTACAATGTTCCTGTATTAGCAAGTGAATTTAACTTTTGGCTGGTAGAAGATGCATGGGATATATGGTTAAACGGATTGAATTACTATGGAGTTTCCTGGACTAATTGGACTTATAAGACAACAGTCACAGATACATCATTAAGCTGGGGGCTCTATCACAATCCAAGTGGTATTCAGTTCGTTGATTTTGACCAGGACAGCGCCTACAATATCGCTAAGAAGTGGAGTACCTATACGACGAAGCAGTACAGAAGCAATAAATTTTTAGAAGAGCTATTTAAAAAGTATTCAGACGGAAGTTTTACTTCTGTATATTACATAAAAGGTGAACCCATCGACCGTAAAGAATGGATCATAGATGCATATAAGGAAAGCTCTGCTTCAGAAAAAGCTGCCAATATGATTGACGGGGATTTAACGACATATTGGTCTAGCGGAGATGTGCAAAACAGTAGTAAAAGTCAATTGATTGAGCTGGATATGGCTAAGCGATATCCTATCAATAAGATAACAATGTATACGGAGAATGAAAATGCAGCAAAAGGCTATGAAATATACCTTTCAGAGGATGCGAAAAAGTGGAATCTCATAGCAACTGGAGAAGCACAAACAGGAAAAACTGCGGTTACATTTGAGGCACAATATGCACAGCATATCAGAATTGTTCAGACGGGTGAGGAACACAATCGAGTTTGGATGATTCATGAACTTAATGTTATAGCAGCCTCTGATAAGGATATCAAAATCAAAGAAAATGATCAAATTGAAGTATTTATTGAAAATGATAATAATACCCATAAGGGAATGGAAGCCACTGATCATGATAATAAAAAAGAAGGAGAAATTGATATAAATAAAGTAAAAATTAATCTGCCATATTATATCTGCTTTATAATAGGTACAGTCTTAGTATTAGGCTTTAGCGGTGCCGCAATAATGAGATATAAAAATAAAAAAAAGAAATAAGTTCTCTTTCTATAGTATACGGGCTTGTACATAATGACTTATTCAGTTATTATATGTAAGCCCATTTCACCCTTAATCATTATATTTCATCATTAGTATTTTTGCTCATATTATCTTCATTCCCGTTCTTTTGGAAACGCTTTCGATATTCCTTCGGGCTGACACCATACCGTTGTTTAAAGATACGGAATAGATGTGTTGTATCCGTATAACCAACTGCTTGTCCTATTTCCCAAAAACATAAGTTTGTATTGGCGACAAGTTGTTCTGTAATATCAAGACGCATTTTTTTTATGACATTTGAGATGTTATCGCCGGTTTTTTCTTTAATGAGCCGGCTGATATAGTATTTATTAAAATAAAATTCTCTTGCCAAGTCATCTAACGTCACTGTCATAAAATTATCCCTTATATACTGCATAATGGCATTTATTTTATCGTCATTTTCCATTTGGATGGATAAATTTACTGCAGTATCTTCATAATTTCTCATCAGATAATAGAATATCAGCATGGTCATATGGTTCAATATATCAGCGGTATATCTTTGGCTTTCATATTCTTCATAAAATAATTTTATAAACATTTCTTTAATCTCTGCATCGTTCTTAGTATCAAAGATTAATATACCGTTATTTTCTTTGGAATAGATAGAATTCGTATAAAAGTGAGATAAGATATTTTGCTTACCAATTATAGATCGAAACACATGATCAAAACTGCTATTTTTAATAAGCAGGTTCAAAACAATACTATCATTATATACATGGAGGGCGTGATTAACACCGGGAGCAATCACATAAAGTTCTCCCTCTCGATGTGTTCGTTTGGTACTATTTATTTCATGTATAAATTCACCGGAGGCACAGTATACAATTTCAAAAAAATTGTGTTTATGATTAAATGAATAAGCATAACGGTCGTGTTTTATTAACGTTATGTCATGGTTTTCTTTAAAGTATTGTTTCTCGGGGAATACATCAGTTAAGCCGGTAACAATAAAAAACTGTCTTGTCTGGTCATCCGTGGGCTCAGATAATACCGCATTATGCCTGGGTGTCTCCCATGCATAATTATAACCTTTGTTATAATTAGATTGTTGATATTTCGTCTTGTTATAAAGTTCAATCTCTGTATATTTATGTATAAACTCTCTGAATTCATCCATGTTCATAGATTTTCCCCCTTATTTGGTTAAACTATATATCTTTTATGTGATTTTGTCAATTGAGACTGTGGTGATGTACAGTGAGTTATATTATTTGCTGCCATCGACTGGCTAAATTCTTTATTTGAATAGCAAAATCAATGCAGCAAAATCAACAATGTGCAAAGTCAAATTCGACACTTAAAGAGAGATAAATAGTTTGGTATAATGTGATTGTTGAAGTTATTAACAAAATGACACAGAATATTAGGGAGAAATGACAAATGAAAACATTGAATTCATTTTATCCGGGTCAACCCTGGAAGGATACTGACGGGAACTTAATTCAGGCTCATGGGGGTTCAGTGCTATATCACGAAGGTACCTTTTATTGGTATGGCGAAAATAAAGAAAGATATGTTGGAGGAGGTAGTAATTGGCATTGGGGTGTAAAGCTATACTCCTCAAATGATTTATATAACTGGAAAAATGAAGGCATAATTCTTGAACCGGTAGATGATATAAAAAGTCAGTTGCACCCGGATCGTATTATTGACAGGCCACACATTATTTATAACAAGAGATCCAAGCAATTTGTAATGTGGGTAAAGTTTGCAGGCAGCAATGAAGATTCTAGAGATTGGTCTGTACAGCAGATGGGGATCGCCGTATCGGATGACATAAAAAAGCCGTTTCGCTTGATTAAAGTGATTCGTCCATTAGGGATGGAAATGGGAGATTTTGATTTATGGGTAGATGAGAGGGACGGCAAAGGGTATTTTATCGCTGACAGAGTACATACAGAAATTATTATTGCAGATCTAACTGACGACTATTTGGATGTAACCGGTTATTACTCATCGCATTTTCCGCATGCGGCTCCTCCAATTGCAAGAGAAGCGCCGGCATTCTTTAAGCATTTAGATAATTATTATCTTATCTCCTCCGGTACTACAGGATATGATCCCAATCCGTCAGAAATAGCTGTATCAAAATTGATGCATGGTCCTTATGAGGTTTTAGGAAATCCATGTGTGAATGACACTAAGAATACAAGCTTTGATTGTCAATTCAGCAGTGTATTTAAACATCCCACCCGATATGGACTCTATATAGCCATAGGTGATCGGTGGATGGCAAAAACATCGAAGCTAAACGGATGGGATGTAGCAGAGACGAAAGAGGCTGCCTATATCTGGTTACCAATCCGCTTTGATGGAGATAAGCCTTATATAATCTGGCAAGACGAGTGGAGTCTTAACGAATATGAAGTTAATGATGGACCCAAACCATGGTGGAAAAATTAATCTGTATGTAAATGAATGTACTAGATAACAAGAAGATAGGAGCATTGAATGAAGAAGTTAGTAGTATATGTCATAGCAGCTTCGCTAATTTTATTATATATGAGACCGGTTTTTGCTTTAGCAGAGGATGCACCGGTTAGTCTGTCCCTGGATGAGGTTTCGCAACATAGCGGCTATGTTGATTACTTAAATAAGTATAAAGACGTAGACTTTCTGGATAATGAACAATATATTCTTGCTGAGGAATATACCGAAGCAAAGGGTACGGTAAGTAAAGAAAGCTCATTGCCGGGATATGAAGGGATATCAGTTGTAGGACAGGAGGATAGTACCATTACATGGACCATCACTGTACCGGAAGCAGGTTTTTATCAAATTTATGTAGAATACTATCCGGTAAAAGGTAAGGGCGGAGATATTGAACGCAAAGTACTTATTAACGGAGAAGTACCTTTTAAAGGGACGGATGTAGTATTATTTTCAAGAATTTGGACACTTGCCAATGATATTACTAGCGATGCGAACGGAAATGAGATTCGTCCGAAACAGGTAGAGATGCCACAATGGACAGGCACTTATATAAAAGATTCCAGCGGTAATTTTAATGATCCGTATCAATTTTATTTTCAAGAGGGTAAAAATACATTTTCTCTGGAAGCAGTAAGGGAGCCCCTTGCAATAAAGGGTATTTTGTTTACGAGAATAAAAGAATTACCAAGTTATAATGAAGTTAAAGAGGAATATGCTGAAAAAGGTTATCAATCAGTGGATGATTCCATCACGGTTACTATCCAGGGAGAACGAACATATCAGACTTCCAGCTCTACTTTATACCCTATTAATGATAGAAGCTCAGCGTTAACCCAATCTTCTGATGGTACATGTGCAGCCGATGATTTCAAAAAGGTTTCTAAAACCAGATTGAATATGGTTGGTGGAGAGAACTGGAAGTCTGCCGGTCAATGGATATCCTGGGAAGTACAAGTTCCGGAAAGTGGTCTTTATACCATTAATATAAAGTATCGTCAAAAGCTGATTAATGGTGTTAGCGTGAATCGCAGTATAAAGGTTGACGGCGAATATCCTTTTAAAGAAGCTAAGGAAATTGCATTCCATAATAAAAACACATGGCAAAACAAAATAATTGGAGATGATCAACCTTATTTATTTTATCTTGAGAAAGGGCAGCATACCTTAACTCTTGAAGTAACGCTTACAGAGGATTTGGGAGAAATTCTTGATCTGATTGAAGACTGTGTTTATGAACTGAATAAAACCTATCGGCAAATGCTCGTAATCATCGGAACAACTCCAGATACGAAAAGAGATTACAGCCTTGAGAAAAAGGTTCCTGAAGCAATAAAAATTTTGGAGGAACAGTATAAGGCATTATCCGTTGTACAGGAAAAGATCAAGGAATGTTTTCAGGGATCGAAAGGTATGAATAGTTCGGCTTTGGAGCAATTGATCTATCAAACAGAGCTTATGTATAAAAATCCTGATAAGATAGCAAGGAACTGGAATACCTTCAAGGATAATATTGTATCTTTAAGCTCCTGGGCCTTAAGCATTAAGGAACAGCCACTTGAGATAGATTACATTAATATTGCTTCTAAAGATGCAGATTTACCAAAGGTGGAAGCCAGCTTTTGGCAAAAGCTTATTTTTGAGATTCGCAATTTTTTCGCCTCCTTTACCGAAGATTATGACAGTATCGGTAATGTATATGGAACGGAGGCCCTAACTGTTTGGGTGCTGTCAGATTCCAGTGGCCGTGATCAGGCGCAGATCTTAAAACAAATGGTTGATGAATCATTTACACCTGAGAAATCGATACCAATTAACATTAAGATTGTAAATGGCGGTGTTATGTTATCAGCGGTTTTGGCAGGGAAAGGTCCGGATGTAGCACTTCATATGGGCAATTCAGATCCTGTAAATTATGCGTTGCGAAATGCCGTTGTTGATTTAACGCAATTTGCGGATTACAATGAAGTTCTTGAAAATTTTTATAATGCCAGTATGACACCCTATGAATATGATGGAGGGGTTTACGCCCTTCCAGAAACTATGGATTTTATGGTTATGTTCTATCGAGCGGATATACTTTCAGATTTAGGTATCGCAATACCGCAAAATTGGGATGAATTTCATGTTGCGACCTCAGTTATTCAAAAAAATAATATGCAGGTTGGACTACCCATTGGCGCTGCCGCTAATTTGTTGGCTTCCTATACTATGTTCCTTGAGCAAAATAATTGCAGCCTTTATACCAAAGATGGTATGAGTACGAATCTTACATCGGAAGAAGCGATTGAAGCATTTCAGACATGGACTGCAATGTTTACTGACTATACGTTACCGGTTTCCTATGACTTAGCAAACCGTTTTAGAACCGGCGAGATGCCTTTGGCAATTTCTAATTATACCGCATACAACTATTTATCTATTTTTGCACCTGAAATTAAAGGGTTATGGGGAATTACCATGGTTCCCGGTACATTACAGAAAGATGAGAGCCTGGATCGAACCTCCGTCATATCCGGTACATCTTGTGTCATACTGGATGATTCTGATATGAAAGATAACGCATGGGAATTCTTGAAATGGTGGACTTCAGCTGAAACCCAGCAGGAATATGGGAATAGTGTAGAAAATTTACTTGGTGTTTCAGGACGTCTTGCTACAGCATCGAAAGTTGCCATAGAACTTCTTCCTTGGAGTGAAAGAGACTTAAAGGTATTAAAGTCGCAATTGGAGTATGTGAAGGGGATACCAGAAATCCCAGGTGGATACATGACATCACGTCATATTCAGAATGCATTTTATAGCGTATATAATAATAATGAAAATCCCAGAGAAGTATTAGAAGAATATGCACTTAATATCAACAATGAGATTACCAATAAGAGAATTGAATTTAACTTACCGGTAAAGTAAAGGGTTTTATTCTAGAATAAATCGGCAGACAGGAGCAGAAATGAACAAGAAAGAAGATAGATTAACTAAGATAGATTATGTGAATTATATTAAAATGCAGAAGGTTGCGATGAAGCTGAACTTCCGTAAAAATAAAATATCCTATCTTTTTATTGCACCATTTTACACTATTTTTTCGGTATTTTACATCATTCCGGTGGTAATCTCTATTGTATTAAGTTTTACATACTTTAACGTTCTTGAATCGCCTAAATTTATTGGATGGCAGAACTATGTAAATTTATTTTTTGCCGATGATGTATTTCTTATAGCAGTGAAAAATACATTTTTGTTTGCAGCAATTACAGGCCCGATCAGTTACATAGCCTCATTTCTTCTTGCGTGGCTGCTCAATGAGTTACCCCGTAAATTGCGTGCAATCATGGTTGTTGTTTTTTATGCACCAACGTTATCAGGGCAAGTATATGTTGTATGGAATGTTATGTTCAGCGGTGATGTATATGGATATATCAATGGACTTTTAATGAAATCAGGTTTAATAAATTCGCCAATCCAATGGCTTACAGATGCGAATCATATAACACCAGTATTAGTATTAGTTGTTCTATGGACCAGTATGGGCGCAGGCTTTTTATCTTTTGTTGCCGGTCTAAAGGGAATTGATAAATCAATTGTTGAAGCAGGATGTGTGGACGGTATTAAAAACCGGTGGCAGGAACTATGGTTTATTACGCTGCCATATATGAAACCTCAACTCATGTTTGGTGCGGTAATGACAATTACGTCCTCCTTTGCAATCCATGATAAGCTAGCGGCGCTGGCTGGTTTTCCGAGTGTAGATTATGCTGCCCATACTATCGTATCTCATTTAATCGATTATGGAACCATTCGTTATCAAATGGGATATGCTTCAGCAATATCAACGATCTTGTTTGTAACAATGATTGTGTGCAATAAATTAGTACAGTTTATGCTTAGAAAGGTTGGTACATGATCATGAAAGATACGTTCATAGCGGCAAGAAAATTTCGATTAAGACATCGTACACTAAACAGATCTTTTGGCGGAGATTTTACACTAACAACTTTTTTATTACTGATAAGTGCATTTATGATGCTGCCAATTATTTATGCGGTATGTAATGCTTTTAAACCCTTAGATGAATTATTTGTTTTTCCTCCAAGATACTTTGTGCGGCATCCTACCTTTGAAAACTTCCGTGATGTCGTAGTACTAATAGGTGAATCATGGGTTCCGTTTTCCCGATATGCTTTTAATACTATTTTTATAACAGCAGCAGGTGTAACCGGACATGTTATTATTGCATCACTGGCTGCCTATGCATTTGCAAAACATAAATTCATGTTTTCTAAGGTCTTGTTTGGATTAGTTATAACAGCGTTGATGTTTTCATCTTATGTAACTGCAATACCAAACTACCTGATTATGAGTAAATTAAAATGGCTGGATACCTATTGGGCTTTAATTATTCCGCCTTTGGCCTCGCCCCTTGGACTTTTTTTAATGAAGCAATTTATGGAACAGATACCGGATTCCATATTGGAGGCGGCTAGGATTGATGGAGCCAGTGAAATTTATACATTCTGGTATATCGTAATGATAAATGTAAAACCAGCCTGGTTAACCCTTATTATATTTTCATTTCAAGATTTTTGGAATATGACGGGAAGTACCTATATTTACAGTGAGGATCTTAAAACACTGCCCTATGCCTTGTCACAGATCTCCTCAGGAACAATAGCACGGGCCGGAGTATCAGCTGCGGTTGCAGTACTAATGATGATAGTACCGATTATTGTGTTTATTATAAGCCAGTCTAATATTATTGAAACTATGAGTACTTCAGGTATGAAAGAATAACAGTTGATAATAGCATTGAGAGGGAATTTTATGAATTTACGCTCAGATACAAAAAAAATTGCAGTATGTTTACTGCTTATCTTTACAACTATAAGTAATCCGATGAGCGTTTCTGCAGCAGCTCCATATAACAGTTACAGCTATAACTATTGGGGGGATGTTGTAGTAGAGCCTGCGCCTTATACCGTGTTCGATGTTATTTCAGGCAATGATGTTTCAAAGGAACTTGGTGATTTTAACAGCCCGTCGGATATGTTTACAACAAATGGACGTATTTATGTTGCAGACAGTGGTAACAACCGAATTGTTGTTTTGAAAGAGGATTTTACATTAGATTTTATAATAACTGAATTTGTAGTCCCGAATCAGGATAACAATCGTGAAGAGGCAAGTGATGTAACAGAAGAGGATAAGGCCAAACCGAATATCCCGGATCCATATTCCTCCCATTTCAATAACCCGCAAGGGATTTATGTATCAAATGAAGGACATATTTATGTGGCTGATACCTATAATAGCAGAATTCTTGAGTTTGATGATAAAGGGCAGCTTCTGCGAATGATTGGAAAACCAAATACACCACTTTTATCATCCTCTTTTACATACAAACCTATGAAATTAGTAGTTGATGATGCAGGTAGAATTTATATTTCTGCATATGGAGTTAATCTCGGTCTTATTGAATTATCTCCGGAAGGAGAATTTAAGACCTTTACCGGCGCAATTGAAGTTACAACTAATTTTGTTGATTATATATGGAAGCATTATTTTTCAACGAATGAACAACAGGATAGAATGGTATCCAATATACCGACAGAATACAGTAATCTATTCATTGATAACAGACAATTTATATATGGAACAATAAGCACACTCAGTGAGAAAGACATTGCTGCGGGTGCAGATGTTATCAGGAGACTAAATCCTTCGGGAAAGGATGTTTTAAGACGCCTGGGAAATCTACCGATTGTTGGAGATAGGTCAAGCGAAGGTGATAGATCAAAGTTTGTTGATATAACAGCACTTGAATCCGGTGTTTATTTTGCTTTGGATGCTGTTCAGGGTAAGATTTTTGCTTATGACTATGATGGAAATCTACTTTTTGTGTTTGGAAAGTTGGGAAACCGTTGGGGTAATACCAAATCTCCCATTGCATTAAACTGTTTGAACAATGGAACAAGACTTTTAGTGTTGGATTATCTTAACAATTCCATATATGTTTATGATATTACAGAATATGGATCCAGTATTCTGCATGCATTAGAGTTTGGCTATGGCGGTAGTATGAAACAGGCTGTTCAAGCCTGGGAGAATGTGTTAAGGCTTAATTCAAATAATGAGTACGCATACTTAGGCATTGGCCGCTATTATCTTCAAGAGAAAGAATACAAAGCGGCAATGGAGTATTTTAAAAAGGTAAATAATCGATCGTATTATAGTAAAGCATATTCTCTGAATCGAAAGTCAATTATGCAGGATAGCTTTGGAATATATATCATGCTTTTTATTGCAGTATCGGCAATTATTACATTAATTACCGCAATTAAAAGGTTTAACGCAAAAGTGAGGAGGGAACGATGAAAACCTTACAAGCATTAAAATTTTCACTAAGAGTAATATTTCATCCCTTTGATGGCTTCTGGGACCTAAAAAACGAGAAACGTGGTAATCTGAAAAGCTCACTTATTCTCTTGGTTATGACAACAATTATTTTTGTAGCAAATATTCAGATGACGGGTTTTTTATTTAACTATAACAATGTAAATGAGATTAATCTATTTGCAAATATTTCAATGGTACTTTGCTTATTTATTTTATGGTGTACTTCCAATTGGTGCCTCACATCCCTAATGGATGGAAAAGGAAACTTCAGAGATATTGTTATTGCTACTTCCTATTCTCTGACACCGTATATATTGCTTTCAATTATAATGTTAGCAGTCAGCCACTTTTTTACCCTTGATGAAGGAGCTTTTTATTACACCCTACAAACTGTTGCACAGCTCTGGACCGGTTTTCTGCTTTTCTTTGGAACATTGGTTACTCATCAATATAGTTTAGGTAAAACATTCATTACAGTTATTTTAATTATTGTAGGAATGATAATTATGGTATTTATCGGGCTATTGTTTTTTAATGTAATTCAACAGGTCATATCCTTCTTCTCGATTCTATATCGTGAAATTACATTAAGAACATAATACAAAAGGATAGTTATTCCATTCATGAAAGGGAGTGTTGCGTGAGTGAAAAAAGGAATAATAGCGGTATGCCTTCTAATTGCTTTAGGGCTTATTACAGGCTTTGCTCTTCTTTTTACTTCAAAGGAAACAGGTAGCAGTAAACAGGAGGCAACTGATCACGAGGCTGCGAGCTTTGAATATGTAAATACAGAATTAAATACTCCTTCCGGATCTAAACCCGGAACGGAACATATGAAGTTTATTAGCGAAAACGATACATTGGAGATGTATGCAAATACAATGACAGGTGAGGTTGCTGTCGTAATAAAGGATACCGGAGAAGTTTGGTTTACGAATCCTATCGATGCATTGACCGATGAAGCTGCGACTCCGGGTGCAAGGAAGATAATGGCGTCCCAATTAATCCTCACTTATCATGATAAAAAGGCAGTAGAGTATACCATCAATAGCTACGAAGAATGTATTGAGAATCAACAGTTGAAATATAAACTCACTGAAACAGGAATAGAATTCCAGTATGTTCTCGGAGAATTTGAAGAATCCATTATTATACCACGATGGATCAGTGAGGAACGAATGCTGCAATTTCTGGACATGATGGATGATGAGGATCGTAAATTTGTAAAACGGCAATATAAATATATGTCACTTGCTGAGATTAGAGATAAAGAAAAAGCGGAATATTTAAACCAATTTCCTGTTCTGGCAGAACATCCTATTTACGTTCTCAGAGATAATTCAGAATATCGCCAGATTGAATTAATGGAGATATTTGATGAACATGGATATACAAGAGAGGATATGACCAATGATAACGAAGTTAATGGATATACAACGAACCGATCTGATCCTTACTTTGTAATACCCTTGCAATACATTCTTGATGAAGAACAACTATTAGTGACGATTGATAGCAGCAGGATAGAATACGACAATATTAATTATCCTTTGGCTGATATCTCTGTATTACAGTATTTTGGTGCTGCGAAAAAGGGCAATGAGGGTTATATGTTTGTCCCGGACGGTAGTGGAGCATTAATTTCCTTTGATAGTGGAATGAAGAATACACCACAGTACCAACAAACCGTTTATGGCCGGGACCTTGCTTATCGATTGGAAAGTGAACTGGAAGCGGATTATGATTTGATGATAAAGATGCCTGTATTTGGTATGAAGATAAATTCTTCTGCTTTCTTAGCTATCATTGAAGAGGGGGATGCATTAGCAACTTTATATGCTAATGTTTCCGGTAAAACGGATTCCTATAATTATGTGAATTCTTCCTTCAGATATTTGCCTTACGGTCAGGTTTCTTTTAGTGGTATTATGTCTGAAAATGATAAGCTGTATATGTATGCGGATCAGCCCTATCAAGGAAACATATCGTTATGTTATTGCTTCCTTTCAGGAGCAGATGCTGATTATTCAGGTATGGCATCTGCGTATCGAGATTATCTGGTTGATAGAAAAAGTCTTTTGGAGGACGGTGCTTCTGACCAAGTACCTTTTTATCTTGAAACAGTGGGAGCTGTTAACTTAAGTAAAAAATTTTTTGGAGTCGGCTATCATAAAACCGAGGCTCTTACCACTTACGGACAAGCTGCTGAGCTTGTTAACATGCTTCGTAACGATGGAATCAGTAACATCATACTAAATTATAGTGGTTGGTATAATGGAGGCTTGAAAGGAACATCAGCGATACATTTATCTGAAGTAAATGCGCTTGGAACCAGGGAAGATCTGAATAAACTGTTGGAATTATTAAATACTTACGGGCTGCGTTATTACTTTGATGTTGATCTTCAATATGTTTATCAGGATAAATGGTTTGATGGCTACAATGCATCAAAGTGGTCACCAAAATACATAGACAAGTCAACGGTGTTTGTACAGAACTTTGATATCTCCAATGGTAGAATGATTGGAAAAGAAGCAAATCTGATACGAATTGACAAGATGGATAATATGATAAACGAGTTTATGAAGTCAGCTGCCAAACTGCCGTATCGATCGTTAAATATTGGAACACTGGCAAATACTGTTTACTCTGATTTTACACAAAATATGCAGTATAATAGACAAAACTCATTGGAGGTAAATAGGGATAGCTTACAATCACTCATGGATAATGGTTACAAATTAATGGGTGAAAATGCAGCGGTATATTCGCTTTTTGCTCTTGAAGATATTGTAAAAGTCCCCATGTATTCAAATAATTATTCCATTATAACAAAAGAAGTACCTTTTTATGAGATGGTCATCCATGGTTGTATTGATTATGCAGGTGAAATTATGAATCAATCATCGGATTATAAAACAACATTTCTAAAATCCATTGAGACTGGTGCCGGTTTATATTCCCAGTGGATTTATGAACCGAATTCAATCCTGAAGGAGACAGATTTTGATTATTTGTATTCAGTAAATTATAAGTCCTGGTATGACGAAACCATCAAGATGTATCAACGGATGAATGAAGATATGGCTAGTCTTATGAAACTTAAAATAACGGATCATGAAGAAGTAATGAATGGTGTAAAACGTACAACATACGAAAATGGAATTTCAACGATTGTGAATTATAACATATCAGAGGTTGTTATGGACGGAATAACAATACCTGCCAGGGATTATGCAGTGATAGGAGGAGCAGAATGAAACACACAAAAAGGCGAAAGCGAACCATAAGGCAGAAAAATGCGATCGCAGGTTATTTCTTTATATCCCCATTTATCATTGGTTTTATCTGGTTTATATTACTTCCAACCATTGAATCCATAAGATATAGTGTTAGCAACATGACACTTGATACAAATCAATATGAACTAACAACGGTTGGCTTGGTTCACTTTAAGAAGGCATTATTTATTGACACAATATTTAATCCAACATTAATAAACTCAATTAGTGAAATGATCATAACCGTACCCGTAATCTTGATTTTTAGTTTCTTTATAGCTAATATCTTAAATCAAAAATTTCATGGCAGGGCTTTGGCTAGAGCAATCTTTTTTCTACCTGTAATTGTTACTTCAGGTGTTATATTAAAAATGGAAAGCAGTGATTTGCTATTACAGGCATCCTATGAAATGGTGAATGGAACAGCAGCAAGTGAAATGACAGATTTCCAAAGGCTTTTTGATATATCAAGGTTTCTGAGGCAATATACAGGACTCAACGGACCTTTATTAAGAATCATTACAATGGCGACTGACGGAATTTATGATATTGCTATTGCTTCAGGGGTTCAGATTTTAATATTTCTGGCTGGGCTCCAGTCCATATCACCATCCATATTTGAAGCATCTAATATTGAAGGAGCAACAGGCTGGGAGAATTTCTGGAAGATTACATTACCTATGGTAAGCCCATTAATATTAGTTAATGCAATTTATACAATCATTAATAGCTTCACCAATGCATCCAATGAAATGATGATACTAATCGATGACACAATTTTCGGGCAAGTTCAATTTGGCTACGGATCAGCGATGGCATGGATATATTTTGTATTAGTAGCGCTGCTTTTGGCGGTGGTTAGTTTGTTAATGTCAAAATTAGTATTCTATGAAACTTAAGGGAGGAAAACACATGGAAGACATCACAGATTCTAAATTTATAATAAACCAGAAAATAATGCGTTTATTTCGTAAAATCCGCCCTTTTCATTTATTATGGTCAATCGTTCGATTTGTAATTATTTTCGGTTTATGTTTCGTTATCTTATACCCCATTATCAAAAAGGTATCCGCGGCAGTAATGGAGGAACAGGATTTATTCGATGCAACGGTAGTATACTTAGCAAAACATTATACTTTAGACAATTTCAAGACCGCATGGGAATGTATGAATTTCCCTGAAGCTTTTAAGAATACGCTTTTTTTATCTTCCATATGCAGCATTCTTCAGCTATTATTCTGCACGCTTGTAGCATATGGGTTTGCAAGATTTGAATTCCCTCTTAAAAAATTTTGGTTTGCCTGTGTCATGTTCGCGATGATTATTCCACCTACGACACTTATGCTGCCACAATTTATTACATTCCGCTATTTTGATTTATTTGGGATTATGAAATATATAACCGGGCATTCGGTAAATACAATTAATACACCGATACCTTTGATCCTGCTTTCAATTACGGCTACAGGTTATAAAAATGGATTATACATATATATGTTGAGGCAGCTTTTTAAAGGGCTTCCTAAAGAATTAGAAGAAGCTGCCTATGTAGACGGTGCCGGTAGGCTTCGCACGTTTATTCGCATTATGTTACCCAGTGCTGTTCCTATGATGACAACCGTATTTTTATTCAGCTTTGTATGGCAATGGACGGATATATACTACTCCGGTTTATTTTTAAATGACTATAAAGTTTTATCCAACCAATTGGGAAGTTTATCTTATAATGTGGCAGCCTCCTATGGCAGCGTAACCGGAACGATGTCCTTTGTTAGCTCTGGGTACCTGTCAATGGTGAATAATGCAGGGGTGCTATTGTGTATCGTACCATTACTTATATTATATCTAGTTCTTCAAAAACACTTTGTAGAAAGTATTACACGTTCAGGAATCGTAGGCTGATCCGTAAATCTCAAAAGAGATTTCGTATAAAAAGGGAGGTATTTTAATGAAAATGAAACAAAAAGTCATTAGCGTTTTATGTATACTGGCAATGGTGATTGCTATGTTTACAGGATGCAAAAAAGAAAAATCAACAAATGATGCCAATACAGACGCATCAAAACCGAATGAAAACGCTGAAATTGTTACTGGAGATATTTCAGCAGATGAAGAAGAAACACTGGAAGGAAAGTATGATTTCGGTGGAAGAGTATTCAAAATTGCATCATGGTGGGATATTACACCGAAGGAAGGGGTAAATGAACAGACGGATGCTTATATTGAGAGAATTAAAACCATCGAAGACGCATGGAACTGTAAGATTGAATGGGTAACAGTAAATGATACCAGTTCTACTTATATTACCTCTACTCTATCCGGAGAACCGGTAGCTGATATCGTTCGTGTGTTAAGTTATGATTTATTACCTGGTTTTATTGAAGGTGGCATTGCCTATCCACTGAGTGATCTAAAAGCGTTTAACTTCGATGACTATAAGTGGATTGATTCTGTTACAAATTACGGTACCTATAAAGGTAAGGTTTACTGTATGGATATTAAAATGTCCGATGACAATGCAGTACGTTATGGTGTATTCTACAATAAATCTATGTTTGAAGATTATAATCTTCCTGATTTGGGAGAATTATACGCCAATGATGAATGGACCTGGGATAAGATGCTGGAGATTGCAAAGCAAGTGGTTACTGATGTAGATGGCGATGGTGTAACAGATATCTATCCCGTCGGCGGTGAATACTATATGTACAATTTGATTGCGTCTAATGGTGCAGATATTGTTGCCCGTACGGATACAGCAGCTGTTGTGCAAAATCTGAATGATCCGAAGGTAATAGAGGCCCTTGACTTTGGAGCAAAACTTAACAGCGAAGTATTAATTGGAACAGGGGATGCCGGTGCACAATTCCGTGACGGTCAAATTGCAATGGCAGTTTTAGAATGGTGGCAATCAGGTAATTTCTATACCAAAGACGGAATTCGTCAAATGAATGACAACTGGGCATGGGTACCTTTCCCGAAGGGACCTTCTGCAACGGAATATTATTCTTATGGCAGAGAAATTTCTCCTTATATTATGTTAAAAACCTGTGAAAATCCGGAAGATGTAGCGATTGTATTCAATGCAATTACAGATTTTGCAGAAAGTGACGAACAGTGGGATGAATGGCTGGAAACTAAAGTAGAAGTACAGGCAGATGATGCTGCAACTGTTAATCATGTTGTTGAAATGATTAATAAAGCTAATACATTGATTAATCCATTACAAGGATTCTCTAATATTTTCAGCTTAGTTAATACTATGTTTGATGAAGTTTGGAATAAAACATCTACCTCACAAGTTGCTTTGGAAGCCTATGCAAGCTCTATCACTACCGCTGTAGAAGATGCACAAAACACGGATTTTAATGCTAACTATCAAGCATTGGTTGAAGCAGCAGATAAGAGTAAATATAACGAGCCTACGGATGGTAAAGCTCTTGATACTTCAACATGGACGATTGAGGTATATAGGACCAATGACGGTGATGATAAGGCATACATGATTGATGGGGATGGAGCAACCCGGTGGGCAAATGGAGAAGCACAGCTTCCGGGAACCATGGATCAATGGATTTCAGTGGATTTAGGTTCTGTTCAAGATTTTAATAGAATTATGATGTGGACGCCAGGCGGCGATACAGCGAAGGGATACGAGGTATTTGTATCAGAAGATAATATGAACTGGACCTCGGTAGCAACTGGTGTGGCAAGTGAATACTTTACAAATGTTGATTTTAATAATGTGAAAGCAAGATACTTCCGTATTAATCAAACCGGTGACGGACCTACAAATTACTGGAGTATCAATGAGCTTCGAGTATTCTTAATGGAGGGCATTTATGTAGAGCCTACAGAAGTGAAAGCACTTGATACATCCAAATGGACAATTGAAGTATATAAAACAGCTGATGGTGATGATAAGGCAAATATGATTGATGGCGACGGTGCAACCCGTTGGGCAAATGGAGAAGCACAGATGCCAGGAACCATGGATCAGTGGGTAATGGTTGACCTTGGTTCTGCACAGGACTTCAACAGAATTATGTTGTGGACTCCAAGTGGCGATGCTGCGAAAGGATATGAGGTATTTGTATCTGAAGATGGTACGAACTGGACTTCTGTTGCAGCTGGTATTGCTGATATGTATTTTACAAACATAGATTTTGATACTACAAAAGCAAGGTATTTCCGTATTAATCAGACTGGTGACGGTCCCACGAATTACTGGAGTATTAACGAACTTAGAGCATTCTTAGTTGACTAAGTTCAAGGACTGAAATAAGAATGATTAAAGCGTCAAAAGCACCTCCGGAAATGTGCGCAGCACCTTTAAACGCTTTAATCATAAGAATCAAATAACAACAAATGCCTTCTGCCGGAGAAATCCGGCGGAAGCATATTAACGATAAACATGAATGGTTTTATAACAATACCAAATATCAAATAGGAAAAAGAGAAGAGTATATGAACATAAATATAAGCGATTTTATGAAAACGGATGATTCATTACATAGTTTGGCGCCATTTTGGTTTTGGAATGATACTATCACGGATGGAGAGATATCGAAGCAGATAGAAATGATGAATAGCATCGGAGCCAATCAACCTATCATCCATGCCAGGCATGGATTACAGGTTGATTATTTATCGGATGAATGGTTTCAAAAAATTCAACATGCCATAAAAACTATAAAAGAAAAGAATATGAAGGTATGGTTATATGATGAAAATAATTGGCCTAGCGGAAACTGTAATGGGAAAGTAACCCAGGACATTAATCATAGAGAACATTTTCTGTTAATTTATGAAATTGAGCTAAATGCAGGTGTGGGTCTATCGATACCGCCGGATGGTGAGCATATTGAGCATAGTAGAATCGTGAATGCTACTATTTATATAAAAGGAGATAAGACAGGAAAAAGTATTCTTTCACAAGTAGATCACTATATTGCAGAAGAAACCTGTACCGTTTATCTTGTTAAGTTGGCGGTTAACACCTATGATGTATTTGGAAGGCTCGCAGTTGATTATTTGGGAGAGAATGCAATCAAACAATTTATTGACCTGACCCACGAAAAATATAAAGAATACTTTATGGAAGAGTTCGGTCAAACGATTACCGGAATATTTATGGATGAAACGAGATTTCTTAACGCTTTGCCATGGACATCTAAATTCGAAGAAGAATTCAAAAAAATAAAGGGATATGATATCGTTCCATTGTTGCATCTTCTATTAAGAGAGGATGATTCGTGTAAATATGTCAGATACGATTATTTTGATGTGGTTGCTGCATTATTGCAAAAAAATACATTCAAACAATTGTATGATTGGTGCGATAAGAATAATTTGATTTATACAGGGCACGTACTGGGTGAAGAAACTCTGGCTGCACAGTCCCGCTTTAATGCTGATATTATGCGAATATTCCGTTATATGCATATTCCCGGAATAGATCACTTAGATAATGGTATCGGAAGCTTAAATGCAAAAATGTGCTCCAGCGCAGCTCATAATTATGGGAAACTGATTGTAGCTTCGGAAAGTTTTGGAGCTACCGGTTGGGATATGGATTATGAAGGTCTTGTGAAGATATCAAACTGGCTGTTCCAACAGGGGATTAATCTTATTATTATACATGGTTTCTATTATTCTATTCGGGATGAGCGCAAGTATGATTGGCCCCCATCATACTTCTATCAATGGAGCCATTGGGATCGTATGTCGGAGTTTACCAAAATGCAGACCTGTATGTCCAGGATAATGCAAAATAGTGTAAACGATACGAAACTTTTAATGTACTACCCGGTTGAAACTTTTTGGACATATTACCAACCTGAATTTGAAACTATAACATGCTACTTTAAAGAAGGACCTTGGGTTAGGAATCAGCATGCGAGAGAGATAGACTATTGTTTTCAGTATCTATGCAGTATGTTATCAAACGAAAATTATGATTTTGAGATCTTTAACAGTGATGCAAATGACTGCTTTATTGTAAAAGAAGGAAAATTAGTTAACGTACATACAAACGCAGAATATACAACGATTATTCTTCCTATGATTGAACTTCTGACAGCTAAAACCGTGCTGCTGTTTAATGAATTTGTGAAACAAGGAGGAACAATTATTCGTTATAATAGCCCTTTAACTGATGTTGTTGGGGAAGCAGGCGAACATTACCTCGCACCAGACAAACTACCGACGCTTCAAACGGAGAAATATAAGATTGCAGCAACTGCTCCTGAGGTAATTGATCTCTGCAATGCTCTTGTCACTCGTCCTTTTAAAATATGGAAGGGCACTGACAAATTAACCCGAACTCAGATGTCATATCCCGGAAGGCTACATGATCCATATCTTCATTTAGGTGAACAGCAGTATGGGATAGGAGTCGTATCTTATGTGAAGGGTGATGATAGGATAATAAATATCACAAATTATAATGATCAAGAAGAAATTCTAACAATATGGGTGCAATCAGAGAAGCGACCAGACTTAGTAATTCCGGAAACAGATGAACTTTATCCTTTGACCCAAGCGATACAGCAAGAGAGAGGATATGAAATAGAAGTCAATATTCCTAAAAATCGTGCCATTTTTATCATATGTTCCATGCCAGAGTAGCGATTAAAAGTAAGTAGTAATAGAATATTGTATTAAGAAGGGGATGAAAATGAAAAAAAGAGAACAATGGAACTTTTTCTTAATAGTGCTTCTATGCATGATGCTATTACTGGTAAGTGGTTGTAAGCAAACTTCAGAGCAAGGGTTACTAAAACAAAATAATTCAATAGAAGGTTATGATAGTGAGGTGGGTATGGTGCCTGTGACTGGTGAATTGTTAGATTATGAAAATAGTGTTACGAAAAAAGGTGTTGCATCATCCAGATATAATTCCGGCAGTGCAGACCATATCGCCAAGTTAGAGGTACTGAATATTAGTTGGTATTATAATTGGGGTATCAAACCTCCCTCTGTAGAGACTGCTCTTGATTATGTGCCTATGATATGGGGTTATAATGATGCGAATGCCAGTAATATCAAGAAAATCAAAAACGGCTATGAGAATAGAAAGTATACCAACTTACTAACCTTTAATGAACCGGATATGGGTGGTGAGGCTGGTGGATGCGAGATGTCAGTGAAGCAAGCCATAAAAGCTTGGCCGAAGCTCCAAGAGATTGGAATTCGTCTCGGATCACCTGCCGTTGCGGCGGATTATGCCTGGCTAGATGAATTTATGTCGAAATGCAAAGAGCTGGGATATCGTGTGGATTTCCTGTCGGTACACTGCTATCAGGATGTTACCGATACAGCATCCGTTTCCAATTTAAGAGTGTTATTGAGCGATTTATATTCAAAGTATGGGCTTCCTATCTGGTTGACTGAGTTTGGATGCATTGATGTTAGTGCTTGGTCTGGCGGAGTTAACGAAGACTACACGGCAGAAAGCTCAGCAAAGTATCTGACAAGGTGTACAGCTATGTTAGAAGGTTTGGGTTTTGTTGAGCGATATTCTTTCTTTTTAGATAATTATGGTGGAGGCGCTAATCCTTATGAAGGCAGATACTCAAGACTCTATGACGATAATGATGAATTAAATATAATTGGAAAGACTTATATTGAAGTAAATTCCGAATTACCATTGATCATACAAAATATAAATCCGCCTGGCAGTGAGACCGGACAGGAGTATAAGCTTCAAATTGTTGCCCAAGGAGGGGAAAGACCCTACACATTCTCAGCAACAGGATTGCCGCAAGGGTTATCGATAAACGAAGAAACAGGTCTGATCAGTGGTACATATCAAAAAGGCGGTGCAAGAATGGTTATTATCGTAACAGATGCAAAGGGACAGACCAATCGGGCTATCTATGATGTGAAAGACAGATCTAACTAATGAATATTGTGATTAAGGGGGGGGGTAAAGTATGACAAAGGGTATGTGTTCAGATGATTTCTTAAAAACGGATGGGATTTATATAAGAAAGCAAAGGGGCAAAGGCGAAAAAGTAGTTCTTAAAGGTACTAACTTAGGAGGGTGGCTTCACCGGGAAGGTTGGATGGATGGCGGTGGTACTCGTACTATCATGAGTGATTCCGCAAAATGGAGGATTGTCGAAACTCAACCTGCCTGGAGTACGGAAGAAGCACTGGCCGTATTAACCGATGGTAATCGGAATACCAGATGGACCAACCATTCCGCACAATGGAAAGAGAAAGACTATATTGTTATGGACCTGGGGTGTGATACTGTATTTAACAGTATTGAACTTGATGCAGGAAATTATGCAAATGACTTCCCTGGTGGATGTCGAATCCTTGTATCGTCTGATCTCGTGCATTGGAAAGAGATTATAACAAGGGAATCAGAACCTGAAGCAGTAACGAAAATGAAGTTCGATAAGACGAATGCCCGTTATATTAAAATAATACAGACAGGTACAAGAGAGCAAGCTTACTGGTCAATCTCTGAAATTCGTATCAAACTGGAGGAATTTTATGATGATTATACAGGCCGTCTTATTCTGAAAGAGAGATTTGGGAATGAAAAAACAGAGCAACTTTTAACCGTATATCAAACACATTACATAAAAGAAAGTGACTTTGATTTTCTAAAGGATTTGGGTTTCAATTTTATACGTCTACCTATCTATTGGCAGGAAATAATGGATGAAGAAGGCAGGATAAAACATAACGCATGGGATCAGATTGATTATGCCATGGAACAGTGTGGCAATCGTGGGATGTATCTTATGCTGGATCTACATGGAACAAGAGGCGGTCATTCGGCAGGATGGCTAACCGGCGGCCAAACCGGATCAAATGAACAATGGGTAAATTCTGAATATCAGGAACAAACCGTAAGAATATGGAGAGCTATGGCAGAGCGATATAGGAATAATCCCATTATTGCCGCCTATGATCTGTTAAATGAACCCGTTGCACCTGAGAGCAGTCCGGTCAGTGTTGTTCAGCTGTACGACAGACTATATAATGAAGTACGTAGTATTGATCCGGATCACATTATATCTATGGGGGCTTTTTTTGATTTTGAAACCCTTGGTTCGCCGAATAGCAATGGGTGGGAGAATGTGATCTATCAAACACATCATTATCATGACAGCCAGAGAAATAATTGTCTGGAGCAAATAAAATTTGCCAGAGATGTCTCTGCCTATTTGGTTGACTATCAAAAGAAATGGAATGTTCCTGTATTAGCGGGAGAATTTAATTTCTGGAGATTTACGGATGCCTGGGAAGAATGGTTCACTTTATTGGAAATGAATGATATTTCCTGGTCGAATTGGGCATATAAAAACATTGATCTGGATGTTACGAATAGCTGGGGTCTGTTTCATCATTGCGAAAGTCCTTCCGTATGTTATGAGAATGATGAATATAACCTGATAGCAGAAAAGCTTCTTGGCTTTTCAACAGAGCATTATCAGTTAAATGAGCCTTTGGCAAGGGTTATGTCACGATTTGCCAAGCAGGAGAGAAATTCTCCAATAATTGAAGGCGCCTTGGATAGCAGTAATTTTATTGCAACTGCATCAGAGAATAGCTTGGACGCGCAGAATGTATTTAACAATAATAGGTTATCAGGTTGGAACAGTCATATCCGAATTATGAGCGGTCAATGGTTTCAAGTTGATCTGTGTGAAAACCGCATGATCGATGGACTCGTTATGGATGTTGGTGAAGGGGAAAATAGTTTTCCCAGACGTTTTCATGTTCAGGTGTCCCATGATGGATCTATTTGGGAAAATATATACAATGGTATTTATGACGGTACCTTTACAGGGCTATATCAGATTCGTTTTTCTCCACAAAATACACGATATCTACGTATAACCAATACGGAAACCTTTATTAACCGTCAGTTTGGTGTCTTGTTTGATGATGCAGTCCATTGGAGTATGAAGGGTCTTTACATCCTTGGTGATGGCACGAATCATCCTCCGGTTTTTAAAAGATTGAGAAGGCAGCAGATAAAAGCCGGAGAAGAATTCATATTAAAACCGGAGGCAGTGGATGAGGATGGCGATACACTTACTTATTCATGCTTTAATCTTCCGGAAGGCGCCGCTTTTGAAAACGAAGCACTTAACTGGACGCCAACAGATGAACAGGGTGGTTTCCATCATCTGAAATTACAAGTAACTGACGGGAAAGGCTATGACTACCAGACAATATGTATCTTTGTAGATGGAAAACCTCTATTGAAGGAGGAATATCAGGTACTCATGCATTCGGGAGATACATTAGTATATCCCTTAGAAGGAAAAAATATTGATCAGTATAAGGCAGAAAATCTACCGAAGGGCTGCTATCTCAACGTAAGAACCGGTGTGATCCTATGGTCACCTCCATTACGCTTACAGGGTGAATTTACCTTTCGAGTGGTCGGAGAAAAAAAAGGCTATAATAAGGTAGAAGCTACGGTAAATATTCATCTTATTAAATCCGGTAATCTAAATGTGAGAGCAATTTATACATCACAGGATATGAATTTAAAGCTGACAGAGAAGACATTATCTATAACAAATGAAAATAAAGGCACGATCATTGAAGTGGATGTATCAAATATGAAACAGCCATTGGAGGGATTTGGAAGTTCATTTGATGGTTCGACTCTTTATAATTTAATCCATTTGAAACCTGAAAACAGGGAAAGACTAATGCGTACACTTTTTCACCCTACAGAAGGTGCTAATTGGAACTTTATGCGAATCTGTTTTGGTTCATCTGATTTTGCGGCCGATGTATTTGAAACATATGATGACATGCCAAAGGGAAAAGTGGATTTTAAATTAGATAATTTCTCGATTATAAAGGATATAGAACGCGGATACATAGATTATATCAAAGAAGCTATGATTATGAATCCGGACATGAGAATCGTTGCATCTGTTTGGAGCCCTCCGGCCTGGATGAAAACAAATGAAAGTCTTATAAATGGCGGTAGTGTAAAAAAAGAATGCTATCAGGTGCTGGCACAATATTATGCGAAATCAGTGGAAGGTTATGAGGAACAAGGGATTCCCATTCATGCAATAACCATTCAAAATGAGCCTGATGTAGTACAAGCATATCCGACTACCGCATATACCGGAGAAGAACATAAAGAATTTTTAAAAGTAATCCATGGAGTATTTAAGAGTAAAGGTTTAAAAACAGAAATATGGATCATGGATACAAATTTCTTTAGCGCTAAGGAATATGCCTGGCCGATCTTAAATGATACGGAAACTATCCATATGATTGACGGTGTAGCATTTCATGATTATGGAGGAGAACCTGATGTAATGGGAGAGATAAAAAAAGCCTTCCCGGATAAATCAATGCATCTAACAGAGCGCTCCACCTATAATATATCAGGGGCGGATCGGATCATTCAATATTTTAGAAATGGTGCAGAGACATATAACGCATGGCTTGTTTTCCTGGATGAAAGAGGGGAACCAGCTTTGGGACCGCTCGATGGAGCAAATCCCCCTCAACCAATTCGTGCTCCGCATGGAAATAATGATGATTGGTACTGTACAGTTGATTATTACTTCTACTGTCAGATTTCCAAGTATGTACAAAGAGGAGCGCGGGTAATTGAAAGTTGCTATGGCAGTAAAGATACAGTGACTAATATAGCTTTTCTAAATCCGGACGGAAGTATCGTGGTTTATGTTGTAAACCAAACAAAACAGAGTCAAGGCTTTACTATTAAAACAGCAGATGTGATCTTTTCTGATGAACTTCCTCCGGAGACCGCTGGATCCTATCTCTGCGGAAGAAGGTAAACATTATAAATGATTTTAAAGAAGGGATTATAACTGGGCTCGTGATGAAGAGTCTGCAAAAAATGTAGCTTATATATTAGATAAAGGGGTTAGTATTATTAATCCGATCAAAGCCTTTTCTGGTGTTGAGGGTACAATGAATAATATGTTTACTGAAATTAAAGATGGTACATCTACACCTTAGACAGCAATTGAAAAATATCAATCACAGATTGATACAGCCTTGGCTGATATCATCTCTCATGATTATGATGCAGATATGCAGGCGATTGTTGATGCAGCCGCAGAAGCAGAAGCTACACCCACTCCCTAATAACTGATAGCATATGCCAGGGTACTTAAAGCCCTGGCATTATGCACATTAGATAGAAGAAGTGCATAAAACAGAGATTATCTAATAATAAAGTAGAATTTACCCAAAAGAATGGAGCATAAATAATCAATAGTGCAAAATATCACATTTTTCACTATTAGAGTCAAAATAATTTTAGTCTTTAATCAAGAGGTGGACTTATGAATAATAAAGCAAAATGGATCTGGTATCCCGGCGATTATGAAATACATCATCATCTAAAATTAAATTTACGTAGAGAAGAAAGAGGCTTTCAATGGCCTGCCTATTGGAAACTGGATGATTGCTGTCATAGCATTCGTTTTAGACGAGAAATTACTATAAATCAGGAAGAAGTTATAACGGCATATGCCCATGAAGTAGGCTATATAGCGGTGGATGGAAGGAAATATGCTTTTGGGACAAAAATAAAGATAGGACCTGGAACACATCTGATTGAAGCTGTAACAGCTAGTATACAGGGATTACCTTGCCTGTTTGTGGAAGGGAATGAAATAAATAGTGATGAAAATTGGAAAGTTGATGATTATAGTAATAACTGGTTGAAGGTTGGCAGCAGTAATGCTTATACAAAATATGATTCAGATCCTGAGATTTTTCCGTTCCAATTGGAGCAGATTACACTTGTTGATGTGAAGGTTATATCCGGGAATATGTTATATGATTTTGGAAAGCAAACCTTTGCTTCACTGCTTTTTAACGAAATTAAGAGACCGATCACGATTTATTATGGAGAATCAGAAATTGAAGCACTAGAGATAGAGAATACCTATCTCTGGGAAGCAATAGAACCGCAGGATAAGCCCTACTGTTGTGTTCCTCGTGCATTTCGTTACCTGTATATAAAAGGAGAGGAACAAGATTTTACGGTATGGTATGAATTGCTTGGATTAGAGACAAAAGCGGAGTTCTCTTCTGACGATGAACTCATCAATCAGATTTGGGATACAGCAGAATATACCTTCGCCTTAAATTGCAGAGAATTTTACCTTGATGGAATAAAAAGGGATCGATGGGTTTGGTCCGGAGATGCTTATCAAAGTATCTATATCAATCACTATCTGTTTTTTGACCCTGAGATAACAAAAAGGACCTTGATCGGTTTAAGAGGGAAAGATCCGATTGCGAGTCATATTAATACAATTGTAGATTACTCCTTTTACTGGATAATCAGTATTGGTTTATATTATGAGGCTACTAAGGATACTTCTTTTATTGAATTTATCTATCCCCGTATGAAAACACTGATGGAATATTGTATTGCGCGTACCGATGATGATATGTGGATGCGTGGTAAGGAAAATGATTGGATTTTCATTGATTGGGCAGAAATTGATAAGACAGGTGCGGTTTGTGCAGAGCAAATGTTATATTGTGAAGCGCTTCGTATAATATCTAAAATTGAAGCTTTGCTAGGTATGAAAAGCATTGAACATACGAGAAGATATCAATGGATGAAAAACGAAATTAATAATAAGTATTGGGATGAGGAAAAAGGTGCTTATATTGATAGCTTTGAATCAGGAAAACGTAATGTTACCCGCCATGCCAATATTTTTGCCATACGTTTTGGCTTTGCAGATGAGAATAAGCGTAGTAGCATAATAAAAAACGTAATATTAAATGACCAGATCCCTCAGATAATAACACCGTTCTTTAAATTTTTTGAGCTGGAAGCGATGTGTGAGATTGGCCAGTTTAATTATGTAACAGATCAAATGAAAAGCTACTGGGGAAGTATGCTAAAAATAGGTGCTACAACCTTCTGGGAAGAATTTGATCCTAGTGTTACAGGTAAAGAAAAGTATAGTATGTATGGGGATCCCTTTGGAAAAAGTCTCTGTCATGCATGGGGAGCGAGCCCTATTTATCTTCTCGGCCGATTTTATTTTGGTGTTGCTCCGACTTCCGCCGGCTATGACACCTTTAAGATAAGTCCTAATCTGGGTGGCTTAAAGAGACTAAAAGGTAAGATGCCGGTAAAAGACGGTGAAATTATACTAGAAATGGATGAGGAAACAGTTACCGTATGTACCAATAAAGTGGGGGGGACCTTAGTAGTGAAAGGGATGGAATATCAATTAGAACCAAACGTTGTTTGTCGTATTGACTTGATTTAATTCCAATATTAGTCTAATAAATCTGTACAGTCAAAAGTTTTGTAACCCTAAGAAGCCTTCCTCTCATTTGAAATATCAGGCTTTTCCTGCTTACTTTGGATCTTGCTTTATCTTATTATCAGGAAGAAGGATATATACTAGAAGCAATGTAGAATTATTTGTTGGCCAATTGGTTTTGCCATTGAATTTAGATAAGGTTGAAGAAAAGAATGAATAATGTTATAATATGTTATATTTTACGAAAGCATGGAGGGATGGGGTTGAAAAATAGAAGTGTCAAAGCCAAAAGATTCTCTTCGGATGAAATATCAATATTCTGCGATCATATCGCAACACTGCTGGGCAGTGGCATATCCCTGTATGAAGGGGTTTCTGTCCTATGCGGTGAGACGGAGGAAGGACATACCAAAGCCGTTCTCCATGAAATAGAGATGAGCCTGCAAGCCAGGATGAGCCTGTCCCGGGCCATTGGCAAGACAGGGGCTTTTCCGGAATATATGGTTCATATGGTGAGTGTGGGAGAGGCGTCCGGCAGCATAGAGCAGGTGATGCACTCTCTGTCGGCTTATTATGAGAGGGAGGGCAGGGTGAAGGCAGGCATTCGAAGTGCGGTGACTTATCCGGCAATCCTTTTTCTGATTATTGCAGTGATTTTATGGGCGCTGGTTTTTCGGATACTGCCTTTGTTTGAAACGATGTATCAGGAGCTGAGCGCGGAGGTTGAGAGCACCTCCGGCAGCTTAATGTCCTTTGGTGTAAATGCAGGAATTGCAGCCGCTGTCCTTGTCGGGGTGCTGGCGTTCGTTACACTCCTTCTTCTCCTTGTCTACCGCACGAAACGGGGTGCGAGGCTGATAAAAGACGTAGTGTACAAGTTCCCGGCGACGAAGGGGTTGGCCGGGCGGATCTCCGTGGGAAGATTTATTTCTTCCATGGCCTTGATGCTTCCATCCGGTATGGATACCATAAAAGCCCTTGATTTGGCCATGGAAACCATGGATAATCCGGCGGTTCTGGCAAAGGTAAAGGAATGCAGGGAGCTTGCAGGGAAGGGGCACCCCTTGGAGGATGCGATACAGCAGTCGAAGCTAGTCACCGGAATGGACAGGACCATTATTCTTGTGGCGGCAAAGAGCGGCAATCTGGATTCGGCATTTATCAAGCTGGGCGAACGTTATAATAACGAGGCTTCCGCCCTGCTGAATAAAGCCGCTGCCTATATTGAGACAGTGCTGGTGGTGTTTTTAGCGTTATTGATCGGATTTGTATTGCTGTCTGTCATGCTGCCGCTGATGAATATTATCTCCTTCATCGGATAACGCAGGTTAGGGGATGGGTGTTGTCATGAAGAAACGAAAAGTGAGAAAATTGAAATATTTCCGAGGCAGTGTCCTGGCAAGTGTTGGAATAGCGGTCCTGGTGCTGGCGCTTTTTTGGGGAGGAATCAACCGGATTGACGATATCAGCAGGAAGCAGGAGCTGCTCCTGACGGAGCAGGCCGTCCGTAAGGCCGCGATTCAGTGCTATGCCGTTGAAGGAATATATCCTGCCCGGTTATCCTATCTGGAAGAGAACTATTATCTAAGGATAGATTCCGATCATTATTATGTTAGTTATAATTGCGTTTCATCGAATTTTATGCCCGATATCGAAGTATTTGAGCGATAGGCGCAAGAGAATGGATGTGGATTGAAAATCAGAAGGGAGGATGGAATATGGATAAACATCAAAAGGTCTGGACAGCGAAGCTGCTCAGTGTTCTTCTTATTATTGGTGTGTTTATCCTGACTTCTCTCCTGCTGGTTACGGTGGGTATCGGGGCATATAAGAATATTGTACTGGTGACGAATGATAATTTCCAGCTTCGGACCTCCCTGTCCTATGTTGCTACGAAAGTACGGCAGTCGGATACCTCCGATTCCGTGAACATGGAAGAAAAGGAAGGGGTGCCCGTTCTGGTTCTGGGTGAGGAGATCGAGGGTGCCCGGTATGAAACCCTGATCTATCATTATAAAGGATATCTATGTGAGCTTTACAGGGAAGCCGGAATGGATTATGAGCTTAGCTACGGAGTTCCGGCCATTGAGATAGAAGAGTTCCGGATTAAGCTGACAGAGGACGGCTATCTGCAGCTTACGGCTCGGAATAAAGCAGGTGAAACGGAGGAACGATTGCTTTGTCCCAGGTCTGGGAGCGGGCCTGTGGGGGAGGTAAGCTATGGAAATTGAAAAAACCTCAAGAACATTTCGAATTGTTATGATTGAATTTGTCCTGATGCTGGGTGTGTTTGCAGCAATGAGTGTCATAATCGTCAGAATATTTCTCTCGGCAGATCACATGTCGAGGAGGGCGTTGGATTACAGCAAAGCGGTCATTCAGGCGGAGAATATAGCAGAGCGGCTCAAGGGAAGCACTTCCTTTGAAACGGCGTTGGCGGATATGGGAATGGAGAAGACGACCGACGAAGGTACCGGATTTTACCGTGGGTATTATCAACAGGATTGGGAGCAGTCCGATAATACAGGTATCTATGAAATTACGGTTTATCTTGAACGGGTGGCCGGCAGCGCCGGGCATCTGGAAAAAGCGAGAATTACAGCATCCAGGGTGAAAGAGCGCACCGGCAGTGAAGAGGATTTGAATAGCCTGTGCAGGCTGAGTGTCAGTAAATTCATTCCGGACTGATGGTTGTTATTCCGGCTTGAGAGGTTGATGGAAAGGAGGCGCAGATATGAGCGGCAGGGGAAGTATTCGGATAAATATTGGCGGGACCTCCATTATTGTAATACTGCTGGTGATTTTATTGACGATTTTCGGAGTGCTGTCGGTCCGTACCTCCTATCATGAGTTGAAGCTGTCAGAAAAAACGGCGGCCAGGGCGGAGGAATATTATCTTGCGGATTCGAAAGCAGAAGAGCTATTGATGGTGCTTAATGAGCTTCTTGTTCATCTTCAATGGAATGGTTCTCCGGAGCAGTGGGAGAAGCTGGAGACCATGGCCTCAGAACTGGAAGGGGTTACACAGGTACAGCAGCAGGAAGGGCTTGTTACATATGAGGTTGCAATGAATAATGCTTCCTCCCTTAAGGTAGAGGTATCTCCCGGGATGAAGGACTCCGGACCGTATTTGTCCATCATCAGCTGGAAAATGGTAACGAAGGAGCAGGGGGAATATGATTCGGAGGGAATCGAGATCTGGGATGGTACATTTGATGAATGAGGAGGTAGGCAATGGAACTGAAAGATATTTTGTCGTCGGCGGTTGATCAGCATGCCTCTGATATTTTTCTCATTGCAGGAAGGCCGGTATCCTTTAAGATAAAAGGAATGATTATACAGCAGAGTGACTATCGCCTGAAGCCGGAGGATTCTCTTTCTCTTGTGAATGAGATGTATGCCATGTCCGGCGGCCGGGAGACGGAGCTGCGAAAAAGCGGCGATGATGACTTTGCGGTTGCCTTGGCCGGTGTAGGAAGATTCCGCGTGAATATATATAAGCAGAGAGGTACCTGGAGTGCGGTGCTGCGGGTGGTGGCCTTTCAGATGCCGGAGCTGGAGGAGATGGGAATACCCCAGGGCGTGATTGAGCTGGGCAGCCTGACTAAAGGACTGGTTCTGGTTACCGGTACGGCCGGGAGCGGAAAAAGCACTACCATGACATACATCATTGACTATATCAATAAAAATAGAAATTGTCACATACTGACGCTGGAGGACCCGATTGAATATTTGCATAAGCATGGGAACAGCATTGTCAGCCAAAGAGAAATCGGCATCGATTCGCCCTCTTACAGTAAGGCATTGCGTGCGGCGATGCGGGAATCTCCGGATGTTATTTTCATCGGAGAGATGAGAGATCATGAAACCATTGAGATTGCCATGACGGCGGCGGAGACGGGGCATCTGGTTTTTTCTACTCTGCACACCATCGGAGCGGCGAATACAATTGATCGGATTATTGATGTTTTTCCTGCGAATCAGCAGATTCAGATTCGATTCCAGCTGTCCATGGTATTGAAAGCAATCGTATCGCAGCAGCTGTTGAAGGGAAGAGACAGTCTGGTACCGGCATTTGAGGTATTGCAGGCGAACAATGCCGTCAAAGCGATGATCCGTGACGGGAAGGTGCATCAAATTGATTCTGTGATTTTAGCTGCTTCCCAGGGCGGGATGAAATCAATGGATCAAAGCATTCTTGAGCTGTACCAGGCAAATAAGATTGATGCGGATACAGCACTGACCCACTGTATCAACATGGAAATGATGAAAAGGAACCTGATGGTGTAATCGTTGATTTACGAAAGAAGGAGGCGCGATATGGAAAAAACAATAAAGAATACACTTCGCTGCGCAATGCTGCTTTTGTTTCTGTCGATATTGCTTCGTCTGCCTGCGGATAAGGCGATGGCATCTGAGCTTTTGAAGGATAATAAAAACGGAGTTCTGACCGTAAGCTATGATAATACGGGTAATGCCAAGATGAAGATAGCCGTTATGAAAGATAACAAGAGCTATTATTATGACCTGGGTGAGGGCAAAAACAGCCTGGATATTCCGCTGACCATGGGGAACGGAACCTATACGATCCGAATCTGTAAGAACGTCACAGGCAACAAATACAGCGTGATTCAGAGCCAGGAGTTTAAGCTGGAGCTGGAGAATGAGGATGATGTTTATTTACATCCCAATATAATCGTAAATTATGATATGGATTATGATGCAATTGTCAAAGCCGGCCAGCTGACGAAGAAGTGCAAGACGGAGGCGGAGAAGGTTAAGGCGATCTATGATTATGTAGTGAAGAACTTTGACTATGATTATGACAAGGTAGATGACCTCCAGTCGGGATATATTCCGGATATTAAAATCGTGTACAAAAATAAAAAGGGCATATGCTATGATATCTCCGCCGTAATGGCATCCATGCTGCGCAGCCAGGGGATACGCGTGAGGCTGGTAACCGGATATACGCCCAATATATCCGAGTATCATGCCTGGAATGTGATTTATGACAGTAAAAAGGACAAATGGTACACCGTGGATGCGACCTATGATATAGGAATGAGCGGAGCAAAGAAAAAGCCCAGTATGGTGAAGAAAGCAAGTGAATATAAGGATATTCGTTATCAGTATTAACAACTTATATAAAATTGAAAAACAGCAATAATCGAAAGCATCAGGGCAGCAGTTTATGTTCAAGAGAATTTCAAAATTGTTGGAGAGAAAAAATGTTGAAATATAAAGCGATAGTATTTGATGTAAGTGATACGCTGGTTGAGTACAGTCCCAATTATGCTCAAATCTTTGGAGACAGACTGCGTTAACTTTTTAATACTTTAACGTCAGTTGCCTGACCGCATGTGATAAAACCATAATACCCGCTTTTTTGTAACTGGCTTAAAAATTTACTTAATTTCTTAGGCATTTCATAGAGAGTCACATCATATTCCGCCTGCATGGTTTCCCTTAACCTGGAAGCTTCAATGAAATCCTCCAGATACAGCAGGGCTATTTTTTTCTTGTTATCCGGCGGTATGAAGCCGTTATCCTTTAATATACAGAATATTTTTTCAAAACCAATGGAAAACCCGGCAGCGGGAACTTTATCATTAATGAACTTTCCAATCAGACCATCATATCTTCCGCCGCCGGCAATGGCGCCCTTGAAGGAAGGGCTGACGATTTCAAATATAGTACCGGTATAATAGCCCTGACCCCGTACCAATGATAAGTCAAATTCAATATTATATTGATTACCGGACAGCAGCCTTACAGCTTCTATGATATTCTCCAGCTGCATGACTCGCTGGATCTGATTCACTTTTGATTTTATAGCATCCAATGATAATGGAAAATCATCCAAAAGCTTTATTAAGGCATCAATACTGGAAGCTTCAAATTTCTTTTCCTCCAGTTCTTCTTTCACCCCGGCCACTCCAATCTTGTCAAGCTTGTCAAAGGTAATGCACACACTGGGGATATCTTCTGCCGGAAATCCCAAGCCTGTTAATAAATCCGTAAGAATAACGCGGTCATTAATTCTTACAGTGAAATCCCGCAGCCCAATCTGAAGTAAAGCTTTAGCCGTTACGGTGATCAGTTCCATTTCGCAATTTCTTGATTCAGAGCCGATAATGTCGATATCACATTGCAGAAACTCCCGCAATCTGCCTTTTTGGGGCTTTTCCGCACGATATACCTTGTCAATCTGGATACATTTAAAAGGCAGCATCAAATCATTGCGGTTATTGGAAAAATACCGGCTAAGCGGCAGGGTCAGATCATACCGCAGTCCCATATCGGATAAGTCCTGGGGATTTTCTGTTTTTAATGCGGCATCAAGCTTATCTCCCCGTTTTAATATTTTAAAAATAAGATTAAGATTGTCTCCGCCGTCACTTTTGTTTAGATTTTCAATATCTTCCACAGCAGGTGTCATGATACGGTCAAAGCCATTGGCTTTGTAGACTCCCAGTATTGTAGTTTGGATATAGTCCCTCAGGGCGGCTTCCTGGGGCAGATAGTCATTCGTTCCTTTAATCGTATTGATTTTCATAATTGTTTCTCCCTTCCTTGCAATAAAATAGCCACACAGGTTATTCCCTGTGCGGCTAAATATATCATAGAACCAATATATTTATTAATCACAGGCATAACCCAAATAGCGATTATACCTATGCTTCAGCATCATGGTTAATCGCGGATAATATGGTGGTGATGACGGTGATTAATATATAACATGGAAGTGGTTCCTCCGTTGTTAGATTTTTACCTAGTATATAGGTAAATGTGTGTTATGTCAATGGTTAAGTGAAAAGTGAGAGCGGAATCGACTTGATTTTTTCATTGTGATAATATACTATGATAGTAATTTTGTGAGAGGGGGAATATACCAAATGAAAAGAAAAGTTTTACTTCCTTTTGTTATATTATGTGCATTTTTTTTATGTATCTTTTTTTGAGATATCATGTTATCCACCCTGTCATTAGGCTATCAATAAATGATATTCACAATATACAAGTATATAATGAAACATATAATAGTTCAGACGATAAGGCATTTATTCAAGAGTTTCTTACAGCATATAATAAAGCTAAATTAAATAAGGAACAAGAGCTTGGTACGACATCTGATTTCGTACTGATTGTTAATCTTACGAATGGTGAATTTATTAAAATTTTGGATGGCGATACTACGTTTTGTTATATGGAATATAATGGAAAATCTGTTGTTGCATATTGCCCTGGCTTAATCAAATTGATTGAGAATAAAAAGAAGTAAAGCCAGCCCGTATGGGGAAATGAGGCTCTTGTGGAGCAAACGGATCGATTTAAAATGGAAAAACGGTGAGGTTACAGAAAAAAAGATTTACAGGCAGTAAAGGAAAGCGGGAGGCTGGAAGGATATGAGCGAATTAAAGGTAAAGATGCTTCACAGTTTGGAAAAAGTATTTCCGGATCAGGAACCGGACAGCCGGGGAGAGGACGGGGGGCTTAGTGCCCTTTGGGGAGAAGAGGTCTCGTTTCAGATGGCTTACTGTAATGACTCCTGTCAGTCACCCTGGGTAACGGTCCAGGTTATTTCCCCATTGAAGGAACATATCAGGGTGCGTAAGGTTGATCTGGTTCCAAGCAGATATCCGGCTCATGTCCTGCGGGATGAGGATTATCTGAAGGGAACCCCGGGTATGTTTCCGGATTTGCTGAAAAATCTCCAGGAGAATCGGGTGAGGTTAATTCAGGGACAGTGGAGAAGCCTGTGGATTGATGTTGCTGTTTCGGAGCGCATATTGCCCGGCACTTATCCGGTCAGAATTGAGCTGAGAGAGGAAGCGGGCTGTGCCGCTGCCAGCATTGACACACAGATTGAGGTAATCGGAGTCAGGCTTCCTGACCTGAATTTAAAGCATACGGAATGGTTCCACGGTGATTGCCTTGCCGATTATTATAACGTCAAAGTATTTTCCAAAAAGCATTGGGATATTATGGACAGTTTTATTGAAACAGCGGCACGTAGAAATTGTAATATGATACTGGTGCCGATGTTTACCCCGCCCCTCGATACGAAAATCGGAGGGGAAAGGACGACGATACAGCTGGTGGATGTTAAGGTGGGGGAGGGTCAATATCACTTTAATTTTGACAGATTAAAGAGGTTTATTACCCTGTGCCGGAAGAAGGGCATTCGTTATTATGAGATGTCCCACCTGTTTACCCAGTGGGGAGCCAAGGCGGCTCCTAAAATCATGGCTATGGTCGAGGGAAATTATCAGAGAATCTTTGGATGGGATACCCCTTCTGCCGGAGGGGAATATGAGAACTTTTTGAACTGCTACCTGCCCAGTCTGACCGAAAAATTAAAGGAATGGGGAATACAGGACGTGACCTATTTTCATATTTCTGATGAACCGGGGAAGGATGATCTTGGGTCTTATAAAAAAGCATGGGAGATTGCCTCCCGCCATTTAAAGGATTTTCACATAATAGACGCCATTTCTGATTATGAATTTTACAAGAACGGTCTGGTGAAGGAGCCGGTTTGCGCTACGGACCATATTGAACCGTTTCTGGAAAATAAAACGGAAAATCTTTGGGCGTATTATTGCACCGGTCAGGCAAGGCTGGTTTCCAACCGTTTTATGGCAATGCCCTCCTACCGTAACCGGATTTACGGGATACAGGTTTATCAATACCGGTTAACCGGTATTTTGCATTGGGGCTATAATTTTTATAATTCCCAAAATTCCCTGGAGTACATTAATCCCTATGAAAACACAGACAGCAGCGAGTCCTTTCCTTCCGGAGACAGCTTTCTCGTATATCCGGGAACGGACGGCAGGCCGGAGGAATCCATCCGTATCATGGTTCTGGATGAAGCGCTGAATGATTACAGGGCGATGCAGCTGCTGGAACAATTGGCCGGAAGGGATAAGGTGTCAGAGCTTATTGAAAAAGACTGCGGGGGAGAGCTTACGTTTTCCCAGTATCCCAGATCGGCGGAGTATCTGCTGACACTGAGGGCTTCCGTCAATCAGGAAATTAAAAAACAGATTGCTGGCCTATGTAATCCCTCGGGGAAACTCCGGTTACTTTTTTGAACACGCGGCTGAAATAAAAAGCGCTCTTAAATTTTTTGCAACGGCCCCTTTTTCGTAAAAATATAGCTACTGTTTCTGTTCCAGCCTCCGGTCCTTCTCGGACAATACCTTAATGGAGGAAGAATATTCGGAGGGTGTCATACCGGTAACCTTTTTGAACTGCCGGGAGAAATAATGAATGGAGCTGTAGCCCAGATAATCGGCGATCTGGGTGAAATTCATGTGATTGTTGCGCACCAGCTGCTTTGCCATATCGATTTTTAACCTTGTAAAATATTCAATAACCCCGCAGCCGTATTTGGCGGAGAACAGGGATTGCAGGACGGAGCGCCCGATCAGGTTATCCCTGCAGATCTGCTCCAGAGTTACGTGCCCCTGTATATTATTGTCCAGATAATCCAGGAGCTGGTCCAGGGTTTTTACATCGTTTTTCCTCTTCACGGTGTTCGGGTAAATCATTTCCATGGGGTCCCGGGACTGGTATCTGCGGAATAACTGGATCAGGATGGACTCCAGGTACAGCTTGATCAGCTGCTCTGACCCGAAGGGGATGTCCTCATGCCGGATCAGCTTCTCAAAATAGGGATCATTCAGCTGGTTGCGGAAGGTCTTTTTTGCTTCAATGATAATCTGTGCAATCAACTGACGTTCATTGTCGTTGATATGCAAAATCTTATTTTCAAAAAACTTCATATATCTGGAATGACACAGAAAGGATATTACGAATAAATTCGGAGCGATCTTCCCATTGGCACGGAGGCTGTGGAACTCATTGGGCTTGTGGAAGATAATCTGATCCTTTCTTAAGGTCAGCTCCTTGTCATCGGCGACCACCTCTAATTCTCCCTTGTCCACGCAAAGGATCTCCCAGAAATTATGCACTTCTCCGGGATATTTAAAATCGCTCATATACTCAAAATAATGGATCGTAACAATCTTATTCACTACGAGGGGCTGTTCCAGCTGGATACTTTCGTAAGCCATGGTTCCTCCTTTTTAATCCTTATCCCCGGTCAAAGCGGAAATGCCTGTGAAAACGGGAGTTTACTATAAATGGGTTTTTGATTGGTGTTATTGTACAATATATATTCATATATTAAAACGTTTTTGTTAATAAAGCAATAGATAATATGCAGATAGTGCAAATTTACTCAACAATCAGATAAAGATGCAAGGATATATTAATGCTATAATCTGGGTACAGCTAGTGAAAACCGGAAGGGAAGACAGACGGGGGATGATTGGAGGAACACCTCCGGAATTTCACAAAACAACAATTTGCAGGAGGTAAAAGGTATGAAAAAAAGGTTATTAAGTTTGTTGCTTTGCGTGGCTATGACAGCAGTAATTCTGGCAGGCTGCAGTGCAAAGGATGCAGGGGATGATAAGACAAACACCCCTACAAAAGCAGAAACAACAGAAAAAACAGACAACCAGGAAGCAGATAAGCAGCCCGCCACAGAGGGCGGCAAGACCATCGTATACTGGTCCATGTGGGAGGCTACGGAGCCTCAGGGCAAGGTGATCCAGGAAGCAGTCAACGCTTATATGGCAGCCACCGGCAATAAGGTTGATCTTCAGTTTAAAGGCCGCACCGGTATCCGCGAAGGTCTTCAGCCCGCCCTGGATGCAGGAACGGGAATTGACCTGTTCGATGAGGATATTGACCGTGTAAACGGAACCTGGGGAAGCTACCTGATGGATCTGGAAGCCTTGGCAAAGGATGCGGGCTATGAGGCTACTGCCAATGCAGGACTCATCGCTGCCTGCAGAAAGGCAGGGGGAGATGTATTAAAATCCATCCCCTACCAGCCGAATATCTTTGCTTTCTTCTATAATCAGAGCCTGTTTGATCAGGCAGGAATTGCAGAAGTACCCAAGACCTGGGCGGAATTCCTGGCAGTTTGTGAGAAATTAAAGGCGGCGGGAATTGTTCCTCTTACCAGCGATGATGCTTACATCAATACGAATTTTGGTTATCATCTGGCAAGACTGATTGGCAACGAAGGCGTTGAGAAGGTAGTAACCGAAGGTCTCTGGGCGGAAGAGCCGGCCGTACTTAAGGTAGCCCAGGCATATGAGGAATTGGCACAGAAGGGTTATTTGTCCCAGTACATTGCCTCCAATGTATGGCCCAACGGACAGAATGTGGAATTGGCGCTCGGTGAGGTTGCCATGTATTTAAACGGCTCCTGGCTGCCCAACGAAGTAAAGGATATGACAGGCCCGGATTTCAAATGGGGATGCTTCAGCTATCCGGCAGTAGACGGCGGCACCAATGGTACGGAAGCCTCCAACTTCGGCGCTCAGGTATTGGCAATTAACAAGAATTCCCAGGTTGCCCCGGAAGCCTTTGAAATTATCAAGTACATCACAAAGGGCGAATATGATAAGAAATTATCGGTTGAATCCGTTGGTATTCCGGCGGACAGCGCCAATGCGGAATGGCCCCAGATGTTAGCAGCCGTGAAGCCGGTGCTGGATTCCACTACCGTCCGTTATACCTGGGCGGCGGGTGCGGAGCAAAATCCCGACATGACCCCTCTGATTAAAGAGAATTTCCTGAAATTATGCGGAGGAACCATCACCGCACAGCAGTTTGTCGATAATATGGAAGCGGCTAGTAAATAGCAAGAATAGCATGAATATGGCGGCTTGTGTCCAGGTCGCCATATTTTTATAAAGATTTCAAGGAGGTTGTCAGGGTGAAGAAAAATAAGACAATGATAGTATGCTTCTTACTGCCTGCACTTGTATTTTTTATTTTTATCTTTTTATATCCCATATGCAGAACGATTTTGATGAGCTTCTTTAAAATAGAGGGCGTAACGGATGCGATATCAAAATGGACCTTTGTCGGCCTGGGGAACTTTAATAAGCTCTTTCGTACCAGCCTTTTTGTCACATCATTATGGAATATTTTCCGCATATGGCTCATCGGCGGACTGGCTGTCATGGCCATTGCCCTGCTGTTTGCGGTTATTATAACCAGCGGGATACGGTTCAAAAACTTTTTTAAGGCGGTCATCTACATGCCCAATGTAGTCAGTGCGGTAGCCCTGGCGACTATGTGGCTGCAATACGTCTACAGTCCCAGATTCGGGCTGTTTAAAAGCTTTTTCGAGGCAATCCATTTGGATAAGATAGCCGCCATCCAGTGGACGGATAATGAGCACAAATTCTGGGCCCTTTTGATCGCTTACTGCTTCGGCATGGTGGGCTACCATATGCTGATCTTTGTCAGCGGGATCGAGCGCATCAGCCTGGAGTACTTTGAAGCGGCCACCCTGGACGGGGCCAACAAGATGAAGCAGTTCCGGCATGTAACATTGCCGCTGATCAAGGGTGTGTTTAAAACCAATATTACCATGTGGAGCGTAACAAGCGCCGGTTTTTTTGTCTGGTCCCAGCTGTTTTCCACAGTGACCGCGGATACCAAGACCATTACTCCCATGGTGTACATGTACATGCAGGTGTTTGGTGCCGGCAACAGTGTAACGGAGCACAATGCGGGAATGGGTGCGGCGGTTGGTATCATCCTCAGCCTGTGCGTAGTCCTTATCTTTACCTTGAGCAATAAGATGATCAAGGATGATGACCTGGAATTTTAGGAGGTGGCCCATGAATCAAGAGAATAAAAAGAATACGGCAAGATTTAACTGGCAGCATGAGGTGAAGCTTCTTCCGGGATATCTGATCCTGTCTCTGTGGGTGCTGTTTACCTTTGTGCTTCTGGGCTGGGTGCTGGCGGCAAGCCTGTCAACCACCAAGGACATTTTTTCCGGCAATGCGCTAAAATTTCCCACGGGGCTCCACTTTGAGAATTATATCAAGGCATGGACCTCCCAGAATGTGTCGGTCATTTTCGGAAACTCCCTGTTCTATGCCATTATTGCCTGCCTGGCATTAATTCTGGTATGTGCGCCGGCGGCTTATGTACTGTCCCGGTTTAAATTCGTCGCAAACCGGTTTATCCAGACCGGCTTCGTTTCGGCCATGGGTGTTCCGGCGGTTATGATTATACTGCCCCTATTCAGCCTGGCTGCGGGAATGGATATCCTGAATAATGTCATGACCAACCGGATTGTGCTGATCCTGCTGTACATAGGAATTAACGTGCCCTATACGACCATATTCCTGCTGGCCTTCTTCAGCAATCTTTCCAGCACCTATGAGCAGGCGGCGGCAATTGACGGCTGCTCGCCCATGAAGACCTTCTGGCTGATTATGTTTCCCATGGCGCAGCCGGGTATTATTACCGTTTCCATCTTTAATTTCATTAATGTGTGGAACGAATATTTTATGTCCCTGATTTTTGCAAATTCGGATCGGCTAAGACCCGTTGCGGTAGGTCTGTACTCCATGATCAATGCAATGAGGTATACCGGTGACTGGGCCGGAATGTTTGCTTCCGTAGTCATCGTATTCCTGCCCACCTTCATCCTGTACCTGTTCCTGTCAAAGCGGATTATTGCGGGGATTACCGGGGGCGGCCTGAAGGGCTAGTATGTCCCCTAGTGAAAAGGGAAAAAGGCTGATGGGAAAGAAAGACTGAAAGGGAAGAAAGATTGAAAGAAATAGAATAGACAGATGAAAGGGGGACCGGGTCCATGCCGGTATTTTAAGATCGATTTGTGTTTTAAAAGGCATGGATGTAAATATGAGTGTAAAATATACGGTTATATCACTAAATGGAACAAAATTACCGAAGGAAAATCCCCTTCCTTTCTACATGGAAAGGAACCGCAACAGGCAGGTAAAGCTTCATGAAAGCATGCTTCGTGGAAGTATGCTTCGTGGAAGCATGGAAGAGGAGGAGAATATCTTATTAGGGTATGAAACGGGAGCCAGGTTTCTTCCCTATAAGGTTCAGGACCGGTATGACAGGGACCGTGCTCCGGTGTTATATAAAGCCATTGTAATGGAGAATGATGTGCTGAAGGCGATCTTCCTGCCGGAATACGGCGGGAGGCTGTATTCCTTATACCATAAGCAGCTGGAAAAGGACCTGCTGTTTACGAATCCGGTAATACAGCCGGCCAATCTGGCGGTTTTAAACGCCTGGATCTCAGGCGGGGTGGAGTGGAATGTCGGCCAGTACGGCCATAGCTTCACAACCTCCTCCCCTTTGTTTTGTGCTGTTTTAAAGGATAAGAACGGAGAAGAATTTTTGAGGATGTATGAATATGAGAGATGCCATAATCTCTTCTGGCATCTGGATTTTCATCTGCCCCAGGGCGGCGCCGCCCTCAATCTGTATGCCAGAATCGTAAATGACAGAGATGCTGCTACCTCCATGTATTACTGGAGCAATATTGCCGTGAAGGAAACACAGGAAGCCAGAATCTTCTCGGGCACGGATCAGGTTATCTATCTGGATATGAAGGAGCGGGAGTTTGGCAGGGGAAGGCTTCCCTATCTGCCCATTATGGAGGGGAAGGATGCCTCCTATCCCATCCATTTTTCCAATTCCAATGAATACTTCTTCCAGACCCCGAAGGAGGAGAAGGCTCCCTGGGAGGCTGCTGTTTACCAGGACAATTGGGTGTTTTTCGAAAGATCATCGGATTTGCTCCGGTACCGCAAGATGTTCTGCTGGGGAAGCCATAAGGGAGGCCAGAGGTGGAAGGATTACCTATCGGAGGAAGGACAGGGGGATTATATCGAGATCCAGGGGGGCATGGCTCCGACCCAGCTTCATGGGATGAGGATGGAGGCCAATTCCACTCTTGAATTTGTCCAGTGCTTTGGAGGGATTGGCGCGGATACGGGAGGATTTTATCATAAGGACTGGCACAAGGCGAAGGAAAGGCTTTATCAGTGTATTAATGAAGCCGTTTCTGAGGATTATATCAGCAGGCAGTTAGAGGAGCTGAGGCAATATAGGGAAGCGGAGCCTGCCGAGGTCATCAGCTTTGGCAGCGGTTTTGGAGCGTTGGAGGCTTACCGGAGGGAGAAGCAGGGAGAGAAGGCGATTCCCGCGGGATTTTATTTCCCGCCCGGCAGTCTGACGAAGGAGCAGGCGCCCTGGCTGCATTTGCTGGATTATGGCTATATGCCGGAGACGAAGGCGGAATTGGTGCCGGAGTCTTATATGACACAGGAATCCTGGAAGGAACTGTTGAAGTTAAGCCTGGAGCGTCCCGAGGGGAAGAATTGGCTGACCTTCCTGCAGCTGAGCGTGATGGAGCTGGAAGAGGGGAGGACGAAGGAGGCCTATGCCATGGCGGAGGACTCTGTGAATTGTGAGCCGAATCCTCTTGCCTATTATAATCTCGGGGTTCTGTCCAGATTAGAAGGAGATGGCGGTGCGTTCCGTGATTACATCCGAAAAGCGCTGGAGCTGTTTGACGGCGACGCATACATGGCTGCCGCCACAGAGTATTATAAATACCTGCTCTCTGTAAAGGAGTATGAACAGATCTGGAACGGATACCAGGAGCTCCCGGAGCGGATGAAAGAGGATGAGAGATTGTATCTGACAGCGGTTGCCGCGGCGATGAAGCTGGACCGGCTGGATTTTGTAAAAGGAGCTTTTGAGAGGGATTATGTGTATATCAGGGAAGAAGAGACCCTGCTCTCTGATTTGTGGTATGAATACCACCTGAGACTGGAGGAAATGAAGTCCGGGGACGGCAAGGTGACCATGGAGGAAGTCAGGAGGCTTTATCCCATCCCGTTACGGATTGATTTCAGAATGGGACAGGAGTAAGCCGCGCACCGGAGGGGGACGGAAGAATTATTTATAACGAAGGATCGTTTCGATAGAAAGAATTAGGAGGCATCATTATGAAGGAGCCGGTATTGGTAATTATGGCAGCCGGTATGGGCAGCCGGTACGGAGGCTTAAAGCAAATTGATCCCATCGACGGGCAGGGGCATCTGATCATTGATTTCTCGATCTATGACGCCAAAAAGGCAGGCTTTAAAAGCATTGTTTTTATTATCAAGCAGGAAATGGAAGAAGAGTTTAAGGAGGTCATCGGAAACCGAATCAGCGGGGAGGTTAAGGTGAGCTATGTATACCAGAGGTTGGAGAATATTCCACAGGGCTTTGCGGTTCCGGAAGGCCGAGTGAAGCCCTGGGGCACGGGCCATGCGGTTCTTTCCTGCCTTGGCGCGGTGGATGCCCCCTTTGCGGTGATCAATGCAGATGATTATTATGGGGCACACGCTTTTTCAGCAATCTATGATTTTCTCGCCTCCCGGGAGATGGATACGGCCTCGGTGGAGAATACAGCCCTGAGGGAGGGTGAAAAATATCATTATGCCATGGTTGGATATCTTCTGGAGAATACCTTGACGGAGCATGGTCATGTAGCCAGGGGAATATGTGAGATCACGGAGGAAGGGTACCTCTGCGGAATCCAGGAGAGGACCCGGATCGAGAAATTCGGCGAAGAAGTAAAATATACCGAGGATGGAGGCGAATCCTGGACGCCAATTCCTCCAGGAAGCACCGTATCCATGAATATATGGGGGTTTTACCCCAGCATATTGGGGGAGCTGGAGACCAGGTTCAAGAGATTTCTGGAACAGGAGGCTTCAGGGAACCCTTTAAAAGCGGAGTTCTTTCTGCCCACCGTGGTGGGAGAGCTGCTAAAAGAGGGGCAAGCGGATGTAAGGGTGTTGAAATCAGTGGACAAATGGTACGGGGTTACGTATAAAGAAGACAAGGAAGCGGTCATAAAGGCCCTTGCCGAATTGAAGGTCCGGGGAAGCTATCCGGACGAATTCTGAGAGCCGTATGATGAGGAGAGATAGCAATGACAAGAGAAGAATATTGTTCTAAAATGGATGAGGCAATTAATCAGATGGAATTTGAAGGAAGCTTCATTGACTGTGAGCCTTATGGAAACGGTCATGTGAATGATACCTTCGTGGTTCGCTGCAGGCAGGAGGACGGCTCCATCGTCCGTTATATTTTCCAGAGGATGAACCACGATACCTTCAAGCACCCGGAAGAGTTAATGGAGAATATCGCGGGCATCACGGAATTTTTAAAGAAAAAGATATTAAAGAACCATGGTGATGTGAAGCGTGAGACTATAAATATCATACCGGCGAAGGGAGGAAAGGCATTTTACAGGGACAGCCTGGGCTCTTACTGGAGAGCCTATCTGTTTATTGAAAATGCAACCTGCTTTGACCAAGTAGAGAAGCCGGATGATTTCTACCAAAGCGGTATTGCCTTTGGACATTTTCAAAGGCTGCTGGCTGATTATCCGGCAGAGACCCTCCATGAGACCATCCCGGATTTTCACAACACGCCGGTCCGCCTTGAGACATTAAAGAGGGCTGTACAGGAGGATATCCTGGGCCGTGCGGGGGAAGTAGGGGAGGAGATTGCCTTTGTAATGGAGCGGGAGAGCTTCACGCACATTCTGATTGAACTGCACCGGGCGGGGAAGCTGCCGCTGAAGGTAACCCACAACGATACCAAGCTGAATAATATCATGATTGATAATGCGACGGGGAAAGCAATCTGTGTGATTGATCTGGACACCATCATGCCGGGCTTTTCCGTCCATGATTTCGGGGATTCCATCCGGTTTGGAGCCAGCACCGGAGCGGAGGATGAGCCGGATCTGGCGAAGGTGAACTTTGATCTTTCCCTGTATGAGTTGTATACCAGGGGCTTCCTGGAGGGCTGCTGCAAAAGTCTTACACCGGCAGAAATGGATATGCTGCCAACGGGAGCCAAGATGATGACTCTGGAGTGCGGCATCCGTTTCCTTACGGATTATCTGCAGGGAGATGTATATTTTAAGATCCACCGGGAGAAGCAGAATTTAGACCGTGCCAGAACGCAGTTTAAATTAGTGTCCGATATGGAGAAGAACTGGGAAGCGATGCACGACATCGTCAGTAAATATCGTTAGAAGAACAGGGCTGCACGGCGTTGCAGAGAAGGGAGAGGTTCCTATATGGCGATATTGGTTACAGGCGGAGCAGGTTATATCGGCAGCCATACCTGTGCGGAATTGTTAAGCCTCGGCTATGAGGTAGTAGTGGCTGATAATCTGTCCAATGCAAAGGAGGAATCCTTAAACAGGGTGAAGCAGATTACGGGAAAAAATCTTACCTTCTACAAGGCGGATTTGCTGGATGAGGATACCCTGGAGGAAATTTTTAAAAAGGAAAAGATCGACTGTGTGATTCATTTTGCCGGGCTGAAATCCGTAGGGGAATCCGTGCAGAAGCCGTTGGAATATTATCATAACAATATCACAGGCACTCTGACTCTTTGCAGGGTGATGGGTAAGTATAATGTGAAGAATATAGTATTCAGCTCTTCGGCCACGGTATACGGAAGTCCTGCGACGGTTCCCATTAAGGAGAACTTTCCGCTGTCTGCCGCCAATCCCTACGGCTGGACAAAGCTCATGCTGGAGCAGATTCTGACGGATCTGAACCGGTCCGATCCGGAATGGAATATCATTCTGCTCCGGTACTTTAACCCGGTGGGGGCTCATGTGAGCGGTCTGATCGGGGAGGATCCCCAGGGAATACCCAATAACCTGGTTCCCTATATTGCCCAGGTTGCCGTAGGAAGACTGGAATATCTCAGGGTCTTTGGCCAGGATTATGACACGGTGGACGGCACGGGCGTGCGGGATTATATCCATGTGGTTGACCTGAGCCTGGGCCATGTGAAGGCGGTTGAGAAACTGAGGGAGAAGCAGGGGGTACTGGTGTACAATCTGGGGACAGGTAAGGGCTATAGTGTGCTGCAGATGGTAAGAAGCTTTGAAAAAGCCTGTGGGAGAGAGATTAAATATAAGATAAAGCCAAGGCGTCCCGGTGACATAGGAGCTTGCTATGCAGATCCGTCGAAGGCGAGGGAAGGGCTGCATTGGGAAGCAGTCCGCGGTCTGGACCAGATGTGTGAGGATACCTGGAGATGGCAGAAGAATAACCCGGATGGTTACGGAAGATAGATAATGGTTATTCGTGTTGATTCGTGCAGGATGGAAACTGAGGCATTAAGGGAGGAAATAGGTTCGGTCTCACATAAATAGCTTTACTTTGCATAAAAATAAAGATATAGTTATATCAAGCTGAAAGTGACCAGGGAGCATTTGTACATGATTATGAGCTTGCCGAAGCATTGTTATTATTTGATATAAAAAGGAGTATCTATCATGAATAGGGAGATATTCAGGGTGAAAAGTTTCTGTCGTAAGCTCCATGCAATTCTTTGATATTAATTATTTGAATGTATGGAACGTTATTGCGGATAGAAGGAGAATAATTCGTATAGAAAAAGAATTGCATTTAATATAAGGAATCAAAAAAGATATTCCGATTTGAAAATTAATTCATGCTAAAAACCTGTGCAGGAGTGGAGGAAATAATGCAGAAATTATCCAGCTATGAAAGAATACTTCGTACCTATCAGCATAAAGATATTGACCGCGTGCCAATTCATGATGTTCCGTGGAGCGGGACGATTACCAGGTGGAAGAAGGAAGGAATGCCGGAGGATTGTGATTGGAGAGATTACTTTGGAGTGGATAAGGTAGAGGGAATAGCAGTGGATATCACTCCAAGATATGAAGTAAAAGTGCTGGAAGACACAGACCGGTATCAAATCGTTACAACCCCCTGGGGAGTTACCTTAAAGAATTTTAAAGAAGAGGATTCTACACCTGAATTTTTGGATTTTAAGGTGAACACAAAAGAAGCATGGGAAAAAGCCAGGGAAAGGATGATTCCATCCAGAGATCGTATCGATTGGAATTATCTAAAAGAAAACCATCCCAAATGGAGGGCGGATCATCGGTGGATTGAAGCACAGTTCTGGTTCGGATTTGATGTGACTCATTCCTGGATGGTCGGTACAGAAGATTTATTGGTTGCCTTGATAGAAGAGCCGGAATGGGCAGTGGATATGTTTCAAACCTATCTGGATATGTGCATTGCGCAATTTGATATGATATGGGATGCCGGTTATACCTTTGACAGCATATATTGGCCGGATGACATGGGATATAAGAATACCGCATTTTTCTCAACGGCAATGTACCGGGAGTTACTGAAACCGATACATAAACGGGCGGTAGACTGGGCACACAAGAAAGGAATTTATGCACAGCTTCACTCCTGCGGGAATATTATGAAGCTTCTGCCTGATATTATTGAAACGGGTATTGATTGCTTAAATCCCTTAGAAGTAAAGGCCGGTATGGATGTAATAGGTGTCAAGGAAAGGTATGGAAGGAATTTGGTTCTGCACGGCGGAGTGAATGCACAGATGTGGGATAAGCTCGATGAAATTCTTCCTGTAATTGATGAGTTAATACCCAAGGTTGCTCAAGATGGGGGCTACATCTTTGCCTCCGACCATTCCATTCCCAATTCGGTGAGCCTATATAATTTTAAAACAATCGTTCGGCGGGTGGTTGAGCTTACCACTCATTGATTTGTGTCCGGCTATGGACATGCGGATAGCATAGAAGGGGATAGATGGTAATGTTGAAGGAATCATGTTGGTGTGGAAGCGGATTAAAGTATCAGGAATGTCACAGGTATGTCGATGACCGGATAGCGGAATACAGGAAAAAGGGATATGAGGTGCCTGATAAAAACATAATAAAAAATTCACGTCAAATGGAAGGAATCAGAGAAAGCGGAAAAATTAATACGGCCATTTTAGATTATGTAAGTGAAAAAATCTGCTGCGGTATGAGTACGGAAGAAATTAATACACTTGTATACGATAAAACCATAGAATTAGGCGGCATACCGGCGACATTGGGATATGAAGGATTTCCGAAAAGCATATGCACCTCAATTAATGATCAGGTATGCCATGGAATTCCCTCTGAAAAGGTTCATTTAAAAGAGGGGGATATTATCAATGTTGATATTTCAACCGTCTATCACGGATATTATTCCGATTCCTCCAGAATGTTCTGTATGGGGAAGGTGTCTGATGAGCGGAAAAGGCTGGTTGATGTTACGAAGGAATGTGTTGAGCTGGGACTGCGGCAGGTCAGGCCGTGGGGCTTTCTGGGCGATATTGGCCAGGCAATCAATGATCATGCGAAAAGCAAGGGATATTCCGTTGTTGAGGAAATTGGCGGGCATGGGGTTGGGCTGGAATTTCATGAAGAACCCTGGGTATCCCATGTCTCTAAAGGGGGTACCGGTATGCTGCTTGTACCTGGGATGATTTTTACCATTGAGCCAATGATTAATATGGGATCAAGACATGTTGTATTCAATAAAAAGGATGGCTGGACGGTTACAACCAAAGATGGGAAACCGTCGGCTCAATGGGAGTATATGGTTCTGGTTACTGAAACAGGCTATGAAGTTCTTGCTTATTAATACGGATACCAGAGAGGCCGGAGCGGAGGCATTAAGAGGAGAAGAGCAATGTTACCAAACAAAGAGCAGGCATTTGCTTTGCTGGAGGAAGCATATGAAAGAAACCCGGGTCCATGGAGGAACCATTCCATAGTTGTTGCAGAATGTGCTTATATCATCGCCAGCCGATGCGATGGCATGGATGAAGATAAAGCTTATATTATCGGACTTTTACATGATATTGGCCGGAGAGAGGGAGTAACAAACATGGCACATATAATCGACGGTTACCGTTATTTAATGGAGCTTGGATATGATGAGGCCGCCAGGATCTGTATCACGCACTCTCTTGCTGACAGGGATCTCAAAACCTATATCGGTCATCGGGATGTTTCCGACAAGGATTTGCAGGAAATAGCTTCCCTGATGGAGGGATACGAGTATGACGATTATGACAGACTGATACAATTATGTGATAGTATTGCTTTTCCGGATGGACCGGTAAAAATTGAAGTTCGTATGAATGATGTTAAACAAAGATATGGTTCTTATCCATGGAGTAAATGGAATAAACACATTGAGATCAAGGAATATTTCCAGAAGAAATCAGGACTGGATATTGACAATCTCAGCAGTTTAAACGAACCGGTGTGATAATAAAAATCTGACACTCTACTATATAAAATGGTGGAGTGTTCTTTTTTGTTAAAAATAAATAGACACCAAGGGCGTCTAAAAAGATGATACTCCAATAAATAGAAAAATATAAAAAAATTATACTTTATTAAAATACAATTACTATAAAATTTTCCGGTTATATCTTAATATGTTCAGAGACATGGAACATGTCTAATTCACACGGTATACCATGTCCGCAAGCGTCCATGATATGGCACTGCGTGCCGGGAGGGTTTATACTGTGTAAAAAAAGGAGGTATTTATGAAGAAAATATCAAGAGCTTTTCTTGGTAAAAGGTTATTATCCATCTTTCTATGTGCCAGCATGGTACTGTACTCAGCTGTTCCCGGAACGGCAAGGGCGGCGGAGCCGGTACCGGCAGGAGAAACGATTCCTGGCATAGGGGATACGATTGTTACCAGCGATGGGGAACAGGACAATACCTGGGAGCTGGTGTGGCAGGATGAATTTAACAGCGGCACACTTGACACCAGCAAATGGGGCTACCAGGTCGGAGACGGTTCCGCTTATGGTATCTCCGGCTGGGGCAATAATGAAAAGCAGTATTACACCGATGACGGCAATAATGTAGGCTTCGAGGACGGGAAGCTGGTGATTACTGCGAAGAAGAATACCGACAGCAGCCAATATGGGGGAGCTGCGTATACTTCGGGAAGGATTTGGACAAAAGGGAAATTAAACGCATCGGAAGACAATCCGGCATTATTTGCTAAAAAATATGGAAGATTTGAAGCAAAGATTACCATGCCGGCAGGAACCGGTTACTGGCCGGCCTTCTGGATGATGCCTGCCTATGACAAATATGGCGTATGGGCTCTGTCCGGTGAGATTGATATTATGGAAGCAAGGGGACGGCTTATCAACGAGGTGGGCGGAACCCTGCATTACGGGGGGACCTGGCCCAATAATAAGCATGAGGGGGGAACCTACAATAATGCGGCCTTCTCCATTACGGACGAACATATTTATGCTCTGGAGTGGCTTCCGGGCCGTATGCGCTGGTATGTGGATGATATTCTCTATTATGAGACCAGTGACTGGTATTCAAAGCCGAACGGCAGCCCGCTGAATTATACATATCCGGCGCCTTTTGATCAAGAATTTTATCTGATGCTCAATATGGCTGTGGGAGGAGACTATGATGGCGGCCAGCTGGATCCGACCCTCGACGGAGGGCAGATGAAAGTGGATTATGTGCGGGTGTATGACTTACAGGGGCAGGAATACGATGAAAATGTGGCTCCTCCCGCCGAAACGCCGGATTCTTTGCCGGACGGTGTCTTTGTGGGTTCGGATTTAATCACGGGAACCTTTGATTCCATCAAAAAGATCACTGCCGATTATGCAGGTAACAGTACAGCGGGATGGGATCTGGTCTGTCTGACTGACTTTGCCGGAAATGCCGACGCGGTGAAGCAGGAGGACGATTCTGCCCGGATCAGCATACAAAATCCCGGCAATCAGAGCTATTCCGTTCAGCTGATCCATAAACTGCCGCTGACCAGAGGCTACCGGTACGAGGTGTCCTTTGAGGCGAAAGCGGATGCCTCCAGGACGATGGAGGTTAAGGTTACAGATTCGGTTACATTTAGTAATTACTCTGATGTAGTCAGTACTTCACTGAGTACATCCTTTGCCAGCTACCGGATTCCTTTTGAGATGAAGAGTGCCTCCACTACCGGAAGGCTGGAGCTGAATATGGGGTTAAGCAACATCCCTGTAACCGTTAAGAATGTCAGTGTGAAGGTATTAGGACTCTCCGAGGAGATATCCGAGGACGCGCCCAAGGAGCCTCTGCCCAATGGAGAGCATATTTATAATGGCACCTTTGACCAGGGAGATGCGAGCCGGATGCAGTTCTGGAGCGTAATCGGAGGAACCGGAACAGTATCTCCGTCAGTTCGGGCGCTGGCAGTATCCGGTTCGGCAGTTGTGGTTACCGGCTCTTCCATAAATCTGAAGGATGTCTATGCGGAACAGAAGGGATTAAACCTTCTGAAAAATGATATATACAGAGTGACCTTTGATGCGAAGGCGGAGAATCCGGGAACGGTGGGACTGGAGCTGCTGAGCGGAGACGGCCTTACCTCCTATGGATATAAGGAGTATACCATAACGGATACGCAGACCAATACCTTCGACCTCCAGTTTGCCATGGGCGGTGTTACGGATATTATGGCAAGCCTGCGAATCTACGTCGGAGGAAATGCAGGCATCGTTTCACTGGATAATATCTCCATGAAGCGGCTGACCAACAACAATGTGAGCTATGAAGGGGTGAAGATCTATCCGGTTAGCAATGGAGACTTTGCGGCAGGCACCGCAGGGTGGACCGTGTCACAGACGGATTATGGTATCGTAGAAGAGGGCGGCAGAAATGTCTGCTTTGCAGTCGGTGCCAAGGCGGCGAATAATTACGACCGGATGCTCCTGCAAATGGGTGTGGATATTGCAGAGGGACATCATTATACTATGAATTTTAAGGCCAGAACCGACAGCAGCAGTGCTCAGTCCGCTGTCATCCGGATACAGAGGGAAGGCGGAGACTGGAGAAGTGTATTGGATACAAGCTTTGATCTGACCGATCAATGGCAGGATTACACTTATACTTTTACCGCGGATTTCACCGGAAACCTTGGATTGAAATATCTTCTGGGTGACTTCACGCAGCAATGCCGTTTCTACATAAAGGATGTGGAGCTGTATGTTACGGCAAGGCCTCTGCTGCAGGGAGCCTTCTTAGCCGGTACCCAGCCCGCTCCTAAGGCATCGGAAGACATCGTGCTGAAATACTATGATAAAACAGGCTGGGAATCAGCAGCGAACAGGAAGGTCACCATTAATGCCGTGCCGGTGGACAGCAGCCTGGTAACGCTGGATACGGCTGCCAAGACGATGACCCTGAAGGGAGAGTTATTCCCCGCGGCAGGAAGCTATGTCATACAGGCAACTGCGGACGGTTATGATTCTACCAATGCATGGGTACAATCCGTGTTGGAAAGCAGCGGAAACCTGGTGGTAAATGGAAGCTTTAACACCTCACTGGAGGGATGGGACTTCTGGGCCATGAATGGCTGCGGAAATGCAAGTCAGTCTGAGGGGGCCGCAAAGGTACATTTTATATGGCATGAAGGAAACACATGGGATCTGCAGCTTTCTCAGAGCAATATTCCGTTGCAGGGCGGAAAGGCTTATGCCCTTGAATTTGATGCGTACGCTACGATACGAAGGCCGATTGCTATTGAGCTTGGTGTGAAAAACGGAGCGGATCCTCTGACCACCGCAGTGCTGGAGACATCAGCCGCTCATTATAAATTCCGTTATGACGCTCCGGTATCGGGAGGCGTGAAATTAAACTTCCTTATGGGAAATGTAACAAAGGGAGATTTGATCACCTCAAATAATAATAATCCTCATGATATTATTTTTGATAATATTGTAATCCGGGAAATGACCCCGGAGGAGCTTAATGCTGCGGCTCCCGAACTGACGGTAGCACAGACCATTAAGCTGGGAGAGAACAGCGTTCTGACGCATTCGGCAGGAGCCGCATGGAATGCAGCTTCCAAAACTGCATATATTAATGAAACACTGGTGCCTGCGGATAAAGTAACCTATGGGGCCGACTCGGTTCTTCTGGATAAGAGCTTATTCCCGGCAGCAGGAAGCTATGCAATTGTAATTAAGGCAGCCGGAATGGATGATACAAAGCCCGTGACCCAGATAGTGATCGGAGCAGACGGGGAGTTTGTTAAGAACGGCACCTTTGAAGGCCTTGCTCACTGGGGCTCCTGGTTTATGTATGATGACGCCAGCGGGCGCCTGGAGCTTTCAAACGGCAAGCTGAAGGTCTCTTCGGCTGGTCAAAATCCGGAAGTCTGGTCAATTCAGGTATTCCAGGATGCTGTTCCGGTCAGCAAGGGCATTGAGTATACCCTTTCCTTTGAAGCAAAATCCAGCGTGGCGACTGCAATTGCCATGGAATTCGCCGGCGGAAGAAAGGAATTTGAATTAACGCCTGCGGTTCAGAAGTTTACCTGGGTAGTAACATCGGGAGAGAATAGCAGCAAGCTTAATTTTCTGCTTGCCACTCAATCGGCAGTAAATAATGTCTATGACATTGAACTGGATAATATATCGGTTAAAAGAAGTGCGGATGTCGGAACTACCCCGACAGCAACGCCTACTCCGATACCGACAGCAACACCTACGGTAACCCCGACAGCAATGCCGACAGTAACGCCAACGGCAGCACCTACGGCAACGCCGACAGCAACGCCAACGCCGACAGCAAGACCAACGGCAACGCCGACGGCAGTACCTACGGCAAGACCAACGGCAACGCCGACAGCAGTACCTACAGCAACACCAGTGGCAACGCCGACGGCAGTTCCGGCGGTATCCCAGGCTCCTTCTCCGGAGCAGGATGGCAGTACGCCGGTTGACATTCATGTGGAGGATGGGATTGCCAGATTTACAGCTGAAGCAGATGCAACGAACTCCAGACTTCAGATTGAGAGCTTCCTCCTCCTCTTACAAATAAACAAAGAGGATATTGACCAGATCATCATTGAAACAGAAGCGCATGGTGATGAGGTACCGGCCCTTGAATTAACAAAGGCTATCCTGAATGCGGCAAGGAGGAATCATAAGGACATCAGTTACGCGGTCAATAGCGAGTCCGGGAAACTCCTTTATGAATTTACACTGGATGCGGAAAACCTGGCGAAGGGAGAGGTAAGGGGCGGCCTGTCTCTGGGAATTGACATCGGCAAGGCATCTGAAAATGAGGCAGTACAGGAGATATTATCGAAGGATAAGAATAATTCCGAAGGAATGTTCCTTGGTTTTGCTCAGGAGGAGGAATTCCCCGCACAGAGCAGTGTCAGACTGTATGTGGGCGCACATGGCTTTGAGGCGATGCAGAAGCTATACCTCTACGCGGTCAATACGAAGACAGGAAAGCTGGAATCCGTACCCTTCGGCACTACCTATCAGGTTGATAAGGATGGTTATATTACATTCCCGTTGATAGAAGGCGGAGAATATGTGCTGCTGCCCGAGAAGGCATCTAAGGAAGTGCTTACACCCCTTAAGGAGCAGATCGAGGTGGATAAGGAGAAGACCTTAAAGCCAGGGGCAAAGACGAAGGTGGAAGTCGGTCTTCCCGCCACGCTGGAGAAGGTGGCCAGCATGAAGGAGAAAGCATCCTTCCCCGCGAAAGGAAGAGCGGTAATCACTTATAAATCCAGCAATACGTCGGCGGCAACCGTTGATAAGAGCGGAACGGTCACCGGCAAGAAACCGGGAAAGGTAACAATCACTACCACAGTTAAGTTATATACCGGAAAGGTCTATACTTATAAAACAAAAGTAACAATAAAATAAAATCAACCTGTAAAAGCCGGCGAATTGTGAAGAATCACAAATCGCCGGCTTTGCACAAATTCTGTCCGCTCTAAGGCGGCGGGAAGGTTCAGCTGACCAAGGTATACGGTTCCAGCAGTGTATGAATTGCCTCATATATTTTCCGGGCAATATACGGATTGTTCATTGTGTAAAGATGGATTCCATCCACACCCTGTGAAATCAAATCGATAATCTGGTCAATTGCATAAGCAATTCCTGCATCGCGCATGGCAATGGGATTATCGCCGTAGCGGTCCATCATCGCGGCAAACTTTTTCGGTACGGTTGCGCCGCAGAGGGATGCCATACGTTCAATTTGCTTTTTATTGACCACAGGCATGATGCCTGCTTCTATGGGCACCGCAATTCCCGCCAGCTGACAGCGCTCCAGAAAAGAATAGAAGTAGCTGTTGTCAAAAAACAGCTGCGTAATCAGATGATCGGCTCCGGCATCAACCTTTGTCTTGAGGTTGCGGATATCCGCCACCTTATCTTCGCTTTCCACATGTCCTTCCGGATAACAGGCGGCAAGAATATTAAAGCCGCCATACTCTTTAATAAAGGCAATTAAATCGCTGGCATAATGAAAATCACCGCCTGAACAGGCTCCCTCCGGGATATCTCCCCGCAGAGCCAGAATATTTTCAATCCCCAGGCCGCGCAATTCATCCAGCTTTTGACGGACCTCTGTCTTCGTCAGCCCGATGCAGGGAAGATGGGCCGCGCTTTCAATTCCGTAATCCCGTCCAATTGCCGCGGCGATCTGAAAGGTATTCCCGCTGTCAGCAGCGCCTCCGGCACCGTAGGTTACGCTGATAAAGTCCGGCTGCAGCTCCCGGATCCCGTCAATGGTCTCATACACGGTATTAACCGGGGCAGTGCGCTTGGGAGGAAATACTTCATAGGATAGGACGGTTCCTTTTTTAAAAAGCTCAGTTGTTTTCATCTCTCAATTGTTTTGCCGCAGCGACCAGATTTTTCAGACTTGCTGTGGTCTCGGCAACTCCTCTCGTTTTTAATCCGCAGCCGGGATTGTCCCATAGCTTTCCGGGATTAATTTTTTATTTGGGATTATGATTTTATTTTACTATCATAAACCGAAACTGTATAATATATAAAAAGAGCACTTTGATATAACTTAAAACTATATCAGACGGATTCCACAGGCGTACCGCCCCCCAAAGAGACGGTGCGTCTTTTTTTATTGTACTGATATCTTTACCATCACAATCACGAGCCTCCAGATCTATAGATTATAAGGTATTGACAAAGCCGGTAAATGGGTCTATGATAAAATTGTTTAGCAGTTAAACAAAAAGTGCATACTATAATAAACAACAGGCCGCAAAGGCTCTGCAGGAAGGGTGTGACGAATGATGTATTGTAACGTGACAGATCAAATATTCGGGATCATCCGCCTCTTGGAGGAGGAGAAGAAAAAACCGATGGATTACGGCGGAGGGGTTCTGCTGGGACATGCCGAGGTTCAATTTCTGGGGACTATCGCCCGCTATCCAGATGACAATGTCAGCGCGCTTTCGGAGCGCCTGGGGATTACCAAGGGAGCTGTCACTCAAATGGTTGCAAAGCTATGCCAGAAGGAGCTTCTGGAGGGAACCCAGCGTGAGGATAACAAGAAAGAAAAATTTTTTCGCCTGACCCGCAGGGGCGAGGCGACCATAGAGGGGCACCAGCATTATCACAAACAGGCAAACCAAAAGCTGTGCCGGTTTATCGCGGACCTGGATGACAAGGAGGCCAGCGCCGTCTTTCGCTTTTTGGAATGCGTAAGGGAATGTGTACCCATTTGCCAGTTCCCTTGTGAATGCGAAGAACCCAGTAGAAAGGACAAGGAGGGAATACATTATGAAGCAGTCACTGCTGCGTGTGTGCGGCCTGCATGCCGCTCTTGAAACCGGAGAGGAAGTGCTCCGCGGTGTAGATTTGAAGATGGAACCCGGCGAGGTTCATGTGATTATGGGGCCCAATGGCTCCGGTAAGTCCACGCTGGCTAACACCATCATGGGCAGCCCCGCCTACGGGGTCACCCAGGGACAGATTGAATTTGACGGGGAAGACATCACCGGGGCGGCCGTGGACGTACGGGCCAAAAAGGGTATCTTTATGGCCTTTCAGACCCCGGAGGAGATTGACGGGATCACGGTATCCGACTTTTTGCGGACAGCAAAGCTTGCCGGCGAGGAAAAACCTACCTCGCTTTTCGGCTTTAAAAAACAGCTGAGGGAGAACATGGATGCCTTACAGCTGGACGATGCCTATGCTGACCGGTACCTCAATGTGGGCTTTTCCGGCGGAGAAAAGAAAAAGAGTGAGATTTTGCAGCTTTTGACCTTAAGACCTAAGCTGGCCATCCTGGATGAGACGGATTCCGGCCTGGACGTAGATGCCGTGAGAGTTGTCACGGAAGGTATTTTGCGCTACAAAAATGAGCATAACGCCTTACTGATTATTTCCCACAGTACCCGGCTGCTGGACGCTTTGCCGGTGGACAGGGTTCATGTTCTCTACCATGGCCGGTTTGTCCGCTCCGGGGACAGGGGCCTCATCGATGAGATCAACACAAACGGATTTGCCCGGTTTATCCAGGCGGAAACGAGGTGAACCATGGAGCGGAAAAAAACGCAACTGGACGAAATCCAGCGTGATATTTATGATATCAGAGATACTGGCGGCGCCGGCTATCAGGTGGCTCCGGGGCTGACCGAAGAGATTGTGCGGGAGATTTCCGCAGGGCAGAAGGAGCCGGACTGGATGCTCCAGCTGCGCCTGAAAAGCTTTGCTATCTTTCAAAAGCTGGACCTGCCTGCCTGGGGACCCTCCCTCCATGAGCTGGACATGGATCAAATCGTCACCTATGTCCGTCCGAAGGCGAATATGACCGATGACTGGCGGGAGCTGCCCGAGGACATCCGGGGCACCTTTGACCGATTGGGCATCCCCAAGGCGGAGCAGGAGGCGCTGTCCGGGGTGGGTGCCCAGTACGACTCCGAGGTAGTGTACCACAACATGAAGGAGCAGATGCGTGCCCAGGGAGTGGTCTATACTGACATGCAGACCGCTCTGCGGGAGTATGAGGATCTTGTCAAGACTCACTTTATGAAGCTGCTGCCTCCCAGTGATCACAAATTTATGGCCCTCCACGGCGCGGTATGGTCAGGGGGGTCCTTTGTCTACGTGCCCGCCGGAGTGCATGTGGAGCTGCCCCTGCAGTCCTACTTCCGCCTCAACGCACCGGGGGCCGGACAGTTTGAGCATACCCTCATCATCTGTGAAAAGGGATCCAGGCTCCACTTCATCGAGGGCTGTTCCGCGCCCCGGTACAATGTCCTCAATCTCCATGCCGGAGGGGTGGAGCTCTATGTGCGGGAAGGAGCCACGCTGCGCTATTCCACCATTGAAAACTGGTCCAAGAACATGCTGAACCTTAACTCTAAGCGGGTCACGGTAGAAAAGGACGGGGCCATCGAGTGGATTTCGGGAACCTTCGGCTCCCATATCACTATGCTCTATCCCAGCAGCATTCTCAAAGGGGAGGGGGCCCGCAGTGAATATATCGGTGTCAGCTTTGCAAGCGAAGGACAGTTTTTGGACACCGGCTGCAAGGTGGTTCACGCGGCACCCAATACCTTCTCCACCATGTCCTCTAAGTCCATCTCCAAGATGGGGGGTAACACCACCACCCGTACCTCGGTGGTGGTGCTGCCGGAGGCGAAAAACAGCAAATCCAGTGTCATCTGCGAAGCTCTGATGCTGGACAGTCTCTCCCGTTCCGACACCATCCCGGGTATGGACATCCGAAATGATGCAGTGGATATCGGCCACGAGGCTAAAATCGGCCGCATCAGCGAGGGCTCCATTTACTATCTTATGAGCCGGGGACTGAGCGAGGAGGAGGCCAAGGCTATGATCGTCCGGGGCTTTGTGGAGCCGGTGACAAAGGAACTGCCCCTGGAATATGCCGTGGAGATGAATCGGCTGGTGGGGTTGGAACTGGAAGGGACAATAGGATAAGGAGGACGCCATGAAGCTTACAAAACTAAACGAGTTACAAATTCCTACATGGCACTGGCTGGGCATGAACGAAGCGCAGATGGACATCGATGCCTCCCTGGGCACGGCTTATCGGGGCGGCGTGTTATCCGGGGCGGATCATGTAGAGATCTGCCGCCAGGGAGACCGTATCCAGGTGGAAAACCTGCCCCGGGACCTGGAGCGTTTGCGGGATTTTGCCTTTGAACATCAAAACTACAGTCTCAGCCTTACCATCCCCCGGGATGTGCAGTGCGACGAACCTATTGTGTTAGACTTTTTGCTGGATGAGGAATCTCCAGTATTGGTGGATCACCTCCGGATTCATGCCCAGGCGGGCAGCCGGGCGGATGTGGTCGTGCGCTACCGCTCCGCAGGGGAGGGGGCTTACTTTCATAGCGGGTTTGCCACTCTGCGGGCAGAGGAGGGAGCCCAGGTGCGTCTGATCAAAATCCAGATGCTGGGCCAAAGAGATGCCCATCTGGATGGCACCGCCGTCCAGGTGGAGGCCGGAGGCGAGGGAAGAGCCCTGTTCTGCGAGCTGGGCGGCGGCCAGGTAGTGGCAGGATGCAACATTTCCCTGGCCGGCAAGAAGAGCCGGGGAGGGCTGGACACTCTCTATCTGGGCAGCGGCGGACGTACTCAGGACTTTAACTACCGGCTGGAACTGCGGGGTTCGGCATCCGAGGGGGAACTTGTGGTCCGGGGCGCCCTGGCGGGCAAGGCCAAAAAGACACTGAAAAGCACTCTGGACTTTATCCGGGGAGCCTCCGGCTCCAGGGGAGTGGAGGAGGAAACCGTACTCACTCTCAGCTCCAGGGCGGTCAATCTTTCGACCCCCCTGCTGCTATGCGGCGAGGACAACGTGGAAGGGGCACACGCCACCTCCAGCGGAAAGCCGGATCCGGGAAAGCTCTACTATCTTATGAGCCGGGGATTTACTTTAAAAGAGGCAAAGCGCCTGCTGGTGGAAGCCTCCTTTACCCCCATTTTAAACAAGCTGCCTTCCCCCGGCCTGCGGGACGCGGTGCAACAACAGATTCAGGAGGTGATCCATGATGAACACTGATTACAGGCGGGATTTTCCCCTGCTGCTTCAGCAGGAATCCTCGGGGCTGCCCCTGGCTTACCTGGATAATGCTGCCACCACCCAAAAGCCCCGGCAGGTTATTGACGCGGTGCGGGCATATTACGAAACCTTTAACGCCAACCCTCACCGGGGCGCCTACTCCATCAGTGTCCGGGTGACCGAGGCCTTCGAGGAGGTCCGGGCCAAGGCGGCACGCTTTATCGGCGCCGGCGATCCGGAGGAAATTGTCTTTACCGCCGGTGCCACCGATGCCATCAACCTGGCGGCGGTGGGATACGGGGAACAGGCGCTGGCTCCCGGGGATGAAATCCTCATTTCGGTGCTGGAGCACCACAGTAATCTGCTGCCCTGGCAGCGCCTGGCCCGGGGGACGGGAGCCGTCCTGCGGTATCTCTTTCCCGATCAAAGCTTCAGCATTCCCTTGGAGGAGCTGGATCAAAAGCTGGTTCCCAGAACTAAAATCCTGGCCATCACCCACGTGTCCAATGTGCTGGGCAGTGTCAACCCCATCCGTGAAATGGCCGCCATGGCCCACGACCGGGGAGCGGTTGTCCTGCTGGATGCCTCCCAAAGCGTGCCCCACATCCCAGTGGATGTGCAGGCGCTGGGGGTAGACTTTCTGGCCTTTTCTGGCCACAAGATGCTGGCGCCCGCCGGCATTGGTGTCCTATACGGCAAAAAAGAGCTGCTCCGGCGGATGGAGCCCCTGCGGCTGGGAGGCGGCATTGTGGAAGAAGTTACCCAGCAGGGGGTGCGGCTTTTGGACGCCCCCTGGAGGTTTGAGGCGGGCACCCAAAATGCCGAGGGAGTCATCGGCCTGGGAGCCGCCATCGACTATCTGGAGAGGGTGGGCATGCCCGCTATCCGGGAAATCGAAAGCCGCCTGACGGCCTCCGCTCTGGAGCAGCTGGCGGCAGTGCCCGGCATCCGGCTGTATGGCGTGGGAGAGGGAGCGGCCCCTAACGGTATCCTCTCCTTTAATATCGCCGATGTCCACCCCCATGATACCGCCACCATTCTGGCCGCCCACGGGGTGGCTGTCCGGGCCGGGCATCACTGCGCCCAGCCCCTGATGGCCCACTTAGGGGTAAACGCCACCTGCCGTATGAGCCTGTATTTTTATAACACGGAGGAGGACATTCGCCGGCTGGTCCGGGCGCTGTCCACGGTAAGGGAGGTGCTTGGCTTTGAATCTAAATGAACTGTATTCCCAGGTGATCAAGGATCACAATCTATCCCATCATAATAAACACCCGCTGGAGGGAGCCAGCGTTGCCATGCCGGGCAAAAATCCCAGCTGCGGGGACGAGATCCAGTTGTTTCTGAAGCTGGAAGACGGTGTCATCCGGGATGCTTCCTACACAGGTATCGGTTGCGCCATCTCCCAGGCCTCGGTTTCCATCATGATTGATCTGGTGAGGGACAAAACACTCCGGGAAGCTAAGGATTTATGCCGTCTGTTTCTGGATATGATTCGCAGTGTCCCTCTTTCCGGGGAGGATATGGAAAGGCTGGATGAAGCGGCGGCACTCATGGGCGTATCTGCCATGCCCGCCAGAGTTAAATGTGCCACCATGCCCTGGCACACGCTGAACGCTGCCTTGGCTGCCTGTGAAACCGGTCATGAGACCGATAGTGAATTTGGTAAAGGATAAGAATACTCGGCGGCTTGCTGCTTAAGAAGGCGTTGATTCCTTTTATGTCTCTGCCTGGACCCCCCCTCTGAACTGTTACATTAAATAAATAGGTGAGATTAAAATGGCACAGCGTTTTGTTGCACTTTGACAGAACTCATATTATAATGGAACGTGACAGCCGCGGATGCTGTTGTTTTAAGAGAGGAAAATTGATTAAAGGATAAGAATGAGAACAGAGAATCAGAAAAAGAAGAAAAATAAAAAGGCTGGAGCTATTATACGGGTTGTTGTTGGAATACTGTTTTTCTATATCATAAGTGCAGCGGTACCTCCGTTATTTCAAAAGGAAGTAAGAGGTGAGGTTACCATTGCTTACGGCAGCGAGAATACGGCAGAAGAACGCATAAGACTGATTGATGACAATAAGGAAGCTTTGCTTTGGCGGCTCAGACTGATAGAGAGCGCGGAAAATAGTATTATAATGTCTACATTCGACTTTAGGGATGATATGAGCGGAAGGGATATTATGTCGGCTCTGAACGAAGCTGCCGGAAGGGGCGTTCATGTTAAAATACTGGTGGATGGAATAGCCGGAGAACGGCATCTTAATAACAGCGACTCTTTTAAGGAGCTGACAGAAAACGAAAATGTTGAAGTTAAGTTTTACAATAAAATCAACATGCTTACCCCCTGGAAAGGGAACTACCGGATGCATGATAAGTATCTGATTGCTGATGATAACGCATTTATTCTGGGGGGAAGAAACACCTTTGATTTGTTTCTCGGAGCGTATGGTTCTTCCCAAAATGAAGACCGGGATATTCTTGTATATGAGACAGAGGAAGGTAAAGGGAGTGCATACATACAGCTGGTGAATTATTTTGAGGAAATATGGGAATTGAACTGCTGCAAGAGGTATACGAGCCGCGGCAATTATGATGAGTCTCTGCGAAATCACTATACTGGGATGAAAGTAAGGTATGGGGAGCTGCAGGAGGAAACGGACTGGGTATCTGAAACAATAGCGGCAGAGGGGATATCTCTTCTTTCAAACCCTATCAATGCATCGAATAAAGAACCGGTACTTTGGAATCAGATGGTATCTGTTATGGGAACGAATTCCGAGGTAACCATAATAAGCCCATATATCGTTATGAATGATGATATGTATGATGATATAAAAGAGCTGGAGAAGAACGGTACGGATATAAGTGTAATTACGAATGCCCATGAAAACGGGGCCAATCCATTTGGATGCACGGATTACATTAACGAGAAGGATGAAATACTGAACAGCGGAGTCAGAGTATATGAATATTGGGGGAGACACTCCCTTCATACGAAGACGGTATTGGTTGGCAATGACATTAGTATTGTGGGTTCATTTAATATGGATATGCGGAGCACGTATCTGGATACGGAGCTGATGCTTTGTATTAAAAGCAGCGAACTTAATGAGATGCTGAAGGAAAAAGCACAAGCCCAGATGAATCAGAGCAAATGCGTTGAGGGTGGAAAAGAAGATTTCTACGGAAAAGACTATGAGATAAGAACAATAAGGAAAGATAAGAAGATACAGTATAGTATTCTTAGAAGATTAATAAAGCCGTTCCGACAATTGCTATAGCTGACTATATTTTTGGAATCCTTGACAGATCAGCATGGAAGAGAAGGGACAGGAGGGGTGAGAATATGAGTGACAGATATCAAGTCGGAGAGTTTATCCAAAAGGACGAAATAGAGATTGAGGTGCCGGGTTCCAAAAGCATTACAAACCGTGCTCTGATGCTGGCGGCACTGTCCAATGGGAGCTGCAGGCTGACAGGGGTGCTCTTCAGTGACGATACCAGAGCCTTTTTAAGCTGCCTGACAGAGCTGGGCTTTAATGTGAGAATAGAAGAGGAGATTAAGACAGTTACGATACAGGGACTTGGCGGTGTAATACCGAACCGGACTGCAGAAATCAACGTCAGAAGTGCCGGAACAGCCGCCCGGTTTTTAACGGCATTGCTGGCCTTTGCCGGAGGAGATTATATCCTGCGATCCTCCGCGCAGATGGAAAGACGGCCCATGGAACCGCTGATCGCCTCACTTCATGATATGGGGGTTTCTGTAAACTGTTTGAAGGAGGAAGGACATTTTCCCTTTGAAATCCATTCCCGGGGAATTGCCGCGGAGGAAATCACGATGGATACCTCCATAAGCAGTCAGTTCGTAAGCGCATTGCTGATGGCAGGAGTGCTGTCACCCCGGGGAGTCAGAGTGAGGATGTCCGGCAGCAGAAAGGCGGGGGCATATATTAAGCTCACCCTTGCTATGATGAAGCAGTTTGGTATCGAGGTGGCACAGGAGGGCAATGTATGTTATGTACCGCATAATCTCACCTATCATATTACATCCTATCAGGTAGAGCCGGATGTATCGGCCGCCTGTTATTTCTATGCAATGGCCCCCTTATTGGGAATAGCAGTTACGGTTAAAGGTGTGCATGATGCTTCCATGCAGGGGGATATTAAGTTTATAGAAGTGCTGAGGCAGCTTGGGTGCCTGGCAGAGGATGCGGAGCAGGGAATCCGCGTAGTTGGCAGAAGGGATAGAATATATCCGGGTATTACGGTGGATATGAATGATTTCTCCGACCAGACGATGACTCTGGCGGCACTTGCCCCTTTTGCATCCTCTCCCACCAACATAAAAAACATAGCACATATCCGGCTGCAGGAATCAGACCGGATCAGAGCGATTATCCAGGAGCTGACCCGCCTGGGAATACGCTGTGAAGAGAGCCGGGAGGATGGCGGGATCTGCATCTATCCGGGCAGAATTACGCCGGCGGTAGTAGAGACTTATGAGGATCACCGGATGGCAATGGCCTTTACTTTGATCGGCCTTCGGGCGGAAGGGGTTGTGATCGATAATCCTCACTGCTGTGCGAAGACATTTGAGAATTATTTTGAGATCATAGATGAGTTGACGGAGGCCTGGAATAAATAAGTTATAGAACATAGCTTATCATGCGTCATGTTTGTCATTACAGTAGGGGCAAGAAAGATAAGGAATATTGCGGGAGGTATCGGGTGGAAGAGAAGGCGCAACAGCAAAAATCATATACAAAGGTCATTGACTACATCAAGCATCAGATACGGGAAGGAAACCTGATCTCCGGCAGTAAGCTGCCGGCAGAGAGGGAATTGTCTCAAATATTGGGGATCAGCCGTAATTCTGTCCGCGAAGCGATTCGTACCCTGGATATTATGGGTGTGATCTCCAGTCAGCAGGGGGCAGGGAATTATCTTACCGGTAATTTTGAGAACAATCTGGTGGAATCCATGTCCATGATGTTTTTGCTCAACCAGATCGACTACCGGCAGATCAGTCAGCTTCGCCGGGGACTGGAGCTGCAGGCCCTTATGCTGGCCATCGACCATATAACGGATGAGCAGATCGGGGAGCTGACTAAAGTGCTGCAAGAATTAGAGCATACCACCGAGGAAAACAATGTCATATTGGATAAAAAGCTGCACTATACCATTGCCATAGCTTCCCAAAATACATTGATTGTCAGCATTCTTCAAGCACTGTCCGACTTGATGGATCAATTTATCTCGGATTTGAGAAGAGAAATATTAAGCTCGCCGGATAGTAAACTTGTATTGTGGGAAGCACATAATGCGATGATGAAAAGCCTGGTTACCAGGGATAAGAATCTGGCATATGAGGCTATTAATAAACATTTTGGTTTAATTGATGAAAAGCTTCAGGATAATGCAGTCCATCCTTGAACCCCTTGAACTATAACATTCTGCTGCTATGAAATTGTTAAAAAAATGACGTTTGTTGACAGCAAAGTAAAAGAAAAGTATAATAAAATTATAAAGTGGTCCTACCAATTTATAAGGCAGGCAGAGCGTTGCATAAACCCTCTGTTTCAGCTGCGGATGCGATATGATTTCTATACGGTAGATAAATAATTTATCACGCACAGGCAGCCGAAACTTCTGGTTATGCAGCTTTTCTTTTGCGGCAAAATTGGTACTACCAATTTAAACAGCCTATCTCCCATTCCGGTTAGCTGATCAGAATCAGGTATCTTATAGGCTGAACTGGGAATACACTGCTGGGAATAGAAAAAGGAGGAGCAGCATGAACATTCTGGTATGTATTAAGCAAGTGCCGGACAGCAATAAAGTGGAAGTCGATCCGGTTACTGGAGTATTAAAGAGGAACGGTGTTGAATCTAAGATGAATCCCTACGATTTATATGCGATAGAGACAGCGCTCCGCATCAGGGAGGAGCTGGGCGGCAAGATTTGTGTCCTGACCATGGGACCGGGACAGGCAGCCGGCGTGATCCGGGAGGCATTTGCCATGGGGGCCGATGAAGGGGTTCTGATATCGGACCGGAGGTTTGGAGGAGCCGATGTTCTGGCGACCAGCTATACCATATCCCAGGGAATTAAGCTTCTGGGAGAATTTGAGCTAATCCTGTGCGGAAAGCAGACGACGGATGGTGATACGGCCCAGGTTGGTCCCGAGGTATCCGAATATCTGGACATTCCCAGCGCATCCAATGTATCAAAAATCATAGAGCTGGGCACCGGGACAATTACCGTAGAGATGGATATGACCCATGATGTGGAGATTGCCAAAATACAGTATCCCTGTCTGCTGTCGGTGGATAAGGATATTTTCATGCCAAGGCTTCCCTCCTATTTGAAGAAGGAGATGACGAAGGACCGTGAAATCAGGGTGATCACCCTGGATCAGCTTGAGGATCAGGACGAGAAGCATTATGGACTGAACGGCTCTCCGACCCAGGTTCAGCGTATCTTCCCTCCCGCGGTGAATTCTCATCGCGAGCAATGGACCGGGAATCAGGCAGAGCTCACCGACCGGCTGTATCAAAAGCTGCGTGAACTAAAATTTGTATAGGAGGGAAAGGCAATGGCGAAATTAGTCATCCATCAAAGCTTAGTAGGCAATATCGAGGAAATGATCCGTCTCTGTCCCTTTAACGCAATGGAGAATAGGAACGGAGCGCTTTCTATCAACGCAGCCTGCAAGATGTGTAAGATTTGTGTGAAAAAGGGCCCCAAGGGAGCCATAGAATATGTGGAGGAGGAGGCTGCCCGGATTGATAAAAGCCTGTGGAAGGGGATCGCGGTTTATGTAGATCACGTTGACGGCCAGATTCATCCGGTTACCTATGAGCTGCTGGGCAAGGCCAGGGAGCTGGCGGCAAAGATCAATCACCCCGTATATGCGGTGATGATGGGCAGCGGGATAGGGGAAAACGGCCGCGAGCTGCTTCACTATAATATTGACAAGGTATTTTTATATGATTACAAGGCGTTGGACCGTTTTAAGATTGAGCCTTATACGGCGGTTCTTGAGGATTTTGTGACCCGGCTGCACCCGACTGCAATTCTTATGGGTGCCACCCCGGTAGGACGTCAGCTGGCTCCCCGGCTGGCGGCAAGATTGAGGACGGGACTTACCGCTGACTGCACCATCCTGGACATTAACGAGGAGACGGATCTCATTCAAATTCGGCCAGCCTTCGGCGGAAATATCATGGCGCAGATTCTGACTCCGAATCACAGGCCGCAGATGGCTACCGTCAGATACAAGGTTATGGATGCGCCTGTAAGAAGCGGCGCCGAGTCCGGTGAAATTATCATCTGTGAGCTTCCGGCAGAGAAATTGGGCAGCAGGATGGAGGTTCTCGCTATTACCGCGAAAGAAAAAGAGCAGTACATCGAAGCAGCGGAAATACTGGTGGTCGCAGGACGCGGAATCAAGAAGGAGGCGGATCTGCAGATGGTGCAGGAATTGGCGGATCTGCTGGGCGGACAGCTTGCCTGTACAAGACCGATGATGGAGGCGGGATGGGTGGAAGCGAAGCGCCAGGTAGGCTTAAGCGGAAGAACCGTAAGGCCGAATCTGATCATTACCGTGGGTGTGTCCGGTGCGGTACAGTTTACCGCCGGAATGAATCATGCCACGCATATCATTGCCATCAATAAGGATGAAAATGCGCCGATCTTTAAGACGGCCCATTACGGATTGGTGGGGGACTTATACGAAATTATTCCGAATCTGATCAATCAGATCAAGCTTGGCAGATCGATCCGGTAAACAGCGGGACGGCCGGGTGTCTGATGAATTTATATGGAGAGTGAAGGAGCGCAGGATATGCGCAGGAATGGAGGCGGCAATGAATTATAAAAGAATGGATCAGATGGATTTACGATATATCAGTCAATTAATCAATGATCCGGAACGGGTATTGTACGGTGAAGATATTAATGAAGAATACAGTCATGACGAGCTGAGTGATACCATAAGTTACCCGGATCTTGTTGTTAAGGTAATCTCCGCGCAGGAGGTGTCTGAAATCATGAAATATGCCTATGCCAATGGTATTCCGGTAACACCCCGCGGCTCGGGAACCGGGCTGGTGGGAGCTTCCGTAGCCATGGAGCATGGAATTATGCTGGATACCACGCTGATGAACCATGTTCTCGAGCTGGATGAGGATAACCTTACCATTACCGTGGAACCGGGCGTTCTCTTAATGGAGCTGTCTGACTATGTCCAGGAGAGGGACCTGTTCTATCCTCCGGACCCAGGTGAAAAATCAGCAACCATCGGCGGTAATATCAGCACCAATGCCGGAGGGATGAGAGCGGTAAAATACGGGGTAACCAGAGATTATGTCCGTGGCCTGGAGGTAGTATTGCCGGATGGAACCATCGTTGAATTCGGCGGCAAGGTAGTGAAGAACAGTACGGGCTATGCCATGAAGGATCTCATGATCGGCTCAGAGGGAACCCTTGGAATTATTACAAAAGCTACCTTGAAGCTGATTCCCCTCCCTCAGAAGGCCATCAGCCTGCTGATCCCCTTCCCCAGCCTGGAGCAGGCCATCCGAACCGTTCCGCTGATTATCAAATCAAAATCCGCTCCTACCGCAATTGAGTTTATGCAAAGGGAAGTGATCCTGGACGCGGAGCAATATCTGGGCAAGAAATTCCCGGATCACAGTGCGGATGCGTATCTGCTCCTGAAATTTGACGGCAATAGCACCCAGGAAATAGAAAAGGCATATGAGAGTGCCGCGAGGATTTGCCTTGAGCAGGGGGCGGTTGATATTCTGATATCGGACACGGCGGAGCGGGAGGAATCTATCTGGAAGGCGAGAGGAGCGTTTCTGGAGGCGATCAAAGGCTCCACTACCGGTATGGATGAGGTGGATGTAGTAGTTCCCCGCAGCTGCGTCAATGAAATGGTGGAATATATCCATGGACTGCATAAGGAGGTAGATATCCGGATTAAGAGCTTCGGCCACGCAGGGGACGGAAATCTGCATGCTTACATCTTGAGGGACGAATTAAGGGAAGAGGAGTGGCAGGAGAGAATGACCCGGGCGATGGATAAGATTTACGGCAAGGCAAGAGAACTTCGCGGCCAAGTATCCGGCGAGCATGGCATCGGCTATGCAAAGAAATCCTATCTTTTTGAGTCCCTGGATCCGGCCGCCGTGGAAATAATGAGAGGAATAAAAAGGGCCTTTGATCCGAAGAATATCTTAAATCCGGGGAAGGTATGCCAGCAATAGGAAAAGTAATTCTTTGAAAACGCAGCTCTTAATGGGCTGCGTTTGTCATTGCAGTAATAGTAAAAAGTGTAAGCGATGCTGTGAAGACGGGATGTTATGATATCAGCAGAGGATGCAATAAAACAGCTCATGCAAGAAACTTATTTCCTGGAAGATACAGACTTTTTTATAACATGTCTGCAGGGGAGTAATATGCTATGTTCTTCCGGAGGATTGCCGTTTAAAACAGAATCCATTGTTTGTGCGGCCTGTGTTCCGATTTCATGCAGTGGTAATTCAATAGTAGTAAGGGCAGGGATGACCAGGTCGGATGCTTCCAGATGATCAAAGCCGTGCAGTGAGATGTCTTCCGGAATACGGTATCCATTCTCATGCAAGGCACTCATTGCTCCTGTTGCCATCAAATCACTCATAGCAAATATTGCAGTGGGAGGTTCCTTCAGGCGGAGTAATTCCAGACAGCTGTCATATCCGTCTTTGTAATGCCAATTTCCTGTCCGTATATATTCCGGATGAAAGGGAAGGTTATAATCCATTAGAGCAGACTGATATCCCATCATCCTTTTATGTGCCGGAACAGAATCAACAGAGCCGCAGATCAGGGCGATCTGCTTATGCCCGCATTGGATCAGATAATCCACTGCCAGCCGGGCGCCCTGGTAATCATCATAGTTAATACAATAATTGTCTTTTTTTGTATAGGCATAAGCATACACAACCGGAATCGAAAGAGGGGGCAGAATATGCCCCACATCTCTTGGATGTGTCCCGATATAGATCAGCCCGCAGACACGGGAGGAGAGAAGCGTGTTTATATTATTCTTGACACTCTGCTTGAAGGAAGCCGTATCCTCCAGTTCCCTGTAAAGAAATTCCGCTTCCCGTTTTACTTTTCGATTCACACGCAGGTTGCAAAGATTAATGGAATAATCATGGTTCTCACAGTACTCACAAATTCCGTCAATAATATCGCCGGAAGAGAAATCACTCACATCCTCGACGAGAATACCGATAATACGGCTGCTGTTTGTTTTCAGGCTTTTGGCATTAATATTGGGGATATAATTTAATTCTTTGATGGCCTGCTGAACCCGTTCTGCTGTCTTAGGTGAAACCTTGTTACTATTATTAATAACATTGGAAACAGTTCCGGTAGAAACACCGGCTAATTTGGCCACATCATGTATTGTATTCATACGAATCCTCTTTTTCTGTATAATTTTAACGTTTAATACAATAATACCATAGGCTTGTCTTGAAATCAATTAGAACCGTTTAGGTATGGGAACCTATACCATCTATAAAAGTTAGCTGAAACGTTAAATTTATCTGAAAATTCGACCGATTATCGGAAGTATGCCATCCGCTATTATATATTTTGTATAATTTCGTGGATGGATTGCTAGATATAAACAATAAATTTCATAACAATTTATAAATAGAGTGATTGACAAAAAGTCATTTTTTCGTTATAATAATTTTAACGTTTCAATTTTGGTCAAGGTGTCAGAAAACTGGAAGGTATACTATTGGGATGCGGGACATCATGTGATAAGGAGCTTATATATCAATGTTTTGTATCAGAATAAGTGCTATACATTTCTATGAACCCCTGGATCGTTATCTTTATTATATGATAGGGATAAAAATGCAAGTTTATGTGCTATGAAATTGAAACGTTAAAATTTTTATAGGAGGATTCATTATGAAAAAAAGGGTAGTATCGTTATTACTGGTGGCAATGATGGTTGTAACCATGATGGCCGGCTGTAAAGGCAAGGATGATGGGACAACATCTACTCCAACCGGAGGCGCTTCTAAGACAGAGGGCGGCAATACAGAGTCAGGTGCACCCATGACATTGGAATTGTGGACCAGCAACCGTGACGCATTGGAGAATAAGAATGCCTGGTATGTCAAAAAGATTGAAGAGGAATTCAATGTCAAAATCGAGATGAAATACAGGAATGAGGGTGCCGGTGATTATGCGGAATGGCTGACCTTGGCTATGGCGGGCAATGATGCACCGGATTGGTTCAGGGACCAGGCGGTTAATCTCACGACCCTTACCGATTATGTGAAGCAGGGCCTGGTTGCCGAGCTGAATACGGAGATGGTTAAGGAAAACATGCCCAATTACATGGCATGGACCCAGAAATACAGCAATATCTTCGGTGACGATCCCTTCAGCATCTATGCCGTGGACGGCAAAGTGTATTCTATTCCGGATGCCAAAGTTGATTTGACAAAATTCTGTCTTATGGCATACCGTCAGGACTGGCTGGATAAGCTGAGTCTGAAGGTGCCGGAGACGCAGGAGGAGTTCACGGAAGTTATGCGTGCCTTCACCTTTGATGATCCCGACGGCAATGGTGTTAAAGATACCTATGGTTATATTGGAATTACAGGAAATGCGGATTGGGCGTTTAGCCCTATATTTGCGGCATATGGTACATATCCCGGTCTTTGGTATGCCAAGGAAGACGGCACCATAACCAGAGGAGAGATAGAGCCTGCAACAAAGGAAGCTTTGAAATATATAAAAGAATTATATGATATGGGTGTGATTGATCCCGAATGGATGACCATTGATTTTGAGCAGGCGAAAAATAAGGTAGTCAGCTCCGTGGTAGGATGCAGCTGGCAGAATTGGCTTACCATATTGACGGTTGACGGATGGTGGAGTGCCTTGAAGGAAGCAGAGCCGAATTCAGGCTGGGCTGTTACCACCGGTATCGTCGGTAAAAATGGTGATCAAGGGGTTATGCAGTTTAATCCTCTGGCCGGTGTAGGCCTGGTATTCAGTAAGCATATGGAGCAGCAGCCGGAGAAGATTGCCAAATATCTTCAGGTATTTGATGCCATTGCAGGAGATCCGGCCTGGCATGAAGCAGAAATCTGGGGTGTGGAAGGTGAGACCTATACCATCAATGAAAATGGTGACCGGCAATACACGGACGCCTATGCAGATGAAGGCGCGCGTGTGAAATATGGTATTACGGCAGCTTACAGATTCCCCACATTGGAGCAGTTCCAATACGATCCGGAAGTTCATGATTCCATTGACTATACTGCGGAATTGAACGGGGTCAGAGCAAAGACTTTGGACATAATCAAAGGCAAATATGATATTCTTGGCAATTTCAAGCTTCCCGTATGGGCGGATGTGAGCGCGGAACTGCCCGATATGAACGTGATCTTTGCGGAAATGATTACCGGTGAACGGAGTATTGACGAATTTGATGCCGTTGTCCAGGAATGGATGGACAAGGGAGGAAAAGAGGCTCTGGAAGAGGCACAGCAGCTTTATAACGAACGTTTTCAATAAGCAATAATCCGGGGTTCTGCAAATGGTGCAGAGAAAGTCCGTATAACCCGGACCTTCTCTGCACCATTTTGCAATCTTCCCAATTAGAAAGGAGGCAGACTGTGACAAAGAGCTTCTCAAAGAAAAAAAACATATATACGCAGCCTTTGTGGAAAAGGATTGTAAAGTATAAAGCATTGATTATTATGATGCTGCCTGCAATGGTTTTCTTTGCAGTGTTTTGCTACACGCCCATGTATGGAGTGGTACTGGCTTTCAAAGATTACAGTATATCCAAAGGCATCATGGGAAGTGATTGGATTGGCCTGTATTATTTTAACCGGCTGTTTTCCAGCTCACGCTTCTGGGAGGTAATACAAAATACATTAATTATTAGTATTTTAAAGCTGGTAATTGGTTTCTTTCCTCCCATTATTTTTGCACTTTTATTAAATGAAATCCAGACGAAGTGGTTTAAAAAGCTAACGCAGACCGCATCCTATCTTCCTTATTTTATCTCCTGGATCGTAATGGCCGGTATTATAAGGGAAATATTCTCTGCCAACGGCGTAATCAATCAGCTTGTAACCAGCTTCGGAGGTCAGGCACAGATCTGGCTGAGCAAAAAGGATTACTTCAGGACAATTTTGGTTTCGACGGATATCTGGAAGGGGTTCGGATGGGGTTCCATCATCTATATATCTGCCATAACATCCATTGATACGCAGCTGTATGAAGCGGCGTCCCTGGACGGAGCCGGAAGGTTTCAGAAAATACTGCGGATTACCTTGCCCTGTTTGATACCGGTAATTACTATCAATTTGATTCTAGCCATGGGCGGGGTGCTGAATGCCGGTTTTGACCAAATATTTAACCTATCCAACGCCTCCGTAAAAAGTGTGGCAGATATTATTGATACTTACGTATATGAATTAGGAATACAAAAGAGGGACTATTCCCTGTCTACCGCAGTGGGATTATTTAAATCGGTAATTGCAATGTTTTTGGTCGTAAGCACTAACTTTGTTGCGAAAAAAATAAATGGTGAGGAATTTACCTTATGGTAGGAAAGGAGAGGTGCAGATGAAGAAGAAAATGACCCCAGGTAATCTGATCTTTACGGTGGTTAATACCTGTCTGATGATTGGCGTTATCATAATCACGATATATCCTTTCTGGAATCAATTTATCCTCTCTTTTGCCAGGAGGGAATATCTCTATGCGGTGGATGCACAGTGGTACCCTAAAAGCTTTGATCTATCCAGCTATAAGGTAATCTTAAAATATAAGGATATCTGGCGGGGATATGGGAACACCATACTGAGAACGATACTTGGCACAGCGCTGAGTCTTTTGGTAACAGCTATGGCCTCCTATCCATTGACCAAAAAGGATTTTCCGGGGAACAAGCAGCTGACATTTTTGATTCTTTTTACCATGCTGTTTAGCGGAGGGCTTATTCCCAGCTATCTGCTCATCACCCAACAGCTGCATTTGACGAACAGTATCTGGGTGCTGGTTCTGCCGGCACTTGCAACCCCATACAACATATTTATTATGCGTAACTTTTTCTTGTCCGTACCGGATTCCTTAGAGGAATCTGCCAGGATGGACGGAGCGGGATACTTCAGAATATTCTGGCAGATTATCGTTCCGCTGTCAAAGCCGGTACTGATAACAGTTGGATTATGGATTGCAGTGGGGCACTGGCAGGCTTGGTACGACAATTTATTGTATTTGCAAAAGCCGGATAAATGGGGACTTCAAATGATACTCAGGGAGCTTTTGGTGAGCAACCAGCAGACCAATATCTATCAGGCTGTAAAATCGACCTTTGGTACAGCGGGAGCAGTGGATGAGAGGCAGCTGAAAAGTGCGATTATCGTAATATCCATTCTGCCCATGCTTGTTATCTATCCGTTCTTGCAGAAGTTTATGAATAAGGGAATTATTCTGGGGGCGGTTAAGGGATAGAAAAGGACATAGAAAAAGGAGCTATTATGAACAGAGAAGTGGACATAAAAAATATAAAGATTAGAGATGAATTCTGGTCATCGAGACAGAAGCTGGTGAAGGAAGTTGTGATTCCATATCAGGAAAAAATATTAAATGACGAAATTCCGGGAGTGGAGAAGAGCCATGCGCTGGCTAACTTCCGGATTGCCGCCGGGCTGGAGGAAGGCGAGTTCTATGGGATGGTCTTTCAGGACAGCGATGTCGCCAAATGGCTGGAAGGGGTTGCATATTCCCTGGCGGTATCTCCGGATCCCGAACTTGAGGCCAGGGCGGATGCCGTCATTGATGTAATTGAGCAGGCCCAGCAGGCGGACGGATATCTGAATACCTATTTTACCATCAAGGAGCCGGAGCATCGATGGCAGAATCTTCATGAGTGCCATGAGCTTTATTGTGCCGGGCATATGATGGAAGCGGCAGCAGCGTACTGCGAGGCCACAGGCAAGGATAAGCTGCTTAAGGTAATGGAAAGAATGGCAGACCATATTGACGGGCTGTTCGGGCCGGGCAAGAGAACCGGAATACCCGGTCATCAGGAGATAGAAATTGGACTGATGCGGTTATATCATATTACCGGGAAAGAGAAATACCGTAACCTGGCACAGTATTTTATAGATGAACGAGGGAAAAACCCGGATTTCTTTAAGGAGGAAGCCAAGGAACGGGGAGGATGGACCCATTTCGGACTGAATCCCGCCGATACAAAATATAATCAGAGCTTTGCCCCGGTCAGAGAGCAGAAAACGGCAGAGGGGCATAGTGTGCGCGCCGTTTATATGTATACCGCTATGGCAGACCTGGCAGGGAGGACGGGAGACCGGGAATTATTTAATGCATGCGATGCATTGTGGGATAATATTACAGGGAAGAGGATGTATCTGACTGGCGGTATCGGCTCCACCGTAGAGGGAGAGGCTTTTTCTATAGACTATGATCTGCCCAATGATTCTATCTATGGGGAAACCTGTGCCTCAATCGGTCTGGTCTTCTTCGCTAAAAAGATGCTGGATATCAAGCCGGACAATAAATATGCGGATGTCATGGAGCGTGCTCTTTATAACGGGATTATCAGCGGAATGCAGTTGGATGGGAAAAGGTTCTTCTATGTAAATCCATTGGAAGTCAATCCGGGAGTCTCCGGGATTCTCCACGGATATAAGCATGTGCTGCCGGAACGTCCCGGGTGGTATGCCTGTGCCTGCTGCCCTCCCAATGTGGTAAGGCTGCTGATGTCCCTGGGAAAATATGCTTGGAGCGAAGCGGAAGACACGATTTACTCCCATCTGTTTGTGGGAGGGGAAGCAGATTTGAAACAGGCAAGTATCAAAGTAGAGAGTAAATATCCGTGGGAAGGGAAAGTGGCATATACGGTGAAGCCCAAGGCGGGAATGGAAGAGTTTACTCTTGTGATCCGAATTCCTTCCTATGTTGGAAAGAAATCTGTGAAGCTCGGAAGGGAGGAACTCAGGCAGGGTGTGCTATACGATGGAATATCTGAGGAGAATGGTTATCTGTATTTAAAGCGCAATTGGAAGGCTGGGGACAGGGTGGAAATCATCTTTGACATGCCGGTCAGAAGAGTGCGCTGCAATACAAAGGTGCGAAGCAATACCGGCCATGTGGCACTGATGAGAGGCCCTCTTGTCTATTGCTTTGAAGGAGCAGATCACGACGGAGATATCCAGGAGCTCTGGATACCGGAGGAGGCCGGGATTACTGCGAAGCCGGGAGAAAAAGAGCCGTTTGCGGGAATGGTAACCTTAGAATTAACGGGAATACGCTTAACCTCTCATGATGTGCTCTATACGGAAGAGAACCCCCAGGCCAGGAATGAAGCTATGAAGGCCATACCGTATTTTGCATGGGGAAACAGGGGATTAAATCAGATGCGGGTCTGGATGCCGGAACTGAAGAAGCTTTATTAAATTGGAGGGGGAGCTTATGAATGATAAGATTGTACTTAATGGCAAAATGATGAGAGCTGTTTATGATAAACAATGCGGCGGGTTCATCTCATTAACATCCCCGTATGACGATTACAAAGCGGACTTTCTTCTGACACCGGAAGAGTTCCCGGAGTATGACATCGATGAATGCGAATGGCTGGGAAACATAGATGGTAAAATCCTTGTCGGAGGCCGGCAGTATGCCTTCTATAGCGGATGGAATAAAGACACCGCCCTGGTTGATGGAAAAGAGAATCAGCTTCAGGTTACATATCCGGCAATCAAGAGCGGCGATATAGATCTGGGGTTCTCCCTCCAGCTCAATTTTGTGATGGTAGATAACGAGCTCCGTTGGACGGTCAGGCTTCATAACTATTCGGATGCAGAACTGAAGTTTACAGATATTAATATTCCTTTGCTGATGAATCAGTATTTCCGTATCGATGATGATTTCAAGTATGATCGCTGCGTGCTTCGCCATACCTGCATTACCGGGCACTCGTCCTATATGTACTGGGAGAAGTCCAGTGGAAATGGTCCTGTTCTGCTGCTGGCACCTTTGGGTGCTGGTACATTTACTAACCTGAGACAGGAGTTTGAAAACCGGGCATTCGGTCCGCAGCACAAACTGGGTGCGTATGAAGGAATGGTCCGGGCATGTGTGGTATGTGAGCAGCCAGTTATTCCTTATGATACTGTGGAACCATGGAGCGTAGCGTCCCAGGAGACACGAGAGCTGCAGTTTGTGCTTGCAATGCTGGAAAAAGAAGAACAGATCAATGATACACTGAATAGTTTCTCTCTCACAAATTTAAAGGCAATTCCAGGTGTCGTCGGACCAATTGATGAGGATTTCCTTATCCTGACGCGCCCGGTCGGCGCGGAGGTGTCCCTGTTCGAGAAGGAAGACCGGATCATCGGCAGTGAAGTCAAAAACGGATGGCGAGTGACACGGGTTCGCTTTGGCGGATATGGACGGCGATATGTGAAAGTCCAGAATGACGGTCAGATTGCTGCGTATTGCTTCTTTGTGACAGAACCGGTCGCGGAGATCATTGATCAGCATGCGGATTTTATTGCCAGGAATCATCTGGAAACAAATCCGGAAGACCCCTGTTATCACGGCATGCTGATATGGGATATGGTGAACAAACGCCGAATCAATCATACCTTCAATCCGTACTTCGAGCCCTGGTGGAGCGGAGGCAGTGATGATCCCGGTCTGGTCAGCGGACTGTTTCTCTCTGAAAAAAATGTGTATCGCCCGAAGGAAGAGGAGATAAATGCGCTAAACGCGTATGTGGAGGATTTCCTCCTTGTACGATTGACGGAGCAGCCTGGGTGGCGTGTGCACAGGATGGTGCCCTGGTATACTATGTTTGAGCCATGGGCAGGCCGGGGTGCAGACGATGTCTGGCGTGCATTCAACTATGTCCATGTCATCAATACCGTATGGAATATGTATAGAATTCAAAAGCAGCGGCGCTGGAGCAGGCTTCGGGAAGCAAATGAATACCTGAAGATGGCCTATGAATACACGAAGGCCATGTTCAACTATTGGATGTTCCCGGACGGTGTCGGTGCCAGTGAATTTGGAAATATGGGTGAAATGACTCTGCCCTTGTATTTGGCGGAGGATTTGAAAAAGGAGGGATTTATTCAGGAGGCGTCGGAGATGACAGCGATCTTCGATAAAAAGAGCCATTTCTTTAACTCAAAACAATTCCCCTTTGGATCGGAAATGCCCTATGATTCCACCGCTTTTGAAGCAGTATACGCATATGGTAAGCGCATTAAGAGCGATCATATCATGCGATCTTCGGCGAAAGCATCCTATTCCAACCGCGGTAAACAGCCAGTGTGGTATCTGTACTGCACGGATGTTCGCGGTGGTGGCGATACCAGCTGGAATACCAGTTATATGACCCAGCTGGGTGCGTATCCTATCCTGGATTATGCGCTTCATCAAGGACATGTGGAGGAAGACTGGATTATGGCATATTATGGCGCCTATCTTTCCGGATGGTTGATTTATAACTCCGGCGGGTATTGGGATGCTGATGAAGCAAACAAGGGGGCAACCGGCTGGATTACGATTTCTTCACAGATTAACGTGACTGGCACGCCCCATAACCCCAGGGGCAAGAAGGGGATGCCGCTTTCCAAAGGATGTGTCATTCTCTCCGGGGAAGCCGGTTTGGGCTTTTTCGGTGCGCTGCGCACGGCCTGCTCAATCGTAATAGAGCATTCCGTTTTGGGCAGAATCGGTCTTGGCTGCAGCATTGATTGCATAGATGGGAAGGAAATAGTTACGCCCAGGGACGGATTATCCGCACGTTTCTACCATATACCAGGCAGATGGCATGCGGAGGTTGAGGGAGGAGCCATTAATGCCCTTACCATAACTGAGGATAGCATATTGATAGATACGACCGCTGTGAGCAAGGAAAAACTCATGGTGCGGGTTTCTGGCATTCCGAATGAGGGAGAAGAGGAGCGGCTCATCTTTGAGAGAACTGTGTATACAGAAACGGATCCATTGAAATTTGAGGTCAGTCTAAGGTAAAAGACATTCCGCTTTCTATAAAAATAAACAACCGGAGAGAAACCAGATGCTAGTGTAGGTGTTGGAAAAGGCTTGAGGCGTATGTACCTCAGGCCTTTTTCCATACAGCTTCGCGGTTGCTTCTCTATACTAGGATATCGCTCCTGTCGGCTGAATTGTAATTAATATTATTGCTGTTTTTTTGAAATAAAAAATTGATTGATAAAAGAAGAAAAGTATGATACTTTTAATTTGTAACATAAAATAAGTTACAAATCAAAAGGTGGTTTCTATGAAAGAGTATTTAGAGCAGTGTCTAAGAAGAAAGATTGAGATAACTGAATTTGAGAAGAACAAGACTTTGCCGCTTTTATATGCTGGTTTATATCATTTGTACTTCGTAAAGATGGATGGAATTCAGTGGCTTATGGCTGAGCCAAAGGAGAAGCTTGGATTAGCATCTATGAGAAAACATCAAAGACAGCTGGAGAGATTAACGGGTCTGAACTGTGTGTTATATCTTAAAAGTTTAAACGGTTATTCTAAGGATATTATGTTGAATGAGGGGATTCCCTTTGTAGTAGAAGGAAAGCAGATTTACCTTCCGTTTACGGGTGTGCTGTTAGTTGGTGATATAGATAAACCATTACTACCGGTTAGACAAATTTCCTACCTGACACAAAAGCTTTTGATTACAGCTCTGTATAAAGGATGGAAAGAAATGACGGTCACAAAGATTGCAGAGAGTTTAGGCGTGACAAAGACATCGGTTTCGAGATGCTTTGACGAGATAGAATATCTTGAAATACCAGTACTTATAATGAAAGGGAAATCACGTGTAATTAGTATGAATGCTACTCCAAAGAAACTCTGGGAGGAAATTCAACCGTTTCTTAGAAATCCAGTCATTACAACTTATGAGCTTGCAGAGGATATAAAGCTTGAGGTAAAAGCAGGAATATCCGCTCTTTGTGAATATTCTATGCTGGAAGATAATCCTTTTCCAACCTATGCAATCACAAAGAAGGAATTACAGAGCCTGCAATTAAAAAAGAAACAGTTTGTCCCTAAAGGAGAAGAAAAAGGCTGTGTGATTCAAGAACTTGGATATTACATTAATTTTCGTGACAGAAATATAGTAGATCCTTTGACGCTTTTTTTGTCGTTAAGCGATGAAGAAAAAACAGATGATAGAGTGAGTCTTTCAGTAGATGAGATGCTTAAGGAGTATGTATGGTAAAGGGATTAGATATTTTTAAACAATATTTTAGGGGATATGAAGATCAGTATGTTTTAATTGGAGGAGCGGCCTGCGACATCATCTTCTCAAACAACGACGCACAATTTAGAGCAACAAGAGATCTTGATATGGTACTGATCATTGAGGCATTGACCCCTGAATTTGCAAATCAGTTTTTGCGATTTGTTTCAGATGCGGATTATAGACATCGTGTGGCCAGTACAGGAGAGTCACAATTCTATCGGTTTGATAAGCCTGAGACTGAAGGCTTTCCAAAGATGATAGAGTTGTTCTCCAGAAAGTCATTTGAACTAAAAAAGTTAAATGGACTTACTCCGATATATATCAATGACGAAGTCTCAAGTCTTTCGGCAATATTGTTGGATGATAATTATTATCAAATATTACTGGATGGAAAAATCATAGAACAAGGGCTATCAGTTCTAAGACCTGAGTATTTAATTATTTTCAAAGCAAAAGCATGCTTGGATCTAAAGGTGCGTAAGGAACGCGGGGAACAAATAGACTCATCAAATATCAAGAAACATAAGAACGATATATTAAGGATTGCAGTTGAAATGGTATTGGAAAGACCGGTTAATCTACCGGCATCAATCACAAATGATATAGAACAATTTCTTCAGTCATTATACCAAGATCCATTTGATGCAAATCTGCTGAAAGGTTATGGTTTGAAATCAGAAGAGCTAGTGAAGCGGATGATTGAGATATATAGAGGATAATATTAACCACTATTCCCATCGATGTTAATGTTCTTATATATGGAACGGCAGTAAATATTTTATTTGTTGCCGTTGTTTTTTTTGCGAATTATAGTTGTGAATAGAAAGAGTATCATGTACAATAGCAAGGGTAAGGTCGTGGAGATATTCCTTATCTTATGGCAGATACTGATAAATAACCCATTACTTGCCGATAATAATATATCTACAAATCAGTCAGAATGGAGACAGAAATGAAATATGTAATAAAGTATTTGAGGGATTATAAAAAAGAATGTGTATTTGCGCCTCTGTTTAAAATGCTGGAGGCATTATTCGAATTATTTGTACCGCTGGTAATTGCGGCGGTGATTGACATAGGAATCCATAACAGGGACGTTTCTTATATTATCCGCATGTGTCTATTGCTGGTGGGCTTGTGCGTCGTCGGCCTGGTCTGCTCTATCACAGCCCAGTACTTCGCCTCCAAAGCGGCGGTCAGTGTGGCAACCTCCTTAAGACATTCCCTTTTTGAACATATAGAATCCCTTTCCTTTACCGAGATGGATACCATGGGCTCCTCTACTCTCATCACCCGGATGACCAGCGATGTCAACCAGGTGCAGAACGGAGTCAATATGGTATTACGGCTTTTCATGCGCTCACCCTTCATTGTATGCGGTGCGGCAATCATGGCCTTTCGTATTGATGTGAAATCAGCATGGATCTTTGTGATAACGATTCCGGTGCTGTCCGTGATCGTATTCGGAATTATGCTGATCACGAAGCCCATGTATAAAAAAATCCAGCAGGGCCTGGATAAGCTCCTGGGCATAATCCGGGAGAATCTGTCCGGCGTAAGGGTAATCCGTGCATTTCATAAGGAAGAGTCGGAGCTGGCTCAGTTCAAAGCTGCCAACGAAGCGCTGACCTCCCTCCAAAAGCATGCCGGTAAGATATCCGGGTTAATGAACCCTATCACCTATATTATTATCAACAGCGCCATTATGATATTAATCTGGGTGGGGGCAGTCCGGGTAAACAGCGGTATTCTGACCCAGGGGCAGGTGGTAGCCCTTTATAATTACATGACTCAGATTCTGATAGAGCTGATCAAGCTGGCCAATTTAATTATTACTATAACGAAGGCCCTGGCCTGCGCGAATCGAATTGCAGATACCTTTTCACAGGAAAGCAGTATGCAGGAAGGCAGCTGGGACGGAAGTGCCCAATCCTGGGAAAATGGCATGAAAACAAGCGGCATGCAGGAAGGCAACATACAGGGGAACAACCGGAACGGCTTCGGCAGAGGCTCGGAATATGCCGTAGAATTCCGCGGAGTGAGCCTGACCTATCAGAATGCGGGAGGAGAATCCCTGTCCGGTCTTACCTTTCAGGTGAAGCAGGGGCAGACGGTAGGAATCATTGGCGGCACAGGATCAGGAAAGTCCTCTCTGGTGAATCTGATTCCGAGATTCTACGACGCCACAGCCGGGGAAGTGCTGGTGGACGGGGTCAATGTCCGGGAATACACCTATGAAGCTCTGGGCCGTAAGGTGTCGATGGTGCTTCAGAAGGCCCAGCTGTTCCAGGGAAGCATCCGGGATAATCTCCTGGTGGGCAACGGAAAAGCCGGAGAAGAGGAGTTGTACCGGGCGCTGAGGATATCCCAGGCGGCGGATTTTGTAGAGGAGCGGGAAGGAAAGCTGGAATCCATGCTGGAGCAGGGGGGAAGGAATCTGTCGGGAGGACAGAAGCAGCGCCTGACCATTGCGAGAGCTATTGTCAAGGGAGCGGATATTCTGATCCTGGACGACAGCGCCTCGGCTCTGGATTATGCCACGGATGCCAGACTGAGAAAGGCAATCCGGGAAATGGAGCCGTCTCCGACGGTATTCATCGTCTCCCAGAGAACCTCCTCCATTCTCCATGCGGATCAGATTATTGTACTGGAAAACGGGCAGATTGCCGGGATTGGCACTCACACGGAGCTGCTGGAGACCTGCCAGGTATATCAGGAGATTTATTATTCCCAGTATCAAAAGGAGGCGGCAGGCGGTGGCAGATAATAAGAAAAAAAATATTGGTTCCTATAAAAGGACAATAGCAAAATTACTTCTGCGTTTGAGACGCTACCGGATCTTACTGGCGGCTTCCATTGCGGCGGCAGCGGTTACGGTGGCAGCCACTTTGTATGTTCCGGTGCTGGTGGGCAATGCCATTGACCAGATCATAGGTACCGGTAAGGTTGACTTTAAAGGGATTTCAGTTATTCTGGTGAAAATAGCGGTAGTGGTGGGAATTACGGGAGTATTCCAGTGGATTATGAACCTTTGCAACAACCAGGTCACCTTTCATATCACCCGGGATCTTAGAAATGAAGCAGTTCAGAAGATTGAAATATTACCTTTGAAATATATTGACGGACACTCCCACGGAGACATCGTGAGCCGGGTTATTGCGGATGTGGATCAGCTGGCGGACGGGCTGTTGATGGGCTTCACCCAGTTCTTTACTGGCGTGATTACCATTCTGGGAACCCTGGGCATCATGTTTTCCGTCAATGGGTATATTACGTTAATTGTTGTATTATTAACCCCCCTCTCCCTGTTTGTGGCCCGTTATATAGGAAAGCGTACTTATTCCATGTTCCAGCAGCAGTCCGAGATCCGGGGAGAGCATACCGCCCTCATTAATGATATGATCGGCGGACAAAAGGTGGTAAAGGCATTTGGATATGAGAAGGAAGCGCTGAGGAGATTTGATGAGATTAACCAGAGGCTTAAGACCAGCTCCATGAGGGCAATCTTCTATTCCTCCATCACCTTTCCCTCCACCCGTTTTGTGAATAATCTGGTATCTGCCGGAGTGGCAGCCAGCGGAGCCTTATTTGTTTTAAGCGGAAGGCTGAGTGTAGGACAGCTGGCTAGCTTTTTAAGCTATGCGAATCAGTATACCAAGCCCTTTAATGAGATATCAGGAGTAGTCACAGAACTGCAGAATGCCCTGGCCTGTCTGGCGAGAATTCTGGAACTGATTGAAGAGGAGCCCCAGCTTCCCGATGCGGCGGAAGCCCATGTGCTGTCCGAGGTAGAGGGCTGGGTGGAGCTTTCCCATGTGGACTTTTCCTATTCGCCGGACCGGAGCCTCATCGAGGATTTTAATCTGGAGGTGGAGAGCGGAAAGCGGGTTGCCATTGTAGGGCCCACGGGCTGCGGCAAGACCACGGTGATTAATCTGCTGATGCGGTTCTATGAGGTGAATGCCGGCAGCATCCTGGTGGACGGGAAGGATATTACAGAGATCACCAGGGGAAGCCTGCGAAGCTCCTATGGAATGGTGCTTCAGGATACCTGGTTAAAGAGCGGGACCATCCGGGATAATATTACCATGGGAAAGCCGGATGCCACGGAGGAAGAGATCATACAGGCGGCTAGGGATGCCCATTCCTACAGCTTTATCAAGCGGCTGTCCAAGGGCTTTGATACCTGGATTACCGAGGATGGGGACGGCCTGTCCCAGGGGCAGAAGCAGCTGCTGTGCATCACCAGGGTGATGCTGTGCCTGCCGCCGATGCTGATCCTGGATGAAGCCACCTCCTCCATCGATACCAGAACAGAGATTAAGATACAGAATGCATTTGCCAGGATGATGAAGGGCAGGACCAGCTTTATTGTGGCCCACAGATTGTCAACCATCCAGTCGGCGGATATCATTCTTGTCATGAGGGACGGTAAGGTAGTGGAGCAGGGGAACCATGAGGAGCTGCTGGAGCAGGACGGCTTTTATGCCAGGCTGTATCAGAGCCAGTTTGCAGTTTAGATCAATACCGATCTGAATCAATATAAGACGCAGATATCACAGCTGCATTAGATGGAGGAAATTCAATGGGAGAAGACAATGTAACGAGAATAGATTATTTGGGCAAGGAAATCCTTTTGATCGCAACCGCCCATGTATCAAAGGAAAGTGCGGAGCTGGTAAAGAAGGTGATTGAAGAGGAACGTCCCGACAGCGTCTGTATTGAGCTGGATGAAGACAGGTACCAGAACCTGATCAAGCCCAAGGTCTGGGAGGATACGGACCTAATCAAGGTAATTAAGGCGAAGAAGGTAGGATTTATGGCCGCAAATCTCTTCCTCAGCTCCTATCAGAAGAAGATGGCTGAAAAGCTGGGCAACCCTGTGGGGGGCGAGATGCTCCAAGGGATGGAGAGCGCAAAGGAGACCGGTGCGACCCTGGTGCTGGCAGACCGCAGCATCCAGACCACCTTTCTGCGCATTTGGAGAAAATTAAATTTATGGGATAAATCAAAATTATTAGTGAATTTGCTGTTTACTTCCGAGGATGATTCAGATATCACCAGCGATGATCTGCAGAAAATGCTGGAAGAGGATATGCTGGAGGCGGCAATGGCCGGATTGAAGAAGGACTTTCCTAAAATAGGAGAAGTACTGATCAGTGAAAGAGATCAATATCTGGCGGCCAAGATCAAGGAGGCGCCCGGTAAGAAGATCGTTGCCGTATTGGGCGGCGGGCATGTGCCGGGGATAAAAAAAGAAATTTTTACCGACCGGAATATAGAAGAAATCTCCACGGTTCCGCCGAAAAGCCCCTGGTCGAAAGTGGCTGGCTGGATCATTCCCGCATTGATCACCGGGCTCTTGATCTATTCCTTTGTGATCAATATACAAACCGGCTTGCAGCAATTATCAGCATGGGTGTTATGGACCGGGATTTTGGCGGCTGCTTTTACGGCAGTAACGATTCCCCATCCCTTAAGCATTCTGACATCATTTCTTGCGGCACCGCTGACCACATTGCATCCGCTGCTGGCCTGCGGATGGTTTACAGGGCTGGTTGAGGCTACCATAAAAAAGCCTACGGTAAAGGATGTGCAGAATGTTCAGACGGATATCTTCTCTATCAAAGGCTTTTTTACAAACCGTTTGCTTAAAACGATCTTAGTCATGTTCATGGCCAACCTGGGAGCCTCCCTCGGTACTTTTATCGCAGGCACCAGCCTGATCAGAAACCTGTTTTAGATAGAAATAATTGAAAAAACAGCATAAAATGATAAGATTTTGCTGTGCTCAATAAAAGATGTATCACAGCAGTTGTATGAGACAGCAGTAATTGCATGACAGTAATGGTACAACGGTTATGACAGAATAATTACAGCACAACAGCCATGTGAACAAAGAAGGAAAATACAGTAGAATGCAGCATACTGCATTAATCACTGCAAAAGGAGAACATCAATTTGGAAGTCAAAAAGGAAGAGTTAAAGAAAAGTATAGTTAATTATGTGAAATTATTATACCGCAAATCCATAGAAGAGGTTACCCCCCAGCAATTATTCCAGGTGGTAGCATATTCTATCAAGGATATTATAGTAGATCAGTGGATGGCAACCCATAAGGAGTATGAAAAGCAGGATGTAAAGACCGTCTATTACCTGTCTATGGAATTTCTCATGGGAAGGGCCCTGGGCAATACCATAATCAATCTTCGTGCCAATCAGGTGGTGGAAGAGGTTTTGGAGGAGCTGGGACTGGACTTGAATGTCATCGAGGATCAGGAACCGGATGCAGCCCTTGGAAACGGCGGACTGGGAAGGCTGGCGGCATGCTTCCTGGATTCCCTCTCCACCCTGGGATATCCCGCCTATGGCTGCGGTATCCGTTATAAATATGGAATGTTTAAGCAAAAGATTGTGGATGGTTTTCAAGTGGAAAGGCCGGATGACTGGTTAAAGGACGGCAATCCCTTTGAGATGAAAAGAGCGGAATACGCAGTGGAGGTTAAGTTCGGAGGACATGTCAGTGTCCATAGGCAGGAGGACGGCAGGGACCGTTTCGTCCAGGAGAACTGCCAGTCCGTGCTGGCCATTCCCTACGATCTTCCGGTAGTGGGCTATGGAAACAATGTGGTCAATACCCTCCGTATCTGGGATGCGGAGGCAATCGATACTTTTAATCTGGATTCCTTTGATAAGGGCGATTATCTCAAGGCCGTGGAGCAGCAGAATCTGGCGAGAACCATCTGTGAGGTGCTCTATCCCAATGACAATCACTATGCAGGTAAGGAGCTGCGGCTGAAACAGCAGTACTTCTTCGTCTCTGCCAGCATCCAGCGTGCCGTGGCAAAATACATGGAGAATCATGAAGACATCCGCAAGCTGCATGAAAAGGTTTGCTTTCAGATGAATGATACTCATCCGACGGTAACAGTGGCGGAGCTGATGCGGATTCTTCTGGATGAATACTATCTGACCTGGGAGGAAGCCTGGGCAGTGACCAGCCGGGCCTGTGCCTACACCAATCATACCATTATGTCCGAGGCATCGGAAAAATGGCCCCAGGAGCTGTTTCAGAGGCTGCTGCCGAGAATCTACCAGATTGTAGAGGAGATCAACCGGCGTTTTGTAGAGCAGATTCGGACCAGATATCCGGGAGAGGAAGCCAGAGTCCAGAGTATGGCGATTCTCTATCACGGCCAGGTGAAGATGGCCCATCTGGCCATTGCGGCAAGCTTTTCGGTAAATGGCGTGGCACGTCTTCATACTCAGATATTAATGCACCAGGAATTAAAGGATTTCTATGAAATGATGCCGGAGAAATTCAATAATAAAACTAACGGCATAACCCAGAGAAGATTCCTACTCCATGGGAATCCCCTGCTGGCCTCCTGGGTAACGCAGCGTATCGGCGACGGCTGGATTACGGACCTTCCCTGTATCGCAGGACTGGCGGCTTATGCGGGGGACAGTGCCAGCCAGGCACAGTTCCTGGAGATAAAGCGCCGGAATAAGCTGAGACTAACGAAGTATATCAGGGAGCATAATCATATTGAAGTAAATCCCGACTCGATTTTTGATGTCCAGGTGAAACGTCTTCATGAGTATAAACGTCAGCTCCTGAATATTTTGCACGTGATGCATTTATATAATAAGATAAAGAACAATCCCGGGATGGAATTTTACCCCAGGACCTTTCTCTTCGGGGCAAAGGCATCCGCCGGCTACCGCAGGGCGAAGGCCATTATAAAGCTGATCAACAGCGTGGGAGATGTGATTAATAACGATCCGTCCATTGCCGGCAGGATTAAAGTGGTATTTATTGAGAACTACCGGGTATCCAATGCGGAGCTGATTTTTGCGGCAGCCGATGTTTCGGAACAGATATCCACCGCAAGCAAGGAAGCCTCGGGAACCGGTAATATGAAGTTCATGCTTAACGGCGCCCTGACCCTTGGAACCATGGACGGGGCCAATGTGGAAATTGTGGAGGAGGTCGGCGAAGAGAATGCATTTATCTTTGGCCTAAGCTCCGATGAGGTGATTGCCTATGAACAGAACGGTCAGTATAATCCCAGGGAAATCTTTGACACAGACAGCGGCATACGGTTAGTGCTCACCCAATTGGTGGACGGAACTTATTCCCCTGGGAATCCCGAACTGTTCCGGGAGATCTATTCCTCCCTGGTGGAGACCACAGGCGGAGAGCGCACCGATCAATACTTTACCCTGAAGGATTTCCGTTCCTACGAAGCGGCGCAGCAGCAGGTGGAGAAAGCCTATCGCGACAGAGCACGGTGGGCGCGGTCAGCCATATTGAATGTTGCCCATTGCGGCAAATTCTCCTCGGACAGAACCATCGAGGAGTATGTCAGGGATATCTGGCATTTGCAGAAGGTACAAATTGAATTGTAGCCAGGGATATTAATCAAGGGAGATCAGGAGGATATAGAAAGCCTCCTGATCTCCCTGTGTTTAAAGATACGGATGCAAAAAGCAGGCATATCCCATAGCAGCAGCCTTTTTGATAATATTAGACCTATTTTAATAAAATCATATACTTTAGGGCGGCTTCTAAATAATGATATGATGAAGCACAGATTACGGATCTGATCAAAGTATAGATAACAGGAGGCTTCAAAGTTGAAAAAAATTATATCGTTAGTATTGGCAGGTATCTATATTCTTACGGCATCCGGCTGCGGGAAGCAGCCGGATATCCAGGAGGAGGAAATGGGAAAGGAGAATGAAATGATCGCACAGGAAAATAATTATTCGGGATGGGGAGCAATCGATGATCTTTATGTTGAAAAGGCACAAAAGGGTATTTTGGGATCAACAGCGGTAAAGGAAATACCGCGTGATGTATATTATGATAAGGCATTAGCCGGTGTTTTGGGACATCTGGCAGGATTAACAACCGGCTTTGAGTTCATTAAGGTTGCGCACCCTGCAAGTAACAGGCTGGGAGCACCGCTATCCATTCTCAAGGATATTACCTATGGTCCCTATGGAGGAGGAGACCATTATAACGGCTGGGACGGTAAGGCGGTTAGCGTGGGGGAAAACAGGCTGTGGAAGGAAGGACAGCTCGCTTCCGATGATGATTTGCATATGGATATCTTTAACCAGACAATGATTGATGAAAACATAGATACTTACTGCCGCCTGCTTCAAACAGAATTTGCCGATGAAAACGTCAGGAAGGAAGCATATCTGTCAATCAAAAGCGCATGGTTAAAATATGGTGTAAGTGATTGGGGCGGCGGAGACCGGGCCATGTATCTTATGAGTAAGTACCCGGAGGATGATAATTATGCGCCTCCCTTTGTCGGAACCTGGGAGGCAGGCAATCTGTTCCACTGGTGCACGGAAGCCTATATTGAAAATGAGACCTTGGGCATCCTTCTTCCCGGCATGCCCCAATCGGCGGCAAAGCTGGGCAATATCATGGGGTCAACCACAGGAGACGGCGAAGCTCTGATGCTGGCGGAGTATTGGAGTGCCATGTATGCCGCGGCATTCTTTGAAGACAGCAGCATTGATACCCTTCGTAAGACGGCGAATGGGATTTTGCCTAAGAACAGCTGGCTGTATACGATTTATCAAAAATGCGAGGAACTCTTTGAACAATATCCCGATCCCAACCCGCTGAATGATGAGGAAGATACCAACTGGCGGAAGGCAGCCAATGAACTGGGGAAGACAGTAAAAGATTATTATGATATCGATGATCTGGGATGTGCGGCGGATCTTAATTTTGGTCTGTCCGTATTAGCGATTCTGTATGGAAATAATGACTACTATACCACAGGGATGTTAAGCGGGGTTATGGGCGCCGATTCGGACTGTTATACAGCGGCTGTCTTAGGAATCATGGGAATTATAAAGGGCATGGAAGGAACTCCGGACATTGTAAAGGAGAGGATATATCAGGACGGAGAAGGAATTTATATTAATGATAAAGGCTTTACGCCCCATATCATGAATGATTATCCGGAGACGCAGAAAATCACGGACATTGTGAAGCTGTATCAAAAGAATGCGGAGCGGTTCATTGCTGCCCGGGGCGGCAATATCGATGATGGTATCTATAGAATTGCCAGTGAAGAGTTCCTTCGCCCGGAAGCGGTAATTCTCGATAATTACGACTTTGAAAGCGGCAGTCTGAAGCACTGGAAGCACAGTGAGGATCAGACCATCCAGGTCCTTGCGGAAACAGCAGGGGTTTATAATCCGGAAGACCCTTCCACCTATGAGAAAACAATTGCAAATTCAGGTGCATACCGGGGAACCGTTAAAATCACGGAAGAGACGAAGGATGCAGCCCTGTACATGGAATTAGATGATCTGGAACCGGGAGAGGTGTATAAGGTAACGGCATATATCACAGGGGAGAATTCACGGGTACAGTTATTTGCAGAGAATAGTGAACTGGTTTATAAGGAAGTGGTTCCGACAGAAAATCCGGAAGTGTTTTCCGGTTACTGGGGGGTAAGCACCGGCTGGTATTTAAGAGAAATCTACTTCATCGCTACAGAGAAAGCAACCAGAATTGGCCTTAAAGTAAGCGGAAAATAATTCAATAACGGGATGCGTCGCAAAACCGCCCGCATCCGCAGCAGACTAATATATGGAACGGCGATTATTTATATCGTTTCATATATTGTTTGCATTTAAGGGGATAGGATATAATTAATTTGACGGGAAAGATAAGTTCCGGAGCTGTTAACATAAGGGAAGGGGGGAATGTTTTATGAAAAAAAGCTTAAAAACAAAGCTTATTGTTATATTCTTTCTGGTATCCATTATTCCGCTGCTGCTTTTGGGCATTGTATCTTATAATATTATGTCGAACAACATGCTGAGGGAGTACGATAAGAGAGTTTCACAGCAGGTTATAGCAGGCGTTGAAAATTACGATGAATGGTTCGGGGAGCTGGAAAGTATCGTGTTTTCTATAAATACCAATCAATATACACAGAAGCATTTGCAAAAGGATGAGATGAAGGAGAACTATTATGATCACATTCTCATCCTGACCTCCCGCATCGATTCCCTGATCAGTATCGGCAGCAATAAGGTGGATACCTTTATGCTGCTTCCGATGAATCAAGACGGATACCCGATTTTCCGGGGAGATTATATTCTTGGAAACCAGTCGGATTATAAAAAAATCCCCATCGTACAGGAGGCGCTGGAAAGTAAAAATTCCCTGGTCTGGAGTGTGATGATGGACAGCTCCAATAAAAAAAGCTATATTGTGGCGGCACAGGCGGTATTTGAGCAATTCTCCGAGGAAGTGATCGGCGTTACCGTTGTAGGCTTCAATAATAAGCAGTTAGGAACCATTGCGGAGGAAATGGTGGTAAATGAGAATGAATATATCTTTGTGTTAGATGAAAATAATGATGTGCTTTATGAAACTCAGGAGGGAATCACCCGGAGATTTTTTACAGAGGATATTCAACGAAAAGCAGAGCTTGGGGAAAAAGAGGAAAGCTTTGAGGTGGTATCCCAGAGGGAGAAATACCGTTTATTTGTGTCCAGTACCAGAATTAACGGTATGAAAATATGCTATGCGATGCCGGAGAAGAATATGCTGGGCCCCATAGACCAGCTTCCGAGAATCGTGATCATTGTTCTTGCGGTCTGCTTTCTCTTTGTCACTGCCCTGGCCTTTTATGTCTACGGCGATGTGTATGGGCCCATTAAGGAATTGTCCTATGCCATGAACAAGTTCAACAAGGATACGCAATATGTCCAGGTAGGGATAAAACGGGAGGATGAGCTGGGGGTTCTGGCGGATTGCTTTAACATTCTGATCACCAGGATCGAGGATCTGATTATTGAGGTTGAAGAAGAGGCGAAGCTGAAGAAGGATTTTGAAATCAGGGCGCTTCAGGCCCAGATCACACCTCATTTTTTATATAATACATTAAATAGCATTAAGGCCATGGCAAGATTGGGTCAGACAGAGGATATCAGCAGTATGACCACGGCATTGATCCGGCTGCTCTATGTGAGCGCCAGCCAGGGAACGGATTTTATTACCCTGGGGGAGGAAATCAAATACCTGGATGCCTATATACAGATTATGCAATATCGCTTTGAGCAGCCGCTGTTATTAGAATTTAATATGGAAAAAGAGGTGATGGAATCCTATATCCTGCGTTTCCTCCTGCAGCCAATCGTAGAAAATTCCGTACTGCACGGGTTCCGGGAGGTCAGGAACAGAGAGTGCGAAATTGTTGTCAGGGGAAGCAGGGACAAGAGCCACCTAATTATTGAAATCACGGATAATGGAGAGGGAATGCCCTCTAACATGGAGGAATTAATCAACCATCACAGTGAAGAAAAGAGAAGATTCTCCCGGATCGGAATAAAAAACATTGAGGAACGCATTAAGATGAATTTCGGAGAGGAATACGGCCTTTATTATACCAGTAAACTTGGGGAAGGAACCAAGGTGACAGTAACCCTCCCCTTTCTTGATAAATTAATGCACTAAACGATAAGATCATGTCATAGTGATGAAAAGCCCATCTGTGATACCATCTATCTGTAATAGAAAATAGTTGGAGGTGTCATGATGCATGATTTGAGTTTTGATTTTCATAGTCCCCGGTTTCAGGCAGGCGGCTTTAGCTTTGGCGTTAATGTATATACATTCGAGAATGTATATACATTAGATGGGACGGCCTGTATCACAGAGGAAGAGAGCCGGGAGCAGAGGATTCTTTGCAATGGGCTTTCTTTTGCAGGAGGGCAAAGAAAAACAGAAGGGGCAGTGCGTGTCTTAAGCAAGGAACTGGATGATTGTGTGCAATTCGGTATCGATGCCAGGATGAAAAAAACAATACGGACAGTGAAGCTCTCTATTTTCGATCTTCCCATGGGAGAGATTGTGAATTTGAGGGAGAGTCCGTCTGTCCGGATACCGGAGGAGGGTTTGATTTATACCTATCCCAGCGGCTGGAGAGGCTTATATTCCCCCTTGCTGGTGATCCGTACCGTGGACGGCCGGTTCATCTATTTCCGGTCCCTGGATCCTATGGTCCGTGAAAAAAGATTTGCCGTATTAAAACAGAAGGATTCCCTGACGGTAGAATTGATGTTTGAAGAGACCGGGGCCAAGATGAGCTGTGCGGTGGAGGTGCCAGCCTGGGAGGTAGGATATTGCGAATCAGTGGAAGCAATCACCAGGCTTCATCAGGAATTCGCCGAGAAGGCCTTCCGATTGACATCATGGGAGGAACGCGGGGATTTGCCGGCCTGGGCCAGGGAAATATCCTTAATTGCTTCCGTTCATATGCAGCATTGGACAGGCTACACCTTCAATGATTATAGGGATGTGGTAGAAAGAGCAAAGTGGCTGGCAAAACGGATGGATGCAAAGCGCATTCTGATCTACCTTCCCGGCTGGGACGGAAGATATTACTGGAAATACGGGCATTATGAGCCGGATGACAGTATGGGCGGAGAGAGCGGATTCCAGGCGATGATGTACGAATTAAAGAAGCTTGGGGTACGAGTCATGCTGATGGTGGGAATGAATATCGTGAACCGCTGCATAGAGAATTTTGAACAATGGGGCGGATGGGGCCTCTCTGCCAATGTATCGGGCGGTATTGGCGCGGGTTCTGTGGATTGGGACGGCTCCAGGCATTATATGCACGCCAGCAATGCAATCCTGTCTCCGGGGGCGCCTGCCTGGCAGACCAAGCTGGTGGAAGAGATCACTTTCTTAAATGAAAAATACCAATTTGACGGGATCTTTCTGGATATTGCCGCGGCGTGGACCAATGAAGCGAATTTTGATGATTACCGGGGAGTTTCGGAACTGATTAGAAGAATCAGGGAAAATAATCCGGATATGCTGGTGTCGGGAGAGGGCTGGTATGACGCCATGAGTGCAATCCTGCCCCTGGCACAGTCCGGGCATACGGAAGGGGTGCTGCACTGGCACGATGAACCCTATGCTCCGCTCTTTGACAAATATGCCAGATCCTTTGCCCATCTGTGTCTGGGAGATCCGGGCAGGGGAAGCACGGGAGTGCATGAGCTTGGGTATAATCCCATTATCGATTCGCCCCTGAGAAAAGGAATTATTCCCACTGTCACAATTGTGGAGGATACCATAGAGAAAAATCCCGAAGGTGTGGAGAAAATTATTAATGATGCGAAGGAATACGCCAGGAGATACCTTGGAAATTGATAATATTTTGCACATAATAATAATTTGTGCCAATTTCAAGCGTCAGGGAAAAGGGATATACTTGATTTAAAGAAAAAGGTTACAGTTCAAAGGGCGGCTGGGCGGAGAAAGGATTGAAGGAGGCAAAGTGCTTGAGCATTGAAAATACCATGAATCAGAACGCTGTTACTCCACACAGGGTTCCGAAAAAGAAAAAGAATAAGTACGCAAGGCAGGATAACTTCTGGGGATATGTTTTGATCTCTCCCCAGGTCCTGGGCCTGCTGTGCTTCACCATATTCCCTATTTTTATGTCATTTTATTTATGCTTTACCAATTGGGATTTTATTAATAAGCCGGAGCTGGTCGGGCTGCAGAACTTCAAATATGTGTTGAAGGACGAGGTTTTTGTAAAGACCATCTGGAACACCCTGATCTTTGTAGTCGGTATTGTACCGCTTACCATGGCAATATCCCTGGGGCTTGCCATGCTGACCAATAAAAAAATAAAGGGGTTAAACTTCTATAAAGGAGCGTTCTTCCTTCCCAACATCACAACAACCGTTGCCATTGCCCTGACCTGGTACTGGCTGTTTGCCTCGGATTTTGGTATTATCAACCAGGTGCTGGAGATGGCGGGGATCAAAGGACCCGGCTGGATGAGTGATCCTTCCTGGTCAAAGGTTGCTATTATTATAATGAACTCCTGGAGAATGATGGGATATTACTATCTGATCTTTCTGGCAGGTCTGAAAGGAATTCCGGATATTTATTACGAGGCGGCCAGTATTGACGGGGCGGGCAGATTCCGGGCCTTCCGTCACATAACCCTTCCCCTGCTGTCGTCCACCACCTTTTTTGTCTTTATCACAATGCTGATCGGTGTGTTTAATATTTTTGAAGAGCCCTTTGTTCTCACAAGAGGAGGTCCGGCTTATTCCACCTACACACTTTCCATGTATATCTACTTTAAGGCTTTTAAGGAGTTTAATATGGGAGAAGCAGCTGTGGCCAGCATTGTATTGTTCTTCCTTCTCGGGAGCGTGACGGCATTGAACTTCAAACTATCAAAAAAGTGGGTGAATTATATTGAGTAGAAAAAACAGCATACTGATCTCTCTTGTAAAGCATATTATTTTACTCTGCGGTTCCGCCCTGGCCATCTTTCCGTTCTACTGGATGATTGCCACCTCCCTGAGGCTGCCCCAGGATGTATTTAAGATGCCGCCCTCTATTCTCCCATGGCCCATCACCTTTGAAAATTATATTGCAGTATTTTCCGATGAGGTATCCATGCTCCGCGCTTTTCTCAACAGTATGAAAATTGCGGTGGGCGTTACGGCAGGAACTCTTTTTACAAGCTCTATGGCAGGGTATGCTTTTTCAAAGGTTAATTTTAATGGAAGGGATAAAATATTCGGCATATTTATTTCGACCATGATGATTCCCGGAACGGTATGCCTGATACCAATGTTTATTCTCTTTAGTAAAATTGGCTGGGTGGATACCCACCTGCCGCTGATGGTACCGGCTATTTTATTCAATGCCTATGGTACCTTTATGCTAAAGCAGTTTATGATGGGCATCCCGGATTCCTATATAGAGGCGGCCAGATTGGACGGCTGTAATCATTTTCGTATCTATCTGGGCATTATGCTTCCGTTATGCAAGCCGATACTGGTGACCCTGGGATTATTCCAGTTTATCGGTAATTGGAACAATTTTACCGGAGCGCTTATTTTTCTCAGTGACGAAACAAAATATACAATCCCTTTAATCATTAATTCCTTCCGGTCTATTTATACGGTGAATTGGGGGCTGCTGATGGCGGCAGCGGTGGTGGCGATCCTTCCCATTGCCCTTGTATATTTTGCGGCTCAGAAATATATTGTGGAAGGCATCACCATGTCAGGCGTAAAAGGATAACGAAGGTCTTACGATTATGAGGCAATTCTCATGATTTTGACAATAAAAAAGGAGGAGTCAGAAATGAAAAGAGCAGCAAAAAAAGTAGTGGCACTGGTATTGGCGGCAGTATTCTGTTTTTCCCTGGCAGGATGTGCCAACAATACAAAACCGTCGGGAGATTCGGATAACCCGGCGGGAGGAAAAAATCCAAGTAACCAGGAGGGTACCAAAGGAGAAGAGAAGAAACCGGTAGAAGTAACCTTTTCCGTTATGAACTCCACAAATGAGCTTCATGGATGGACCGCCATGGTAGAAGCGGCCAACAAAAAGCTTGCCGCAGAGGGCAGCAATGTCTCCATCAAGATTGTAAAAGAGGCGGCAGCCGACTGGCCGGAGTATTATCAGAAGATCGTCACTCAGATGGCGGCAGGCAAAGCGCCGGATATTGCCAGAATTGCCAACTCCTTTATGCCTACGGTAGTAAATAAGGGCCAGGCGGTGGATATCACATCCTATGTGGAGAGGGATCTTAACCTAGAAGATTATTTTGAAGAGTCCTTAAAGGGCGCAAACTATGTGGATGGGAAGTATTACGGATTACCCTCCGGAATTTATTACATGCTGATGTACTATAATAAAGATTTGTTTGATGCGGCAGGGCTGCCCTATCCCTCTACGGACTGGAATAATTCCATTACCTTTGACAAGACTGCCGAGACGGCAAAAGCGCTTACCAGCGGAAGCGGCGCAGCTAAGCAATTCGGTTTCTCAGCGGGTCCGTACATGGCATATATGGGAATGTATTCTATGAGCAATGGCGGAGTTAATGTATTCAATGCGGACGGAACCTGTGCTCTGAACAGCGACGCTACCAAAGGAGTTTATGCATGGTTTGACAATATGCTCAAAGTGGATGAATCCATGCCAAGACCGACGGACACAAAGATCATGGGCGCCTGGGATATGTTCAAGGCAGGACGCATTGCCATGACGGTGGAAGGCACCTGGTATTTATCCGATGCGAAGAGCATTACGGACTTCAATGTAGGAATCGCGGCGGTACCCTCGGGCAACGGAAAGGCATATGCCTCCATGTTCGTGGATGATTTCTTTATCTGCAAGGGTACCAAGCATGAAGCGGAAGCCTGGGAGGCCTTGAATGCATTATACAGCGAAGAGGCCTGGAGTGCTCTGGCGGCAACCGCGGTTGGAGGTCTTCCCATTCATAGAAAGGTGTTGGATGAAAATATTAATACCTTGCTGGGAGAAAAGGCAAGTGCCGGGGATGTGCAGGCTTTTGTAGACGGACTTGATCATGTGCTGGGAGTACCGTATAATGACTATTATGAGCAGGCGGACCAGAAGATTAACAATGTAATGGATGAATGGCTGCTGGGAGATATTACTTCGGACGAATTTGCCGACAAGGCAGCGGCTTATGTGGAGGAAGAAGCCGCAAAGGCCGCCGAGAAAAACAAGTAATTAATAGTGTGTTTGATTCAAGGCATGATAAGCAATTTGCTTATGATGCTTTGAATTGCTATAAGTGATTGCTGATGGGGAGGAACGGGTATATGTGTAAAGTTATCATTGTTGATGATGATCCATTCCTGAGAAAGGATTTGAGATTACTGATTCCCTGGGAGGAGCACGGGTTTGAGCTTGTGGGGGAAGCTTCCGACGGCCTTGGGGCAATGGAACGGATGGATGAGGTTCAAGGGGTGGATATTGTGATCACCGATATCTGTATGCCTTACGGAGATGGAATTGAATTGATCCGGGAGACGATGAAGAAGTACCCTTACACGAAATGCCTGGTAGTCAGCAATTACGACGACTTTAAATATGTAAAAGAAGCATTAAAATTAGGTGCAACCGATTATATTTTAAAATTTGAGATAGAACGGGATAATTTACTGGCTCTCCTTTTGAATACTAAAAGGCAAATAGCCTATGAGACACAGGCCAGATTAGAGACAATCAGAATGAACCGGTTAAGCAAGCTGGGGGAAGAGAGCCTGACCGTTTCCTTTTGGAGAAGATATCTTTGGAATGCCTCTGCTTCAACTGAGTTATTGCGGGAAGCCCAGGAGCTTCAGCTGAATATTACGGACAGCAGCTACAGTATGATTTTGGTGAAATTATTTTCCGATGAAGCAGAGAACAGGAAATATGTGTCTCAAAGACTCACCTCCTTAAAGGATTCTCTGGAGGATTATGAAGAGGTCTTTGCCGAGAACTATTTGATAGAGATTAATCCTTCCCAATTTGTTCTTCTTTATAAATTAACCAGTAATAGTACGATTATGGTTTTTAACGCAATCTATCAAATATCAACCAATATCTATAACAAATTGATTGTGAATGAGAAAATAGAAGCAGCGTTGGTAATGAATGAGTTTGGATCGCCCCATACGAAGTTGTCCGAGGTTTACCGCAATATGGAAAAGGTGCTTGTGTCCTGCTTCTATTATGATAAAAATAGAATATACACCAATAGAGATATCCTTGACCTTGCGGAAAGACAGGATGAGAAACTGACCGGCAGGCTTCTGAATTCGATTTTGAAAAGTCTGGTGAACGGCCAGGCGGAATTTTGCCTGAATGAATTGAAGAAGCTGTTCGATTTATTTCAGGAAAAGCTGTATGATCCGGAGCTGGTTTATCAGGTTACCGGCAATCTGGTGGAGCGTATGAAGTTTGCTCTCCGAGAGACCGGAGTAAAATTAGAGGATGAAAAGGCGGCATTGCAGCCGGGAGCTTTTCATAAGCTTTCACAGCTTTATGAAGGGTTAAAAAACTTCGTGCTTGAATTGTTGAAGCAAGGGCAGGAAGCGCTGGTTCACTCCAATGTGAGGATCGAAATAAAACAGGCGATTGAATTTATTTCGGAAAACTATCAGTCCAATATTACACTGGAAGAGGTTGCGGATCATGTAGGACTGAGTAAGAATCATTTTTGCAGATTGTTCAAGAATGAATTACAGGATAATTTTATCTCTTATATTAATCGCTATAGAATACAGAAGGCGAAATTCCTGATGGAACATACGGACAGAAAAATCAAGGAGATAGCCATTGATGTGGGGCTCAGTGACTATCGGTATTTCTGCAAAATATTTAAAGAAGAAGAGAAGATGACGCCCACGGATTATAAAAGGAATTGTAACAAAATTTGAACAGGAGTATTTTCCCTTCCGCCAATTGTTTTGAGAGAATTCCCCTACCTGTAAATTCTTTTTTACAAATTGCTGGAAGGCCTGCGGTTTTTTATTCATAACCTCTTCAAAGTCGCTTTCTAAAAAAGGCTGGTCAAATGACAGAAACTATTATATAATGACAGAGATATAAAACAAATTGAATACATCTGAGGTGTCAGAAAGCATATGTTGGCGGAAGCCTGTATAAGAGCATACGCTTGGTTCTGATGAAAAGGGAAACAGGTGCAAATCCTGTACGAACTCGTCACTGTGATAAGGGAGTTGCGGCAAACAAGCCACTGATTAAATTGGGAAGGCTGCCGTGAGCGATGATCTTTCAGCCAGGAGACCTGCCTTAGATGAAGTTGAAGACAGCCACGAGAAACTGGTATGTAATTATGGGATTGCTGTGAATGAATCAGCAAGCCCTGTTACCTCCATGCCTTTTGTGGCAATGGAGGTTTTTTATTATGGCAAAGGTAATCATGGTTCAAGGAACAATGTCAAATGCGGGGAAGAGCCTGCTGGTGGCCGGATTGTGCAGAATTTTTAAGCAGGACGGCTACCGGGTAGCCCCCTTTAAATCACAGAATATGGCCCTCAATTCCTATATTACGGAAGAGGGGCTGGAAATGGGAAGAGCACAGGTGATGCAGGCGGAAGCAGCCGGAATAAAGCCGTCGGTGCTGATGAACCCCATTTTATTAAAGCCCACCAATGATGTAGGCTCCCAGGTTATTGTCAATGGGGAAGTAGTCGGGAATATGAAAGCAAGGGATTATTTTGCCTACAAGAAGAAGCTCCTTCCAGATATAAAGCGGGCCTACGAGGAGTTGGAGAAGCAGGCGGATATCATCGTCGTAGAGGGAGCTGGAAGCCCGGCAGAAATCAATCTGAAGGAGAATGATATTGTCAATATGGGGCTGGCAGAGCTTTTGGATGCGCCGGTTCTGCTGGTAGGAGATATTGACCGCGGAGGAGTCTTTGCTCAACTACTTGGAACCCTGATGCTGCTGGAGGAGCATGAGAAGGCAAGGGTACAGGGACTGGTGATCAATAAATTCCGGGGAGACAAATCGATTCTGGATCCGGGAGTGGTTATGCTGGAGGAGAGAAGCGGTGTGTCGGTCGTCGGTGTGGTTCCGTATATGAACCTCAGCCTGGAGGATGAGGACAGCCTTACAAACCGGTTTGAACATAAGGAAGCAGGCCGGATCGATATTGCGGTAATCCGGTTTCCCAGGATCTCTAACTTTACCGATTTTTCCGTATTTGAGAGAATTCAGGGAGTATCCGTCCGGTATGTGGCTTCTGTTTCAAAGCTGGGCCATCCGGATATGATTATCCTGCCGGGAAGTAAAAATACCATCGGCGATCTGCGGTGGATGCGGCAGAACGGCCTGGAGGCAGCGGTTAAAAAAAGCCGGGGTGAAAGTGTTATCTTCGGAATCTGCGGAGGATACCAGATGCTGGGACGCACTATAGCCGATCCTCACGGTGTTGAGGAAGGCGGTACAATCCGGGGAATGGAGCTGCTGCCCATGAATACTGTTATGGAGCGGGAGAAGATACGGACCCAGGTAAGGGGGAGCTTTGGAAAGCTGCCGGGAATTTTGTCCGGTCTGTCCGGAATGAAAATGAAGGGGTATGAAATCCACATGGGCGTTAGTAAGGTGGATACGGGAAGCGGGTGCCTCTGCGCTCTGGAGAATGAAACAGGGGGAGGCTGCAAGGAAGACGGAATTGCGGCAGACAATATCTATGGCTCCTATGTACATGGCATCTTTGACGAAGGGACGGCAGCAGAGACAATTATCAGAGCCCTTGCGGGGAGAAAAGGGCTGTCCATGGAAGCAGGTATGTCAAAGGAAGAAGGAATGTTCCTGGAAAATGGGCTTACCATGGATTATGAAAGCTTTAAGCAATCCCAGTATGACAAGCTGGCAGAGACATTGAGGGAATACCTGGATATAAAAGCGATTTACCGGATGCTGGAAGGGAACTGGAAAGAGGCATGACAGAGAGAGGCACGACAGAGAGAGGTATGACAGAGAGAGGCATGACAGAGAGAGATATGACAGTTAGAAGCATGGCAGATAAAAGATTGGCGGAAAGAAGTATGACAAGGGAAGAGTTGGAAGGTATTCATATTGATCCGCCGGATAAACTTCTGCAGCAGGCCGTCAAGGAAAATTGGGATCAAATTGCAAAGCCGCTGGACGGCTTTGGGGAATTTGAAGCAATCATTTCAAGAATCGGTGCAATGGCGGGAACCGTTCAGATGGATCTGTCTAAAAAAGCGGTTATCATTATGTGCTCCGATAATGGAATTGTAGAGGAGAAGGTGAGCCAGTCAGGCCAGGAGGTTACGGCGATTGTAGCGGAGAATCTGGTAAAGGGAGCCGCTTCTGTCTGCAAGATAGCAAAAAAGGCGGGAGTAGACCTGCTGCCTGTGGATATTGGGATTAATCAGAGGGGTTCCATCCCTGGGCTCCTTTCTTATAAAATCGCTCCGGGCACGAAGAATTTCAAAAGAGAACCGGCCATGTCTGAGAAAGAGGCCTTAAAAGCCATTGAAACCGGCATCTACATTGCATCGGAATGTGCGGAACGGGGATACAGGATACTTGCAACCGGAGAGATGGGAATTGGAAATACGGCTACCAGCAGTGCTATGGCAGCGGCGATGCTTCCCTGTGGGGTGGAAGAGGTCACCGGCAGAGGAGCCGGGCTCAGTGCCGGCGGAGTGGAGCATAAATGCAGGGTGATCAAAGAGGCGCTGGAGCAATATCAGCTTCACAGCCAGGACACCCTTCGCATTCTCGCGACGGTGGGAGGCTTCGATATCGCCGGGCTAACGGGAGTATTTATCGGAGGCGCAATGCATCGCATCCCTGTGGTCATTGACGGAGTGATCAGTGCGGTGGCGGCGCTGACCGCACAGAGGCTGGTTCCCGGAACCAGGGATTATATGATTGCCTCCCATAAGAGCCGGGAGCCGGGCGCAAGGAAGATTCTGGAGGAGCTGGGTCTGCATCCGGTGCTGGATGCTTCCCTGGCCCTGGGAGAGGGCACGGGTGCGGTAATGATGCTGGCATTACTGGATATGGTTCTTACGGTGTATCAGAATCGGACCACCTTTGAGGATTACCGGATGGAGCAGTATGCCCGCTATCCGGTAAAGGATTAGAGGAAGGCTGAAAGAAATAGAATAGATCAACGAAGGGGGGATCGGGTCCATGCCGGAAGTTTGCACAGCAAAAGGCGTGGGCATACTTATGATCGTAACGGTAATGGGAGGCAGCGGAAGCGGCAAGTCGGCTTATGCCGAAGCAGCGGCGGTCTCGCTGGCTGGCGGGGAACCGCTGTATTATCTGGCAACCATGCAGGTCTATGATGAGGAAGGCGAGAGAAAAGCGGCAAGGCACAGAACCCTGAGAGCAGGCAAAGGCTTTATCACTTTGGAGCAGCCTTCCAACATCACGGAAGCCCTGACGCGAATAGAGACTGGGAACAGCACGGTGTTATTGGAGTGTATGTCCAACCTTGCGGCAAATGAAATGTTTTCGGAAGCCGGTCAAAGGCCGGAGGAAGAGACTGCTTCAAAGATCAGTGAAGAGATCCGGCGGCTGGCCGGGGGATTGAAGCATCTTATTGTAGTTACCAACAATGTTTTTGAGGACGGCATAGAATATGATGCTGCGACCATGAGCTATATAAGAGCTCTGGGCAGAGTGAACGGGATGCTGGCGGCTGTATCGGATGCGGTGATTGAGGTGGTGGCCGGTATTCCGGTGCCGGTGAAGCTGGAAGCGGCGGCCGGAAGCCGGCATCATATTTTGCTGTCGGCGGAGGCGTTCCGGGGCCGGAAAGAGGGTGCATAATGTTATTTAAAGCTTGTTTGATTTCGTTTTCCATGTACTCCAGGATACCGGTTCCCCAATTGGAGTGGAAGGATGAGAATATGAAATATGTTCTCTGCTTCTTTCCCTGGGTCGGGGCGGTAATCGGGGGGCTGACCGTACTGTGGGGAATGCTCTGCGCCCGGTTTCAATTGGGAAGCGTCCTGTATGCGGCGATAGGGACGGTTATTCCTCTGCTGGTGTCAGGGGGCTTTCATGTGGATGGCTTTATGGATACCATGGATGCCTTCCATTCCTACCAGAGCAGGGAAAGAAAGCTGGAGATATTAAAGGATCCCCATATCGGAGCATTTTCGGTAATACAGCTTGTCATATATTATCTGATCTATTTTGGAGCATTTTCCGGGATCAACGGCCTTAAGGCATTGATTATGGCGGGAGCAGGCTATTATCTGTCCCGCACCTTAAGCGGTATCGGGGCGGTAACCCTGCGCAATGCCAAAAAGGAAGGGCTGCTGTATCTGTTTTCCAGCAAAGCCCATGAAAAAAATGTGAAGCTATGGCTATACGTCCAATTGCTGTTGTGCGTAGTGGGGATGGTCTGGCTGTCACTGTGGACCGGAATTGCCGTGGCTGGCGGTGCAATCCTTACCTTCGCTTATTACCGTCATCGCTGCTACAAGGAATTGAACGGGATTACCGGAGATACGGCGGGATACTTTGTAACTCTTTGCGAAGGTGTGATGATAGTAATGATAGCAGGCTGCCGTATTGCAGGATTGATCTAGTGTATTGCCAGTGAAAGCGGAATGAGACAGCACACTAGCGGAGCGGGCGGAGAGAAAGGATATGATTATAGTATGGAGTTATACATCGGCGGATACGCTCAGGGAAAATTAAATTATGTGCTGGGCCGAACCGGAATCCCTGCAAGCCAGGTGGCGGACGGTGCGGAGGGCTTGCCGGAAATGGAGACAGGAAAGATAAGAATCATCAATCATTTTCATCTTCTGGTAAAAGGCCTGCTGAAGGAAGGGAAGAACCCGGAAACCTTGACAGAGGAATGGATGAGACGGTACCCGGAATTGATTATCATTTCCGATGAGGTCGGCAACGGGATCGTACCGATGCCGAAGGAGGACAGGGAATACCGGGAAAGACTGGGGAGAATTCTCTGTAAAACGGCCTCCGAAGCAGAAAGGGTGGAACGCATTCTATGCGGGATAGGACAGAGAATCAAGTAGATAGCATTGAAATAGATATGGATGAAATAGATCTGATTGAAAAAAATATGAATCCAATTGATATAACGCCAATCGATCTGATTTTGATACGCCATGGGGAAACTCCCTCCAATGAATCGGGGAAGTATATCGGAAGAACGGATGAGAGCCTGTCTGAAAAAGGGAGGCAACGTCTGGAGGACGGTAAGAATGCAGGAATGTATCCAAAGGAAGGCATCCTGGTGTCCAGCCCCATGCGGCGCTGCCGGGAGACGGCGAAGCTGCTGTACGGCAGCGAGCCTCTTCTCATCGAGGAGTGGAGAGAGATTGATTTTGGCCGTTTTGAAGGAAAAAACTACAAGGAATTGTGCGGGGATGCAGACTACCAGGCGTGGTTGGACAGCAACGGGGAGCTTCCCTTTCCGGAGGGCGAGAGCAGGGAGGAATTTGTTCTCCGGTGCCGGAAGGGGCTGGACAAGCTTCTTCGGATGATGCCGGATATGGGAAGTATGGCAATGGCCGAAACAGAAAGTAAAACAGAAGCCGCCAGATATCCTTCCGTCATCGCGGCCGTTCATGGAGGAACGATCATGGCGCTGCTAAGCTCCTATGGCAGCGGGGGATATTTTGATTATCAGTGCAAAAACGGCGAAGGCTACCGCTGTTTGCTTGAAATAAGCAATACAGGGGAGTACAGCATTGGCATGGCAGAAAGGCTGGAAAGGAAAAACGGATGATATACCATATGGCAGGTTTTTTTATCGGGTTTGTAATGGATCGATTATTTGGAGATCCTTACTGGCTATGGCATCCCATACGTCAGATCGGCAGTCTGATTGCGGCCCTGGACCGGCGGCTTCTGGGAAGTATCGAAGGCGGGAACCGGGACGATCAGAAGGAACTCCGGCGGGGCGTGCTCCTGGTGATTCTGGTGCTGACTGCCACCGCAGCCGCGGCCTATGCCATTCTCGCTGTTGCTTACAGCGTTGCCCCGCTGCTGGGGCTGGCTGCAGAGAGCATCATGACTTATCAGATTCTGGCGGCAAAATGCCTGAAGGTGGAAAGCATGAAGGTGTACCAAAAGCTCCGGGAGCAGGATCTGGAGGGGGCGAGGAAGGCCGTAGCCATGATTGTGGGCAGGGATACGCAGCAATTGGATGAAGAGGGCGTGGCCAAAGCAGCAATTGAGACAGTGGCGGAGAATACCTCCGACGGTGTGATTGCTCCCATGCTGTTTCTGGCACTGGGCGGCCCGGTACTGGGCTTCCTGTATAAAGCGGTAAATACCATGGACTCCATGGTAGGATATAAGAATGACCGGTATCTGTATTTTGGAAGGGCGGCGGCCAGGCTGGACGATATACTGAATTATATACCGGCAAGAATCAGCGCACTGCTGATGATTCTTGCCTGCCCCTTTGCCGGTGCCGGTTATCATATGAAACCGGCCTGGAGGATTTACCGGCGGGACCGGAGGAATCATGCCAGCCCCAATTCGGCTCACACGGAAGCGGTCTGTGCCGGTGCATTGGGGATACGCCTGGCAGGGGATGCCAGCTATTCCGGGAAAATAGTTCAAAAACCGTATATTGGTGATGCGGTCAGGCCGGTGGAAGACCGGGATATTATCCGGGTAAACCGTCTGATGTATCTGGCATCGGATATTTGCCAAGGCATCTGCCTGGCGGGGATGCTGGCGATTTATTTATACAGGTTTGTTTGATTGCCGGCATTATATGAATTGTTAGTGCCGCTATCGGCATACAGCAGGAGGACAGAATGCTTCACGGCGGTGACATCTATCGTAACAAAGTAAATATGGATTTTTCGGTGAACATCAATCCCCTTGGGATGCCTGATGCAGTGAAGGATGCTCTGCTGCAGGCGGTGGAGCACTGCGGGGAATATCCCGACATAAAAGCGGAAGCCTTGAAGAAGGGGATTGCGCAGCGGACCGGAGTGTGCCCGGAGAGGATTGTAGCAGGCAACGGCGCATCCGAGCTGTTCTGTGCCATTGTCCATGCGGTCCGTCCCAGGAGGACGGTTATTCCGGTTCCTTCTTTCTTCGGCTATGAGCGGGCGGCAAGAGCCTCCGGGGGAGAGCTGATTTTCTATCCGATGAAGGCGGAGACAGGCTATCAATTGGAGGAAGGACTGCTGGAGTATTTGACGGAGGAAGTGGATCTGCTGTTTTTGGCTAATCCCAATAATCCGGTGGGGAATCTCATAGAGAGCAGGCTCCTTGAGAAGATAGCGGAGCATTGCGGCAGAAAAGGGATTACCCTGGTCATTGACGAATGCTTTTTGGAGTTTACCGGGAAGGAGGAGCAGTATTCCTACAAGGATAAACTGGATCGTTATCCGGGGGTTATCGTAGTGCGTGCCTTTACTAAGATCTATGCCATACCGGGGGTGCGGCTGGGATATTTGCTTTGCTCCGGCCCGGAATGGAAGCGCAGGATAGAAGAACAGCTGCCGGAATGGAACCTGTCGGTGTTTGCCCAGAGAGCGGGAGTTGCGGCTTGCGGGGAAGAAGGGTTTGCAGGCAGGACAGCCTGGTATGTAAGCCGGGAGCGGCAGTATTTAATCGGTGAGATGGAGAAGCTGGGTATCAAGGTGTATCCATCCGATGCAAATTACCTTTTGCTGGAGACGGAGCATCCTCTCTACGAAGGGCTGCTGGAAGAAGGCATTCTGATTCGCGACTGCGGCAATTATAAAGGCTTGGATCGGGGCTTTTACCGGATTGCAGTGAAAAACCGTGAGGAGAATGAGCTTCTGCTGAATGCGGTCCGGGAGATACTTAGGGCTCACGGTGCGGTTCCTGCCAGGTTTGCAGGGGAGAAGGAGGGGGATAGAGATGGAGATTAATCTGGAAGGCGGACGGCCGGGGACGGCAAAGACCGGCTTCGAGGCTCTGGAGGCGGTATTGCCGGAGGAGATTGAGAAACGCAGCTTTGAGATCATTACAGAGGAGCTGGAGGAACGAGGCATCCGGCTCTGTCCCCAGCAGGAGCCGGTAATCAAACGGGTCATCCATACCAGTGCCGATTTTGATTATGCCGGCACGCTCACCTTCTCCCCGGGAGCGGTAGAGAGGGCAAAGGAGTTGATTCTTGCCGGTGCGGACATTGTAACGGACACCAATATGGCGCTGGCCGGGATTAATAAAAACGTCCTGGCACGTTACGGGGGGGAGGCCCATTGCTTTATGGCGGAACCGGAGGTTGCCGAATTGGCGAAGGAGAGACGGACCACCAGGGCGGCGGTAAGTATGGAGAAGGCTTCCCGGCTGGAGAAGCCGGTGATCTTTGCGGTTGGAAATGCTCCTACGGCTCTGATACAGCTCTATGAGCTGCTGGAGAAGAGACAATACAGACCGGCTTTTATCATCGGGGTTCCGGTGGGTTTTGTTAATGTGGTGGCAGCGAAGGAGCTGATAATAGGTACGGATATCCCCTATATCATTAACCGGGGCAGGAAGGGCGGAAGCAATGTGGCAGCAGCCATCTGCAATGCCATCCTTTATGAGCTGGGGAGATAGATTAAAGGCTGCGGCATGGAGGATTAAAAATGCGATATGGTTTTACGACGGGCAGCTGCGCGGCGGCAGCTGCAAAGGCAGCGGCTTACATGCTGCTTACGGGTAAGATTAAGGAAACAATAACCATAGATACGCCGGCCGGAAAGCCTTTTCAGGCGGAGATCCTGGAGATTTGCAGAGAAGACACCAGGGTGAGCTGCGCCGTCTGTAAGGATGGGGGAGATGACCCGGATATTACCACAGGGGCATTGATCTTTGCCACAGTCTCACCGGAACATTTTCCGGAGGGGGAAGAGAGCGGGTCTTGGCCGGAGTCCGGAGGAAATCACATCCTGATTGACGGCGGTCCGGGAGTTGGAAGAGTGACAAAGCGGGGATTGGATCAGCCCGTTGGAAATGCAGCAATTAATCACGTTCCCAGGGAGATGATCGCCAAAGAGGTGGCCGAGATATGCCAACTGGCCGATTACCAGGGAGGTCTTCGGGTGGTGATCTCCGTTCCCGGCGGAGAAGAGCTGGCCAGTAAGACCTTTAATCCCAGGCTGGGCATTGTAGGAGGTATCTCCATCCTGGGGACAACGGGGATCGTGGAACCCATGAGCAGCCAGGCCCTGTTAGATACCATCCAGGTGGAGCTGAACGTGAAGAAGGCGGAGGGCAGCCTGGCCGTGGCAGTGACCCCCGGAAATTACGGGCGGAATTATATGAAGAAATACTATCAGTACGATCTGGATCAGAGCGTGAAATGCAGCAATTTTATCGGAGAAACCATCGACATGGCGGCTGCCTCGGGCTTTCAGGAAATGCTTCTGACGGGGCACATCGGCAAGCTGGTGAAGCTGTCCGGCGGCATCATGAACACCCACTCGAAGCAGGGGGATTGCCGGATGGAGCTGATGGCGGCGGCGGGCCTCCGGGCCGGAATCACCGCAGAGACGGCTCTGGAAATATTGAACAGTGCCACGACGGAGGAAGCGGTGCGGCTGCTGGCAGAATGCGGCTGTCTGGAAAAAACTATGGAAATCATTATGGAGAAGGCATGTGCAAATCTTAGGGCACGGGCAGCCTCCAGAATTCATATTGAGTGCATCATGTATGCTCAGGACTTCGGAGAGCTGGCAAGAAGCAGCGGGGCAGCCCAGCTGCTGGAGAAAATCAAGGAAGCCGCGAAGGCTGAGGAGAAGTCATGGAGGTAGAAATGGTACATTTTGTTGGGGCCGGAACCGGCGCCGTGGATTTGATCACCGTAAGGGGAATGCGGCTGTTAGAACAGGCGGATGTGATAATATATGCGGGCTCTCTGGTGAATCCGGAGCTTTTGCAGTACGCAAGAGAGGGATGCCGCTTGCATAACAGTGCCAAAATGACACTGGAAGAGGTGATTGATGTGATCCGGGAGGCGGATCAAAAGGGAGACCGGATTGTGCGCCTTCATACCGGAGACCCCAGCGTATACGGGGCGGTACGGGAGCAGATGGATATCCTGGAGGAGCTGGGAATCCAGTATGACAGCTGTCCCGGTGTCAGCGCCTGTTTCGGGGCGGCAGCATCTCTGAATCTGGAATACACCCTGCCAGGAATCTCCCAGAGTTTGATTATCACCAGAATGGAAGGCAGGACTCCGGTGCCGGAGAAGGAGAGCATTGAGAGCCTGGCGGCGCATAGGGCATCTATGGCGATTTACTTAAGCACCGGGCTGCTGAAGGAGCTGGAGGAACGGCTGGTCAGAGGGGGTTATCTCCCGGATACACCGGCGGCCATTGTCTACAAGGCCACCTGGCCGGAGGAAGAAGCCTATATCTGTACCGTCGAAACGCTGGATGAGACAGCCAAAGCCCATAAGATAACCAAAACTGCGCTGATTCTGGTGGGTGATGCTCTGGCACACCGTGAATATCAGCGTTCCAGACTGTACGCACCGGATTTTGAAACAGAGTTTCGAGGAAAACGGCTATGAGAATCAGTGTAATCAGTTTTACGGCCAGAGGGGCGGAGCTTTCCAGGCAGATATACCAGAGCCTGGAGCATGGGGTAGAACAAAAAACAGAGCAGAAGACAGAGCAAACGATAGAGCAAAGTACAGAGCAGAAGATAGAGCTGTCCCTGTACACTAAGCATAAAGCATCAGGGAATCGAGGTTTAATATCCGTTTCAGAGCCCCTTTCTGCCTGGACAGAGAAGCAGTTTGAGGAGAAGAACGCGCTGTTGTTTATCGGAGCCTGCGGGATTGCTGTCCGCGCTATCGCTCCCATTCTCAGGGATAAGCTCACAGATCCTCCGGTCCTGGTCATGGATGAGGCTGGGCAGTTCGTAATACCGGTCTTATCCGGCCACTATGGCGGGGCCAATGCGCTGGCGAAGCAGCTGGCGGACAGGATTGGAGCAACAGCGGTAATTACTACTGCGACGGATGTAAATGGACTTTTTGCCGTAGATGTGTTTGCAAAAAGCAATAATCTGGCAATCTGCAACCGAAGCGGTATCGGAAAGGTATCCTCCATAGTGCTGGAGATAGAAACTGTTACGATGGCTGTTGCTGGGAAATGGGCCGGAACACCTCCCAAGGAGGTCATAATGAGACCCTACCCGGTACAGGAGAAGGTGTCCGTATTGGTCTCCCCATTTGAGGAAGGTGAGGACAGCGCTGATTTGCAGCTGTGTCCCAGGGCAATTCTGGTTGGAATAGGCTGCAGGCGCGGAAGAACTCTTTCCCAGATTGAGGCGGTTCTTCATAAGCGGATGAAAAAGGCCGGAATCCGCTGGGAAGCGGTTGCCGCCATTGCATCGGTGGACCGGAAGAAGGAGGAAGAGGGATTAATGGAACTGGCTGCAAAATACCGGATTCCCTTTCAGACTTTTTCCCCCGGGGAATTAAGCCGGGTGGAAGGAGAATTCCAGGCTTCTGCTTTTGTGCAGGAGCAGGTGGGCACGGATAATGTATGTGAGCGTTCCGCCATGGCTGCGGCAGGCAGCGGGGGAAGGCTGATATCGGAGAAATATGCGGAGGATGGCATTACCATAGCCATTGCGCTTCAGGATTGGAGGGTAGTCTTTGATGAAATATAAAATATCAGTGGTAGGCATAGGGCCGGGAGCGGAAGAGATGATGACCCTTCAGGCACTCAGGGCGCTGGAGGAGAGCGAAGTCATCGTAGGCTACGGCGTATATCTGGAGCTGCTGGAGGAACGGTTCCGGGAGAAGGAGCTGCTGTCCACTCCGATGAAAAAGGAAATCGAGCGTTGCAGAATGTGCTTTGAAGAGGCGGAGAAAGGCAAGAAGGTTGCCATGGTCTGCAGCGGAGACGCGGGTGTATATGGGATGGCCTCTCTGATGTATGAAATCGGAAGGGAGCATCCGGACTGTGAGCTGGAGATAATTCCGGGGATCACGGCTGCCAACAGCGGGGCAGCCTGCCTTGGGGCTCCGCTGAATCATGATTATGCCGTAATCAGCCTCAGTGATTTACTGACACCCTGGGAGCTGATTGAGCAGAGGCTGAGAGCGGCGGCCCAGGGGGATTTCTGTATCGCACTTTATAACCCCTCCAGCCATAAGAGGGCGGATTATCTGCAAAAAGCCTGCGATATCCTGCTGGAGAGAATCGAGGAGAGCAGAGTCTGCGGCTATGTGGAGAAGATAGGAAGAGCCGGAACAAGGAGCGTTACCTGTACGTTAAAGGAGTTGAGAGAACAACGGGTCAATATGTTTACCACAGTTTTTATCGGCAATTCACGGACCCTGCTCCAGGAAGGGAAGCTGGTAACACCGAGAGGATACCGCTTATGAAGCAGATACTTATCTTTGGAGGAACCACTGAGGGCCGGAGTCTGGCGGAATATCTCACCGGCCGGGGCATCGGCTGTACGGTCTGTGTTGCGACGGACTACGGCAGACAGGTGATGGAAGAGAAGCAGGGGCCGCATGGAGGCGGGCAAAGCCTGATCCTTCATCAAGGCAGGATGACAGCGGAGGAGATGAAGGAGTTTATTGCAGCGGAGGATTATCTGGCGGTAGTAGATGCGACCCATCCCTTTGCCGCTGTGGTTTCGGAAAATATCAAAGAAAGCCTGAAGGGCAGCCGGATACCCTATCTGCGTCTGAGCAGGGATACGAAGAAGCAGCGAATCAGACAGGAGGAGATCACCGGCTATTCCGGTCATGAGGAATGTGTCCGGGCACTAAAGAAAACCAGGGGCAATATCCTCCTGACCACCGGCAGCAAGGAGCTGGCGGTATATGCGGGGGAGGAGGAGCTTCGAGCCAGGCTGTATGTAAGAGTGCTGCCGGGAGTGGAAAGCATCCTGGCCTGTCAGGGGCAGGGACTTGCCGGGAAACAGATTATTGCCATGCAGGGGCCGTTTTCCAGGGAGATGAATGAGGCCATGCTCCGCCAGTTCGATATCCGCTATTTGGTCACCAAGGAAAGCGGAAGCACCGGTGGCTTTGAAGAGAAGCTGGAGGCCGCCGGACGTACCGGGACACAGGTCATGATCATTGGCAATCCGGAGAAGGAGCCGGGTTATACCATGGAGGAGGTCTGCCGGGAATTAGAGAGGCTGACCGGCATTGCTCCTGAGAAAAAGCAGACCTGGCAGATATCCCTGATTGGTATGGGAATGGGAAGTTCGGCTCTGCTGACCGGGGAAGCCTGGCAGGCAATTGACGAGGCGGAGGTAATATTCGGCGCAGAGCGGCTTTTGGAAGACCTTCCAAGGCAGGTGCGGACTTACCCCTATTATCTGGCCGGAGACATTATCCCCTGTTTGAAGGAAATAGAGAAGAAAACAGCAGGAAGAAAAGGCCCCGGCTGTGGCTGTATCGGCCGGGCGGTGATTCTTTTCTCCGGCGACACCGGCTTTTACAGCGGAGCCCAGAAGCTCTATGAGGCGCTGCAACAGGAAATCGCCGGGGGAGAACTGCAGGCGGAGGTAAGAATCTGTCCGGGTATTTCCTCCCTTTCCTATCTTTGCGCAAGGGCGGGGATGAGCTGGCAGGATGCCAGGATATTGAGCATCCATGGCAGAAGTGCAGATGTTCCCAGGGCGGTGAGGTCAAACAGGAAATCCTTTCTTCTCGTATCCGGTTTGGAAGATATGAGGCGTCTCGGCGCGGAGCTTTTGGAAGCGGGGCTGGACGAGGTAAGGATCATAGCAGGATATCAGCTCTCTTATCCGGAGGAGCAGCTTCTGGAATTGCACCCGGAGGATTTAGAGAAGCTGGAGGAGCAGGGGCTGTATTCCTGCCTGCTTCTTAATGAGAGGGTGCAGAAAAGAACTTTGACTCATGGGCGGCCGGACAGCGCATTTCTGCGGGACAAGGTACCTATGACCAAGGAGGAGATAAGGGAGGTATCCATCTGCAAGCTCCGTTTGTATGAGGAGGCTGTTCTCTACGATATTGGGAGCGGTACGGGCTCCATTGCAGTCGAAAGCGCGGAATTGTCCGATACCGTCCAGGTCTATGCCATTGAGAAGAAGGAAGAAGCCGCCTGTCTGCTGGAACAAAATCAGGAGCATTTTGGTCTGCGCAATATCCGGGTGATCCGGGGGGAGGCGCCGGAGGTTCTGAAGGAACTGCCGCCTCCGACCCATGTCTTTATCGGCGGAAGCAGCGGCAATCTGAGGGGCATATTAGATGAGCTTTACCGGAAGAATCCGACGGCCCGTGTCGTAATCAATGCGGTTACGCTGGAAACCATCAGTGAGATTACCTTCATTTTGAAGGACCTTCCGGCGGAGCAGGAGGAGATTGTTCAGATCCAGGCCAGCAGGGCCAGAACGGCGGGAAGCTATCATATGATGCTGGCGGAGAATCCGGTCTATATTGTATCCTTTGATTTTACACCGGGCTTTGTCCGCCCCATTGACGGCGGAACAGGGCTGGAGCAGGAGAGGAGAGAGGGATGAAAGCACCTAGAATCATGATGGCGGCGGTGGGCAGCGGAAGCGGTAAGACCCTTCTGACCTGCGCTCTCCTGCAGGCAATGACGGATTTGGGGAAGAGAACCGCAGCCTTTAAATGCGGCCCGGATTATATTGATCCCATGTTTCATCAAAGGGTGATCGGTGTACCCTCTAAAAACCTGGATACCTTCTTTACGGATGAGGAGACCACCCGCCTCCTGCTGCTGGAAGGGGCCAGAGGGAAGGATATCTCTGTTCTGGAAGGTGTCATGGGACTGTATGACGGCCTTGGGGGAATCAAGGAGGAGGCATCCTCCTATCATATGGCTGCGGTGTCAGGCACCCCGATTCTGCTGGCGGTTGACGCCCATGGGATGGGAAGGTCGGTGATTCCGTTGATTGCAGGCTTCCTGCAGTATGACAGGCAGCATTTAATTCAAGGAATAATCTTAAATAGGATCTCGAAACCATTTTATGAAACCATTAAGCCGGAGATCGAGGAGCAGCTGCCGGTCCAGGTGCTGGGGTATTTTCCGAAGCTGAACGGACTTCAGCTGGAGAGCAGACATCTTGGGCTGCTGCTGCCGGATGAAGTGAAGGATTTAAGGGAGCAGGTAAAGCAGGCAGGGGACACCTTCAGAGCCTGTATGGATATGGAGAAGATAGAAGCCATTGCCTCCCGGGCAGCTGAGCTGGAAATGGGTGCGGGATTGCTTCCTTTCCCTGTGAACGAATCAGGGGCAGAGGCAGACGCGGACGCATCGGACACAAATCTGTCCGAGGGGGCACCCTGCCGGAGAAAGTCCAATGCAGAGGAGCTTCGGATTGCCGTTGCAAGGGATGAAGCATTCTGTTTTTACTACGAAGACAATCTAAAATTGCTGGAACGAGGCGGAGCCAGGCTGGAATTCTTCTCCCCGCTGAGAGATAACAAGCTGCCGGATCATGTTCATGGATTTCTGCTGGGAGGCGGATACCCGGAGCTTTATGCCCGGGAGCTGTCGCAGAATACCGGCATGAAGGAGAGTCTATACCGGGCAATAGAAGGAGGGATGCCCTCTCTGGCGGAATGCGGGGGTTTTATGTATCTGCATGAGACCATGGAGAATCCCGATGGCAAGGCTTTTCCCATGGTAGGAGCGGTTAAGGGAAGCTGTCATTATACGGGGAAGCTGGTGCGCTTTGGATATATCAGCGTCATTGCAGATACCCGGACCTTCCTGGACTGCACCGGGATACGGGGGCATGAATTCCATTACTATGACAGCACGGATAACGGAACCTCCTGCATCGCACAGAAGCCGGTCTCCGGGAAGAACTGGAGATGTATCCATGCCGGAGAGAATCACTGGTGGGGCTTCCCTCATCTGTATTACTATTCCAATACGGAGTTTGTCCGTCGGTATTTAGAGAGGGTCAGAGCTTATGCACAAAACACATCACTTCAGCATTGACTATTATGCCTATCGTTCGGGCCTGGGATACTGGAATACGGATTATAAAGCAGCCTTTTCCGTCGCTGCACTGATTATCGTCATCGCAGCGGACAATCTGGGGATATCAGCCGTGACCATATTATTTATGCTGTTTCTCAGTGTTGGAATCGGGAAGCTTCCCCTGGGGGAATATCTGCGGATGCTGCGGCTTCCTGCCGCCTTCCTCCTTCTGGGGGCTGTGGCAATTCTGATACAGGTGGGAAGGGGAGAGGGCAGTTTATTTTCTATTCCTTTCTTTGGAACAAAGCTGTTTCTCACAAAGGAGAGCCTGTACCTGGCCGGAAGGGTGGTGCTAAAAGCATTTGCGGCGGTCAGCGCCTTTTACATGCTGACGCTTTCCACTCCCATGGGAGAGATTATCTCCGTTTTCCGAAAGCTCCGTGTACCCAATGTGATATTGGAGCTGATGCATCTGATCTACCGGTATATCTTTGTTCTGTCGGATATCAATCAGAAGCAGAAGGAGGCGGCCGGCTCAAGACTGGGTTACAGCAGCCTGAGAACCTCCTTCCGCACCTTCGGCGCCGAATTGGCGAACCTTCTGGTGCTTTCCCTTAGAAGGGCGGAGCTGCACTATGATGCCATGGAGTCCAGGGGCTATGAGGGCAGCTGTCTCTTCTGGGAGGAAAAACGGCCGCTTAAGAAAGGGCAGTTGGTTTACGGTATTATTTATATTGTGATGCTGGCGATAATAGCTGCCGTAAGGAGGTGGTATTAATGAAGGAGAAGCTTTTGGAGGTAAAGAATCTGAGCTTTACCTATGACGGAGACCGGACGGCATTAAAGGATGTCAGTATAACGATCTTCCGGCAGGAAAAAATAGCTGTGCTGGGTGCCAACGGAGCAGGAAAATCCACCTTCTTTCTGAATTTGAACGGGGTCCGGGAGCCTGCCGGGGGCGAGATTTATTATCGGGGCGAGGCTATTGGCAGAAAGAATAAAAACAAGCTGCGGCGGAAGGTGGGTATTATATTTCAGGATCCGGACCATCAGATGATTGCTTCCACAGTAAAAGCAGAGGTGGCTTTCGGTCCCTTGAACATGGGGCTTCCAAGAGAGGAAACAGAGCGGAGGACTATGGATGCCATTCGAACCATGGGACTGGAGGAATATCTGCTGCGCCCCCCGCATTATCTCAGCGGCGGGGAGAAGAAAAGAGTCAGCATTGCGGATATTCTGGCGATGGATTCAGAGATCATGATTTTCGACGAGCCTACGGCATCCCTGGATCCGGCTAATGCCGGTATGCTGGAGAAGGTTCTGGACCAGATCGGGCTGGAGGGAAAGACCATACTCTTGTCCACCCACGATGTGGATTTTGCCTATCGCTTTGCAGACCGGATTCTGGTCTTTCATGAAGGATGTCTTATCGGTGACGGCACGCCGGAGGACATTTTCAGGGAAGAAGAATTGCTGAAAACAGCCCATTTAAAGAAACCGGTTTTGATGGAGGTCCATGCCTTACTGGTGAGGAACGGACTGCTGCCAGAGCAGGAAATCTCTTCTGAGCGCAGCACGGGCAAGGAGGTTGGCTGCCCCAGATCCCTTGAGGAACTGGAAGAGCTTTTGAAAAATAATTATTTCAGTCATTAGGCGGTTGCGAAGCTCCGGAAAAAGGGATTTCGCAGCTGCTTGAGGAAAATAGATAATAATAGGAAAGTGAGGAAAGGTAACATGACTAGGAAACAAAAAAAGATGATTGCAGCACTTGCAATCCTGTCGGCAGCCGCCGGTATTTATCCGGTAGCCGGCGCAATGCACATTATGGAGGGGTATCTGTCACCGCAATATTGCATTGCCTGGGGGGTATTATGCATTCCCTTTATCGTGGCAGGCTATCTGGCGATTAAGAAGAGGCTGACGGAGAGCAGAAGAAATATCACACTGCTGGCCATGGCGGGAGCATTTATCTTTGTGATATCCTCTTTGAAAATCCCTTCGGTTACGGGAAGCTGTTCCCATATGACCGGAACCGGCCTGGGGGCAATCCTCTTTGGACCGGCAACTGTCAGCATTCTGGGTATCATCGTACTTCTGTTCCAGGCGATTCTTCTGGCCCATGGCGGGTTGACCACCCTAGGTGCAAACACCTTCTCCATGGCTATCGCAGGACCCTTTGTAAGCTATGGAATATTCAAGCTGTGCAAGCTGGCGAAAATAAACCGCTATGCCGCTGTTTTCCTTGCGGCATCGCTGGGAGATCTCTTTACTTATTGTGTGACAAGCTTCCAGCTTGCCATAAGCTATCCGTCCCAGGAGGGCGGCGTTCTGGCATCGGCAGGAAAGTTCCTGGGAGTATTTGCTCCGACCCAGCTTCCTCTGGCTATTCTGGAGGGAATTCTGACGGTTTTGGTTATCATGGCTTTGGAAGCTTATGCACAGCCGGAACTGGGCATGCTGAATTACAATAAGGAGGTAAAGTAGGATGAGTAAGACGAAGAGAACCGTTATCATATTGCTGATCGCGGCAGCCCTGATTGCGCTGGTGCCGCTATTTGCCTTAAAGGGTGCGGAGTTTGGAGGCTCCGATGATGCCGGCAGCGTGATGATCGAAGAAATTACCGGCAGCTATGAGCCGTGGTTTACGCCTGTTTTGGAAACCATGATCAACGGCGAGCTTCCGGGAGAGGTGGAGAGCCTTTTCTTCTGTCTTCAAACCGGAATTGGCGTGGGAATCATTGCCTTTCTCATGGGACGTCTGGTGGAACGTAAAAAATGGACGGGTACGAAGGAAAAGGCATAGGATATAAAGCATAAAGCGGTACTGAGCCAGCAAAGGAGAGCAAGATGAAAAAGGGAATTTTGATGGTAAGCTTTGGTACGACCTACCGGGATACCAGAGAGAAGAATATAGAGAGGCTGGCAGAGGCAGTGCGGGAGAACTTCCCGCACTGGAAGCTTTATCAGGCTTACTCCAGCCAGAGGGTAAGGAACGTACTGGAGAAAAGAGATCATATCCGGATTCCGGGAATTCAGGAAGCATTGCTGGAGATGCTTCAGGAAGAAATCACGCATGTGGCGGTTCTTCCTACCCATGTTATGGATGGTATTGAGAATAACAAAATGAAACATGCCGTCGAAGAGGTTCGTACTCTGTTCACCGAGGTGAAGATTGCGGGAGCACTCCTTGGAGGGGAAGCGGATATTAAACTGGTTGCCGGAGCGATCTGGGAGGAGATAAAAGAGATAGCCGGAGATGACCCGGTGGTATTCATGGGCCATGGCTCCGCACATGAAGCAGATCAGTGTTATGCAGAACTGGAGACGGCCCTGCGAAGCAGTTCCGGGAGGGAGCTCTATATTGCAACTGTGGAGGGTGCGGTCAACATTGCTTCTGTGATAGAACGGCTGGCTGCGGAGCAGAAAGGAAAGGGACGTATTCTGCTGCTTCCCCTGATGTTGGTGGCGGGGGACCATGCCATTCATGATATGGCGGGGGAGGAAGCTTCCTTTGCATCGGAATTAAAGGCCGCAGGTTATGAACCGGAATGCATACTGAAAGGTATGGGGGAATATGAAGGGATTCGTGAAATCTATATAGAGCACTTGAGAAAAGTGATAGATTGAGAGATAATAGAACAGGAATGGATCAGAGAGTAAGACCAAAGGTAAGATAGGAAATTGATTGGAGATAGAGATGGATAGAGGCAGAAGAACAGACAGATGCAGGAGACCGGAGTTAAACAGAAGAACAGATGGAGACAGAGTAAATCAGGATAGAACAGATCAGGACAGAGTAGATCAAGACAGGATAAATCAAGATAGAGCAGATCAGTATAGAATAGGTCAAAATAGAACCGGTCGAAGCAGGGGGCGGTCTTTTGCTACGGCATTCTGTCTGACTGCAATCTTAAGTCTGCTATGTGCCTGTCATAGAGGAGAAATTCTCAGAGAACCGGAACCGGATGAAACATACGATGCCGTTACCTTTACAGATGACCTGGGCTATACCGTAACCGTCGCATCCCCGGAGAAAACAGCGGTTTTATCCGGAAGCTATGCGGATATGTGGCAGCTGGCGGGAGGGAAGATCGCCGCGGTGACCCAGGATGCGGCAGATACCATTGAAATAACAGAGGACATGGTGAATCTGGGAGATTTGAAGAAACCCGGCATCGAGACAATGATTGCGGAAGAGATTGACTTTGTGATTCTCTCCAGCATCATTGCAGAGCATGTGGCTCTGCGGGACAAGCTGGAAGCGGCGGGAATCACCACCGCTTATTTCGAGGTGGAGAGCTTCGGGGATTATGCCGATATGATGAGCATCCTTACAGAGATTACAGGAAGAAGAGATCTCTACGAGGAAAATGTCACGGCCCTGAGAACGAAAATTGATGCCCAGATTGCCAGAGCAGACGGGAGCAATCCCAGGATATTGCTGTTAAGAGCATATTCCGGCGGAGTAAAATCCCGGGACAGCTCCAGCATGACCGGACAGATGCTGAAGGATCTGGGCAGTATCAATATTGCGGACAGTGAAAAGGGGCTGCTGGAGAATCTGAGCATGGAAGCGATCATTGCAGAGGACCCGGATTTTATCTTTGTAACGACGATGGGAGAATCTCAGGAAGCTGCCCTTAGGATGGTGGAGGAGCTGCTGATCTCCAACCCGGCCTGGAGCGGGTTGAAAGCGATTCGGGACAATCATTATTATGTCCTTCCCAAGGAGCTGTTTCATATCAAGCCCAATGATCGCTGGGCAGAGAGCTATCAGATTCTGGCGGATTATCTGTATGGAGGAGAATAGGGTACGGAGGTGGATTGGATGAAGAAAAGTCAGAAAAGAATAGGAATTATATTTCTTCTGCTTCTGATTATGATTGCGGCGGGTGTCCTTGGAGGGCCTGTAAAGCTGTCCCTCCGGGATCTGCGGGAGTTGGTGAATGATGACGGGCTTACGGCGGCAGGGAGGATCATTCTGCATGTGCGGCTTCCGAGGGTGGCCGGTGCGGTTATTGCCGGGATGGGGCTTGCGGTGGCAGGCGCGATCATCCAGACGATATTCAATAATCCCCTTGCAGGGCCGAATCTCATCGGTGTCAACTCCGGCGCGGGACTTGCCGTTGTCCTGGCCGGAGTAATTCTGCCCGGCTCCTACCGTATCCTTCCCCTGGCGGCATTTGCGGGAGCGCTGCTGACGGTGCTCTTCGTGTATTTCCTTGGCAAAAGGACCGGTTCCTCTAAGATCACACTGATCCTGGCGGGCATTGCCATCAACAGCCTGCTGAGCGGTGCGGCAGACGCGGTGTACACCTTCAGCGAGACCTCGCTGATCGCAGGAAATGCTTTTAAAATCGGCGGTTTAAGTAATATTCATACCACTACTCTGCAATATGCCGCCGTCGCCGTAGTGCTTGCAGTGCTTTTGTCCCTGCTTCTTCATAATGAACTGGAGGTATTGTCCCTGGGCGAGGATACGGCAAAGACCCTGGGCTTGCCGGTGGCATTTTACCGTTTCCTGTTCTTAATGCTGGCGGCGGTGCTTTCCGGCGCGGCTGTGAGCTTTGCGGGGCTGTTGGGATTTATCGGCCTGATCATTCCCCATATCGCCAGAATGCTGGTGGGGGAGGAGAGCAAATATTTCATCCTGGCAAGCGCATTGCTGGGAGCGTTGTTTTTATTAGCCTGTGATTATGCCGCCAGAACCTGGTTTGCACCCTATGAGCTGCCGGTGGGGATTATCCTGTCATTTCTCGGCGCGCCGTTTTTCATATGGCTGCTGTTTCGCGGGAAAAGGAGGGGACAGAATGCTTAAATTGGACAATATTACCGCCGGATACGGGAGACTGCCGGTGATCAGAGAGATCAGCATCGGCTTTGAGCAGGGCGGGATTACTTCCGTCATCGGCCCCAACGGGAGCGGGAAAAGCACTCTTTTGAAAGCGATTCTGGGCCTGTGTGAGGTTCAGAGCGGCGGCATATATTTGAATGGCAGGGAGAGACAGGATATTCCGGGGAAGGAGTATGCCGGACAGCTGGCTTATCTGCCTCAGAGCCGTCAGGCAGGGGCCATTACCGTGGGGCGGATGGTACTGCATGGCAGATTCCCCTATCTTTCCTATCCCAGGAGATATAGAAACGAGGACTATGAGCATTGCCGCCGGGCCATGGAGAGAGCAGGAATACTGCAGCTTAAGGAGAAAAGAGTGGAAGAGCTGTCCGGGGGACAGAAGCAGAAGGTATCCCTGGCTATGGTGCTGGCAGGAGAGGCGGATACTTTTCTGATGGATGAACCGGCTGCTCATCTGGATATCCGTTATCAGCTGGAGCTGCTGGAGCTGATGAAAGAGCTGAAGGGACAGGGAAAGACGGTGATTGCGGTACTGCATGATCTGAATTATGCAATGAACTGCTCGGATTCCCTTGTGGTCATGAGCCGGGGAAGCATGGCAATGCAGGGATCCCCTGAGGAAGTGTATCAAAGTGGTATTCTGGAAGAGGTGTTCCAGGTCAGAATGGGATGTATTTCCGGTGATGACGGAAGGAAGCATTATATTTTTGATTTGTAAGGGAAGGGATGGGGATAGCTATGAGCGGCATTTTATATGGAGTGGGAGTGGGTCCCGGAGATCCGGAATTATTAACGCTGAAGGCACTAAGATGCATCCGTGAAAGTGATGTTGTTATTCTTCCCTCCGAGCCGAAGGAGGAATGCTATGCTTACCGGATTGTAAAGCAGGTATATCCGGAGCTGGATGAAAAGGAAATACTCTGCAAGCCCTTTCCCATGATCAAGGATAAGGCGATTTTAAAACAGGTACATGATCGTATTTATGAGGAGGTAATCCGACTGCTGGATGCGGATAAGACCGTGGCCTTTCTTACCATAGGGGATCCTTCGGTATATTCCACTTACAGCTATATCCACAGCAGGGTAATGGCATTATCGGCGAATATGCCGGGACAATATCACGGCAGGGCGGAAATGGTCAGCGGGATTCCCTCTTTTTGTGCGGCGGCTGCGTCTCTTGGAATCTCCTTGGGGGATAATAAGGAAGAGATACACATCATCCCCGGTTCCTATGATATCTCCGGCACCCTGGAGCGGAAGGGAACCAGAATATACATGAAATCCGGCAGAAAGCTGGCAGAATTAAAGAAGGCCTTGCAGGAATATGAAGGCCTTGGGAAGCTGGAAGTGTATACGGTAGAGAATTGCGGTATGGTCAATGAGAGAATCAGCACCGGAATAGAACATATGGATATTGACAGCGGTTATCTGACCATTGTCATTGTAAAAGAAAGAGCAGGAAAGGGCTGATCGCATATGGAGAATTCGTACCGTTTTTTTGCCAACAGGGACTGCCAGTACTATCCCTGCCACAAGGGAATTCAGGAGCTGAACTGTCTTTTTTGCTACTGTCCCTTTTATACCTGGGAGAGATGTCCGGGAAAGCCGGTCTATAAGGAACGGGAGGGCGGAAGGCTGAAGGTGTGCGCCGGCTGTGATTTCCCTCACCATCCGGAGAATTATGATAAAATCATACAATATCTAAAGGCAGGTACTGTTCCGGAGGAGCGTCATACATAGAAGCAGAGCGTCGGAACGATAAAAACAGGCAAAAAGATTTTGAACAGTCATATAAAGGTTTTAAGCAGAACGCTGAAAGTTATTTTTAATTTTTAGCGTTTTTTTCATTCTTCTTTCAGGGTATGAAAAATAATAAATAAAAATGATATATCATATTTACAAAATAAGCAGAATATGGTATATATAAGATATGTGTTGATCATAAATAATGATAAACACAACAAATCCATTTTATGACGAGTTATAAGACAACGATAGATCAAGCAGGAGGTAGAAAGATGCTGAATGAGAAGCAAATCGAGAAAATGCTGTCTAAACTGAAAAAATTTGAAGAAAAAATCAGTAATATGCTTTTTGACAAGGTAGGAGAAGTGGAGATGGGACGTTATGATACGGCAGAGTCTCTGCATGACATTCCGCCCGCAGAGCTGTTCACCCCATGCAGGGCAGGCGATACCTGGGGCGGGGAAAGCAGCTATTGCTGGTTCAAGGGTACCTACCGGGTGCCGGAGGAGCTGGAGGGGAAGACCCTGTATCTGTATCCCAGAATTGGCGGATATGAGGCGATGCTGTGGGTGAATGGCATGCCTTTTGGAACCTTCTGTACCAAGATCGTGGTGACGGGGCATGGGAATCATTATTGTGATATGTTCCGGCAGGATGCGGCTGCCGGTGAGAGGATAGACCTGGCTCTGGAGTACTATTCCGGTCATTATGTCATTGGCTGCGACCCCTGGAATGCGGATGGGAAGATGGATTACACCTTCCGTTATGACTCGGTGGATGTATGTGTGAAGAACCAGCTTTTGAACCAGTTCTATTTTAATCTGAGGACGGTCAACCAGATGATCCGGGGACTGGATCACAACAGCTACCGCAGAGCGGATCTGATTCGCACACTGACGAAGATTCATGAGAATATATACTACTCTGTGGAGAATGTGGAGCGGAAGGTATTTCTGGAACAGATTGCCGCGGCGAATCAGCTTTTGCAGGAGCAGCTGGCGAAGAAGAACTCACAGACAGCTCCCTTTGCCGGCCTGATCGGGCATTCCCATATGGATACGGCATGGTTGTGGCATAAGGGAGAGACCATTAAAAAATGTGCCAGAACCTACTCCAATGAACTGAATCTGATGGAGCAGTACCCGGAGTATAAATTTATTCAGAGCTCTGCTTATCATGGGGAAGTGATTCGGAGGCACTATCCGCAGCTATTTGAGCAGATCAGGAAGCAGGCTGCCCAGGGCAGGTATGAGCCGAACGGCGGTGTATGGATTGAATGTGACTGTAATATCACTTCCGGGGAATCGATGATACGGCAATTTCTGTGGGGACAGAGATTTACCAGGAAATATTTCGGCTATACCTCCAACTGCTTCTGGCTGCCGGATACCTTTGGATACAGTGCATCCATTCCCCAGATTATGAAGGGATGTCATGTGGAATATTTTCTCACAACGAAAATGGCGTGGAATGATACTACGGAGTTCCCTTATGACACCTTCTATTGGAAGGGGATTGACGGAACACAGGTGTTCACCCATTTAAACAAGACCCATCTATGGCCTGATCCGGAGAGCCTGATGGAGTATGTGGTGAGCGGAAGGGATTCGGTTAAGGAGAAGACGGTTTCGGATAAGCGCCTGCTGTCCTATGGCTTTGGAGACGGGGGAGGCGGCCCGCAGTTCGAGATGATTGAGATGGCAAGAAGAATTACCGATCTGGAAGGGCTGCCCCGTTCGGAGCATATTCTGGTGGGGGATTTCATGAAGCTGCTGGAGGATACTTCAGAGAATGTGTCCGTCTATCATGGAGAGCTTTATCTGGAGCTTCACAGAGGGACCCTGACCAATCAGCATACCATTAAGCGCAATAACCGTCTTGGGGAGCGGCAAATTCACAATCTGGAATTCCTTACGGTGGAAAAAGCGGTGAGGGAGCGTGAGGAGGCAGACAGCGCCGGGATTGCGGACTTCCTGGAGACCCTTCTGGTCAACCAGTTCCATGATATTCTGCCCGGAACCTGCATCCCCAGGGCGCATCAGGAATCCATTGCCGAGACTACGGCTCTGATTCAGGGTACGCAGAAGGAAATTGAAAAGCTGCTTGCATCCCGCCAGGATAAGGAGAGCGCTAACTGTGTCACAGTAGTGAACCCGGTTTCCTTTGACCGGGATGATGTCATCTATCTGGATTACCGGGAGGGACAGCGGATTCGGGGAAGCTATCTCCAGCAGATTACGGAGAATATTCATGGCGGCAGGAAGCTGGCGGTCTATGGCGTTACCGTGCCTGCTTACGGCTCGGTGGTTCTGGAGTGGGAGAAGGGGGAAGTAATATCCCCGTCCTGCTTTATCCGGGAGGGGGAGAGTTTGATAACGCCTTATGAGAAGATCCTCTTCGACGATAAGGGATACATCTGCTCCTATGTGGACCGGGCCCTGAACCGGGAGCTGTGCGGAGAAGGTTATGCCCTCAACACCTTCCTGATAGCGGAGGATATACCGAATTATTGGGATAATTGGGATATTGACGCCGATATGGAGATGAAGCTTCGTGACAGTGCCGAATTGCTGGATCGCAGGGTAATCAGTGACGGGGCGGTGGAATACCGCATCCGCAGCCGGTACCGGATTGCGGAGCGCTCCACAATTCTTCAGGATATGATTATTCATGGGGAGAATAGGGACATTACCTTCGAGACCGTGATGGACTGGCAGGATAATCACCGATTCCTGAAGAGCGCCTTTGATGTATCGCTGCATTCTGATGAGGTCAGACAGGAGATTCAATTCGGCTGCCTGAAGCGCAAGGTTTCCCGCAATACTATGGAGGAGAAGGCGAAGTTCGAGGTCTGCAATCATAAATACACGGATTTGTCGGAGAACAGATATGGAATCTCTATCCTGAATGACTGTAAATACGGCATTTCCGTAAAAGATTCTGAGATGCGCCTCTCCCTTCATAAAGGAGGCATCCGCCCGGATTACCATGGAGATAAGGGGATTCACCAATGCACTTATGTATTCCATCCCCATACAGGCGGTTTTGAAGCGGGCAATGTCATTTGGCCTGCGTATGAGCTGAATTATCCGGTGCTGACAACGGATGGAGTGTGTGAGCAGAGCTCATCCTTCGTATCGCTGGATGCTGATAATGTGATCATTGAGACCATCAAGCCCTGTGAGGATAAGCAGAATGCCTATATTTTACGCTTGTATGAGGCGGAAGGTGCATATGCCAATACCACGCTCCGCTTCCGGCATCCGGTAAAAGAGCTCTTTGAGACGGATATGCTGGAAGAGGTGATTGGGGATTGCAGCGGCAGCCTGGTATTCCGTCCGTTTGAAATAAAGACGGTGAAGGTTGTGTATGACGGTGACAGTTGGTTGAAAATAGTATGATATGCATGGAGGAAGACGATGAAGGTAGTGACGGAAAGAATGAAAGAGGATGGGCGGTTTATTGCAGCTGTCGATGCCTCGGAATATGGGCTGGATGTCTCCGGAAATACGGACTGTACGGAGGCTTTGCAGCGGGCGGTTGACGATTGCCGGAAGGCAGGCGGAGGGACGGTATATCTTCCGGCAGGGCACTATGCGCTGTACGGGATGCTGGTGATACATACCTCGGTAATGCTGCATGGAGATGGCGATGATACGGTCATCTGCTGCTATTACAACAGAGGGACGGAGGAAGGAATGCAGATCGCGATGAAGGCCTGCAGCGGGCTGATCGGGGTGTGCCTGTATCATCCGGATCAGGATATCCGGAATCCGGTCCCATATCCGCCTGCAGTACGGCAGCAGGGAACGGACAGCATTACCATAGAGAGGGTGACCTTCGTAAATCCCTGGATTGCCATTGTATGCGGTCCGGATGGCAATGAATTGCATTTCATCCGAAAGGTACGGATGTCACCTCTGAAGCAGGGGATATTCATGGATATGACCACTGATATCGGGCGGATGCAGGAGCTGTCTGTCTCCCCGGTCTGGTATGAACGTTTTCTGACGGCGGAACGCAGGAGGAATCCGGCCTGCTTAGGTACAATACAGGGGCTGGATGAGGAGCTTGTGAGAGATGCGGTAAGACTTCTGAAGGAATATATGTTTGCTCATACAACGGGAATCCATATGGCTCGTTCCGATTGGGAATATGGCTATGACATCCAAATCGAGGGCTGCAAAATCGGAATTCTGATTACCTCCGAACAGGATATCGGGCCCAATGCCCAGTTGTCCCAGGTGCGGATCATTGGCTGTGAGACAGGAATTCGGCTTCATTGCGGTAATCCCTACGGAATTGCGCTGACCAACGCCTGGATTTCTTCCGGAGGCAGGCGCAGGAAGGCGGCCATACAGAGCGATGAGACGTTCCGGACGGTATTCCAGGGCTGTAATGTCCGGGTAGAAGGAGAATATGAGCAGCTGGTGTGCCATCAGGGAAGCGGGCAATTAAGCTTTTTTGACTGTTCTTTTGCGGGAAAGGGCGTTTCGGAAGATATTCTCCAGTATGCGGGCGGATTATCAATCCTGAATTCTGAGTTCACTTCGGGGGGATCGCAGCTGCGTATGCTGGATGGTTCGGGCGGAACCCAGATGGTTGGATGCCGTCTTATGGATCAGGAGGAGAAAATGCCGGTTATCGTGACAGAAGGAGCTTCCTCTGAAGTACTCCTTGTGGAACCGGGCAGACTTCCGATCCCAAGCCAGAGAAACCTGGGGCATGTGCCTTATCCCTATTCTGTCCGGCCGGAAAGCGATGCGCTGTATGTAGTGACGGATTACGGAGCAAAAGGAGATGGAACCATGGATGATACAAAAGCCTTCCGGGAGGCATTGCGTCAGGCAGGGATTACCGGCGGCTATGTCTATCTTCCGGGGGGCATGTACCGGATTACAGAGCCGCTCCGGGTGCCGGCAGGTGTGGAGCTGCGGGGTACGGCTGAGGTTCCCTGCCATACCATGGGAGGCGGAAGTGTGGTGATGGTGTGCTGCGGACATGGTGATGAGGAGGGTGAGCCATTCCTGTCCCTGGCCGGAAGCTGCGGTATCCGGGGAATCGTTTTGTACCACCCCGGGCAGGACCCGGTAGAGCCGGTTCCCTATCCGTGGACCGTCCGGGCATTGGGTGACCGGTGCTATGGGGTGGATACTGTATTTGTGAATGCCTGGAAGGGATTTGACCTGGGTAGTATGGAGAGCAGGGATCATTATGTGTCCTATGTGTCAGGAGCTCCCATCCGCTGCGGCATATTTGCCGGAAAGAACAGCGGCGGAGTCTGGATTGAGAATGTCCAGTACAACCCTCATTATTGGTATCGGTGTGATCTGCCGAACAGGCCGAAGAGCGATACCTGGAAGGCGTTCTGGCATAACCAGATCCGCTGTCTGGAGGCATTCCTGTATGGAGAGAATGCAGAGCTCCATGTGCTGAACACCTTTGTATTTGCAGCAAAGTACGGTGTACGCTTCTTTTTGCAGAATGGAAAGGGAAGCCACGGCACCATGATCGGGCATGGAACGGACGGCGGAGAATGCGGTATCTTCCTGGAGGGAGCGGGGCAGTTGGAGCTGGTGAATACGGAGCTGGTTACCATTGAAGCGCCTAACCGCAGGATCTATCTGAGAAGCGCCCTGGAGAAAGGCGACGCAGTATTCTACAACACGCTGATGTGGGGGGCGCCGGATACTGCTGTCAGTCTGGAACGGGGAGGCCTTACCATGGTGCTGACCAATATCGTGGATTCCGGAGATACGGCCTTTGTCATTGAGGGCGGAACGGCAAATATCGGGGGTACTTATCTCTATCGGAAGGAAGGCCAGATTCTTGTGAAGGGCGGCCGTGCCAGATATATTGCCAATATGACGGTGAAACAGCCGGATGCCGCCCGTTTGGGCCAGCCGGAGACAGCGGCAGACAAAGGAGAGCTGAAATTGATCTGTAATTGGTATAAATAAAGGAGAATGGGATGATGAAAAACGGGGTGAAGGGATATGGGAGGAGCAGTCTGGCCTTAAGGTTTCTGCTCATGGGCATTCTGCTGCTGGCTTTGCACGGCTTGATGGCGGCCTGCGATAAACATCAGGGAGAGGGGGACCTGTCAAAGACCGGCCGGGAGAACAAAGCCGGGCAGGAGGACGGCGGGCAGAACTCAGAAGCCGGGAAGGGTTCCGGCTCTGCAAATCAGAATACAAATCAGGACGGTGCGCCGGATGACTTTAAGGTCCCGGACATTGCCTGGCGGCTGGCGGAGCCTGATTTTGAGAAGAAGGATACCGTGGTTTACGGCTACAGCATTACGGATTTTGGTGTGGAACCCGGGGGACAGGAGGATATCACCGGGAAGGTACAGGCGGCGCTGCTTCTTCTGAATCGGGAGGGCGGCGGCACACTGTACTTTCCCGCGGGGGAATATGTGCTGGAGAGTACCATCAATGTTCCCAAGGGGGTCACCATCTGCGGTGAATGGAAGGAACCCACGGAGGAGGACAAGACCGTGGAAGGAACCGTTTTAAAGATCTATGCGGGAAGGGGCAAGGGCAGTGCACTGCCCCAGTTCATCCTTCAGCCCAATAGCTGTGTCAGGGATCTGACCATCTGGTATCCGGAACAGACAGCGGAGGACATACAGGAATATCCGCCTACCTTCCAGCTCTTTGATCCCAGTGTCTGGGGTGCGGACTACACCCATGTGAAGAACATCACCTTAGTGAATTCCTATATCGGAGTAGTTCAAGGCCCCAACGGAAGCGGCTGTCCCAATATACGAAATCTCTATGGGACTGCGCTGCATACCGGGGTGTCCATGGACGGCGTTGTGGACATCGGAAGATGTGACTATGTCCGCCTGTCCGCAGATTACTGGATAAAATCCGGCTATTGGCAGAACCAGGACGAGGGACAGCTGGAGCGCTACCTGTATGAAAATGCCACGGGAATCACCCTGGGCAGGGTGGATTGGTCTTATTTTACCAACACCACCATTGAGGGATATGCGGTGGGCTTGATGCTGCGGGAAGGGGAGATGCAGGAGCAGGGCAACTTCCCTAACGGTCAGGTGTACCGCCATACCTATGAGAATTGCGCCGTGGGGATTCTGGTGGAGGGAGTGGCCTCGGTGGGGGAGGAATTTGCAGAGATTAAGATCGCAGACTGCGGCATGGGAATTGTGATAGCCGAATCAACGAAGGCTCAGAACGGATGCCTGCAGTTTTATAATAGCACCATTCAGGCAGATACCTATGCTCTCCTTTGTCAGAACGACGGGGATGTTTCATTGCTGGCGTGTGTCATCGAAGGGGGAGAGATCTCGGCAAAGCGGGGGAATTTGCTGCTTGCCTCCACGGTGACCCAGAAGGTCAGCGGAAGCAGGGTTATTGTGTCAGAGGGCGCGGTGCCCGACATTGACAAGGCTCCGGACATGTCGGAGCCGGTACATAAGCCGGGAGCCAATGTCCTGTATGTATATCAGGGGGAAGCTTCGGATCAGCAGGATCATGCGGCTGCAATCCAGAAGCTTCTGGACCAGGCGGGAGATGCCGGGGGAGGAGTCGTATTCCTGCCCCCCGGAGAATATGGAATCGGCGGAAGTCTCACAGTTCCCCGGGGAGTGGAGCTGAAGGGAGCCATTAATTTGGGCAGGAATCCGATCCGGATCGGAACGATCCTCCGGGTAAGGGAAAGCCTGATGAACGGAGGAAGCAAGCGGGAACAGGCGGAAACAGATCCGGCTGCAGTAACACTTCAGGCCGGTGCCGGAATCAGCGGTATCGTATTTGACTATCCGGAGCAGGATTTTACGGCACCCATCCCCTATCCCTATACAATAAGGGGAGCCGGTGCGAATGTATATGTGGTTAACATCTCCTTGCGCGGAGCTTACTACGGGGTGGATCTGATGACGAATCGGTGTGACAGCCACTATGTGGAATATCTGTCCGGCATTTGTATGAAGAATGTGCTTAAGGTGGGCGGAGGCAGTACCTCCGGCCGCGTCTTCAATACACAGATTAACTTTATTTGCATCACTGCCGGGGAGGAATCCAAGTTCGGAACTTGGGACAATTCTCCCAAAGGGGATACCAAGGACAGGGATTCTGCGGCACTTAAGAAGTTCTTACAGGAAAATCTGGTGGTTTTGGAATTCGGAGATGCCAGAGGGGAATTAATATTTGATAACTTTTCCTATAACGGTCTGACCGGAGTCCGACTGGCGGAGGAGAATGGCAAGGCATTATCCGGCTGGTGCGTAGGCCAGGGCGTGGATTATACCTCCCGTGCCTTTGTGATAGAAGCCCTGGGAGAGATCGGGTTTGTCAATACTCAGCTGGTCAGCTACCGGGAGAGCAGCACCCAGGTGGATGAGGTCACCCATATCATCCTGGATGGAGGGGCTGAGGCACAATTTGTAAATGTGTCCTGTTGGGCAAGGCCGGATACTGCAAATCTTCATGTGAAGCAGGGAGAGCTGTCTATCTGGAATCTGCGGATTACGGATGTACCGGATATCTCGGTTGTCATAGAGAGGGGAGCAAGTGCGGCGATTACCAATGCATCCTATTACAATAACCGGGATTTCACCCTTTGTAAGGCTCAGGGCTCAATACAGTTCACCGGAGGTACCTATAATGCGGGTCTGCGGGATCAGAATCAGAGCTATCTGAAGAACGTCCGCAATAGGAATGCGCGGTGGGATATGCCGTCTGACACGCTGTTCCAGGGAAATACAGAGAAGAACGGGCAGACTTCGGCTGATGGGCAAGACTCCCATGACGGGAATACTCCTCAGGGCGAAAACACCGGAATTCTCTTTGCAGAAGGCTTTACCGCGTATCCCGCCATGGCCGGAGGATACCGGGCGGTCATGGAGACCGGCAGCTTTGACGGCTTTCAGACACCTTCGGAGCATGCCTATGCAGGTCTTGCGGAGGAAGGAGAAGAGACCTATGTCCGGCTGTATTGTGACGATCTGGCAGTGCAGACCTATCTGAAAAGCAGCAGCGTCCGGCTGGAAAGCGGTGCGGACTATGGTATGGAGCTGCGCCTTCGTATCGACAGTATCAACTCCGACCCGGACTACGGTATGTTCCTCAGCATGACCGGCTTGGAGGACGGCAGGGAGAAGGGGAATGAGATATGTTTCCGTTTCTATGGGGATCATTCCTTTGCCGTCCAGGAGAAGCAGCTTGGCATCTGGCAGGAGGCACAGTGGTACAGGATACGGATGGATTGTTATTTCTCCGGGGAGAAAAATAAGTATTATACGGTAACATTATTTGATGATACAGGCAAAGAGCTTGCCTCTTCCGGCCAGGTGAAGCTGAGGGCGGAGCTGCAGGAAAAGGAATGTGTCATGAGTGGTCTGCAGCTGGCCATGATCGGCAGCGGGGTACAGGGAAGCGGCATCAATGACATGCTGGTGGATTATGTGCTGATTTACAGGAAATAAGGAGCTTGTTTCCTGCGCAGGTTTGCGGGCGAATGGGAGGTATGATATGAGAAGAAACGATATATTGCCGATGCTGTTTCTTGGCGCGCTGTTCCTGTTTGCGGGCTGTAAGAAGGAGGCGGCGGATATGGTTCCAGGCGCAGATATCGCAGAGGATTCAGCTGTTGCGCTGAATGGAGAGAAGGAGGATACCGCAGAGTTTGCGGAGAAAACGGATCTGATAGAATTGTGCCTGGAGCCTAAGCTGACATCTGGGAACCCGGCAATCACCCATATCTTTACGGCAGATCCCTCCGCCCATGTATGGGATGACGGGAGAATCTATCTTTACGCATCCCATGATATGGATCCTTCCAGAGGGTGTGATCTGATGGACCGGTATCATGTCTTTTCCTCGGAGGATATGGCTAATTGGGTGGATGAAGGCGAGATTCTGCGCTCGGAGGATGTCTCCTGGGGAAGAGAAGAAGGGGGATTTATGTGGGCGCCGGATTGCGCTTATCAGGACGGAAGCTATTACTTTTATTACCCGCATCCAAGGGAAGATAACTGGAATGAGAGCTGGAAGGTCGGGGTAGCCGTAAGCTGGTATCCGGATCAGGATTTTACAGATCAGGGATATATCGAAGGAGTGGGAGGATTTGCGATGATAGATCCCGCTGTCTTCCAGGATGACGACGGAAGAAATTACTTCTATTATGGCGGAGGCGGCCGGTGCCAGGGTGCCGAATTGGGGGATGACATGATGTCGTTAAAGACCGGCCTGGCTGATATGGAGGGATTGAGGGATTTTCATGAAGGCACATGGGTGTTCAAGCGCAATCATATTTATTATCTTATCTACGCGGATGGGCAAAGCGGCGCAAACCGGATGCGGTATGCCGCAAGCTCCAGTCCGTTAGGCCCGTGGACATCACAGGGAGTATTGTTAGAGTCTGCCGGCTGTAATACAACCCACGGCTCCGTCGTGGAATTCCATGGCGAATGGTATTTGTTCTATCATAATCAGGCAATCTCCGGCAACGGTACATTACGAAGCGTATGCATAGACCGGCTGGAGTTTGATGAGAATGGGGCGATCAGACCGGTACAGCAGACGAGGGACGGAATCCCCGCCTTATCCGGTGAAGTCGCACAGGGAATCAAAGAAGCTTATCAAGAATTTTATAGCTATGATGCAACGAAATGCCAGGTATCCAACGGAGCGGTTATTAATAAAAAAACGGATGGCAGCGGGGAGGCGGCAATTTGCAACCTGTACCAGGAAAATGCGGAATGCAGATTTACCGGGGTAGACGGAGGAGATGGAGGAAGAGCGACAATTTTTATCCACTATGCGGCGGGGGGACAGTGGAGCAAACTAAGAATTGTCGTGAACGGTGTGGATCAATCGCTCATCAATGCAAAGTCGACAGGCGGATGGACGGATTATTCGGGAGTGACATCGATTACGGTAAAGCTGAAGGAAGGGACGGACAATACCATTCGCATCATCGGTGGATATGGCGGTATTAATATTGACGGCATAGTGGTTGGTATTCTTGAATAACCTTCGGCTAATCTTTGTTTGATCAAATAGGATATATCATAAAAACAATAAAAGAGGATGTTGAATTAAAATAAATAAATATAATGTACAATACAGACAAGTTTAATTGGATATTTATCGCCAAAGTGAACAAAATAGGATTGACATTTAATATATCATAATTTATAATAGCGAATAAGATATATCATTTTGAAATGGGCACGGAGGAGATCTATGGTCACGAAAAGAAAAAGCAGCAAAACTGTAATCATCCTTGCGGCAGCCGTTCTGTTGGCCGCCCTGGCAATATTCCTGGTATTCCAGGAGAGGAACAGAAACCGGACGGCCGGGACGGCAGGATATCAGAACTATGAAGGTTATGCCCCGGAGGGTTCTTATGCCTCCTATCTAAGCAGCTATGAAGCAGTTTCTTTAACGGAGAATACCGTGGTGATATCTGCCGCTGATTATAGCGGCAGCGAGGGAGAGATTGAAGTTTTGCCGGAGTACGAGGGACAAGAGAATGCGGTCCTGACGGGAGAAGACGGCTATATTGAGTGGACGGTAAATATCCCGGAGACGGCCTTCTACCAGATAGAGGCGGATTACCTCACCTACGGCGGCAGCGGACTCAGGGTGGAGCGTTCGGTCTACATCGACGGCAGCCTTCCCTTTCGCGAAGCGGAGTACCTGGTCTTTCCGCGATGCTTTACAGATATGGAGGCACAGCCGTCGAAGGATCTGAAGGGCAATGACATCCGCCCGAATCAGCAGGAGCAGTTTGTATGGCAGAACAAGATGCTGTATGATACCTCCGGATATTATGCGGATCCGCTGATGTTCTATCTAACCCGGGGAATACATACCATCCGCTTGGTCTCGGAGCGGGAACCGCTGTTGTTAAAGAGCCTGACACTGCGTGCGAAGGAGGCGGAGCCGGATTACGCGAAGTATTTGCAGGAGATTACCTCTGCCGGTTATAGTGCCGCGGCAGGAGGCCCCGTTATCATACAGGCAGAGAATATGCTCCGCAAGAGTGAGAAATCCAACTACCCCATCAACGACCGGACCTCTTCCTATACCCAGCCGCAGAAGGCTTTTGCCGTTCTTCTCAACAGTATGGGCGGTACCCGGTGGCAGACGGTAGGAAGCACGGCACAGTGGAAGATTACGGTGGATCACACCGGGCTCTACCGCATTGCGCTGCGCTTTAAGCAGGATTATCTCTCAGGCGTGTCAGTGGCGAGAAAGCTGACAATTGATGGAGAGGTTCCTTTCAAGGAAGCAGAGAATCTGGTCTTTGGCTATGCACCCGACTGGCAATGCAGTGCTTTGGGAGACGGAACGCAGGATTATCAGTTCTATTTTGAAGCAGGGAAGGAGTATACTCTTGCGCTGGAAGTGGTGCTGGGGGATATGTCCAATATCCTTCGCAGAGTGGAGACATCCGTAGAGGAGCTGAATCAGATCTACCGGAGCATTCTGATGGTGGCAGGTGCCACTCCGGACAAGTACCGGGATTACAGCTTTGAGAAAATTATTCCACAGACCATCGAGGCGCTGGCAATCCAGGCGGAAGAGCTTACCCGGATCAAGGAAGAGCTTCTGAAGGTAAACGGAAGGAACGGCGAGCGGATGGCCCAGTTGACCAAGATGGAGTATCTGGTACATAGTATGGCGGAGGATCCGGATGAAATTGCCGGCAAGTTTGCAACCTTTAAGGACAATGTGGCGGCTCTTGCCTCCTGGGTATTGGAGATGAAGAAGCAGCCCCTGTCCCTGGATTATATAGCCCTGGTGCCGGAGGGCGGGAAGATCCCGGCCGCAGAAGGAAATTGGCTGCAGAAGCTGGTTTACCAGGTGAAACTGTTTGCCGCCAGTTTTGTGATGGATTATTCCGAGATGGGTATCACAAAGGAGAGCATGGACAAGGACGAGACTATCACCGTATGGCTCTCCACAGGGCGGGACCAGATGAATACGCTGCGAAGTCTGATTAATTCTGACTTTACCCAGAAGAATGGAATCTCCGTAGAACTGGAACTGGTCAGTCCGGGAACCCTGCTTCCCTCAGTACTTGCGGGAACCGGACCGGATGTGGCGCTCTCCAATGGGATGGGAGACCCTATCAACCTGGCGCTTCGGAATTCTGTCTATGATCTGAGCCGGTTTGGTGATTTTGAAGAGGTGGTATCCCGGTTTGCCGACAGCACATTGGTGCCGTACCAATATCAGGGCAGGACCTATGCGCTTCCTGAGACAGTGAACTTCAATATGCTGTTCTACCGCAAGGATATCTTTGGGGAGCTGGGGCTGTCGGTACCCGGAACCTGGGATGAATGGGATAATGTCATTGGGGAGCTGAGCAAGAAGAATATGACCATCGGCCTGCCCCATGACCAGAACATACTGTTAACCTTTATGTATCAGATGGACTGCGAGTTATATAACAATGACGGAGAAACGGTCAACCTGGATTCCAGGGAGGCGGTGCTCTCCTTTGAAAAGCTGATGGAGTACTATACCTTATATAAATTCCCGACAGAATATGATTTTGTCAACCGTTTCCGGACAGGGGAGATTCCGCTGGCAATCGCAGATTATACCGTTTATAACCAGCTGTCCCTGTTTGCTCCTGAGATTCAGGGAGAATGGGGGATGGAACTGGTGCCGGGAACCCTGCGGGAGGACGGCAGCATTAACCGGAGCAATCCCCTGGGAGGTACAGCGGCGGTGATCTTAAATGATACGGAACATACGGATGCGGCATGGACCTTCCTGCAATGGTGGACTTCCACCGAGGTGCAGGCGGCTTATTGCAATGAGATGGAGAGTGTCATTAATGCGTCAGCCAAACAGCCCACGGCCAACCTGGCGGCACTAAAGCAGCTGCCCTGGAATAAGCGGGACCTGGCTAATCTTGTGGAGGAATGGTCGTATCTGAAGGGCACACCCGAGGTGCCCGGCGGTTATTATGTAGGACGCATCTATTCCTTTGCCTTTAACAAGGTGAAGGATAACAAGGAAGACCCCGCAGATACTTTACAGAAATATATCAAACCCATCGATGCGGAGCTGGCCCGGAAACGGCAGGAATTTGGCTTAAGCCAGGCAGGCCGGTAAAAGGAGGACGACAAAATTGCAAAAGGTAATCAATAATCACAAGCGGCAAGCCGCCGGTCTTATGCTTCATAAGAAAAGAACCCTGACAAAAGCCCGTCTGAAATACTATGGTACCTGCTATGCGTTTTCCCTGCCGTACTTTCTGATCTTTTGTATCTTTACCGTAAGCCCGGTGCTCATATCCATTGTACTGAGCTTCACGAACTTCAATATGCTGGAGATGCCCAAGTTTGTCGGGGTGGACAACTATATACGGTTATTCCTGGAGGACGAGATCTTTCTCATCGCCCTGAAGAATACCTTCATTCTGGCAGCGGTGACGGGTCCTGTCAGCTACATTATGGCTTTGCTCATTGCCTGGGTCATTAATGAACTGGGACCGAAGCTTCGCGCCGTGGTTACCGTTGTATTCTATGCGCCCAGTCTATCGGGAAATGTGCTCCTGATATGGACGGTTCTGTTCAACAGTGATGCTTATGGGTATGTGAACGGCTGGCTGATGGAGCTGGGACTCATCGATGAGCCGATCCGCTGGTTTACAGATAAGAAGTACATATTGCCATTGGTGATCGTGGTGGTATTGTGGTCCTCCATGGGAACGAATTTCTTGTCCTTTATTGCAGGTCTGCAGGGAATTGACCGAAGTTATTATGAAGCGGGAGCGGTAGACGGCATCAAAAACCGGTTCCAGGAGCTCTGGTATATCACGCTGCCAAGTATGAGGCCCCAGCTGCTGTTCGGCGCTGTTATGAGTATATCGAGCTCTTTTGGAATCGGCGGTGTCATCACGGGTCTGGTGGGCTTTCCAAGTACAGATTATGCGGCTCATACCATCATCAACCACCTGGAGGACTTTGGAGGTATCCGGTATGAGATGGGATATGCTTCGGCAATCGCCGCTGTGCTGTTCGCAATGATGCTGCTGTCCAATTACCTGGTGAAAAAGGTTATTACCAAAATCGGCGAATAGAAGGGGTGGAACCAATGGCACAGACGAAAAAAGGCAAGAAGCAGCTGAACCGTTCCCGCCTGGGCAATACGGGAGTCTATATCATCCTGACGATCCTGGGGCTGTTCATGCTGTTACCAATGATATATACCGTATCATCCTCATTGAAACCTTTGGATGAGCTATGGGTATTTCCTCCGCGCTTCCTGGTGCGGAATCCTACGGGGGAGAATTTTAAGGAATTATTCCGGGTATTGAGCGGATCCGTGGTACCCTTTTCCAGATATTTATTTAACACCGCACTGATCTCGGTGGTGGGAACGGCAGGCCATGTGATTCTGGCTTCCATGTGTGCCTACGCACTGGCAAAGCACAGGTTTCCGGGGTCCAACCTGATGTTTCAGGTGATTGTGATCACGCTGTTATTCAATGCTACCGTAACCAGAATTCCAAACTTCATGATCATGACCTGGCTGCATCTCCTGGACAATTATGCGTCGCTGATTCTGCCGGCTTTCGGCTCCACGCTGGGGCTGTACCTGATGAAGCAGTTCATGGAGCAGATGCTCAATGACTCTCTTCTGGAAGCAGCGCGGATGGACGGTGCCGGGGAATGGCGGATCTTCAGCAGGATCGCCATGCCCATGGTAAAGCCTGCCTGGCTGACGCTGATCATATTCAGCTTCCGGGATCTGTGGAATATCGGAGGAACCACCTATATCCATACCGAGGAATTAAAGACGTTAAATTATGCCATGTCACAGATCCTTGCCGGAGGCATTGCCAGGGCGGGCGTTGGGGGCGCGGCGGCAGTAGTGATGATGATTGTACCGGTATCCGTATTTATCCTGACCCAGAGCAATGTTGTGGAAACAATGGGAGCATCTGGAATGAAAGAGTAGGTGTGATAATGAGAACTTGCATAAATAAGTGGAAAGCAATGACGGTTCTTCTGCTGTTTGCGGCTGTCCTTATACGGCAGTCCGTTCCGGCGGAGGCTGCCCAGATGGCTGCCTACACCACCTATACCTACGATAAGGAAGGGAATGCGGTGGACAGTCCGGCGGCATATGAGTTTCAGGGGGAGTATGCAGGCACCGACTTACGGGCGGGCGCGCTGAACCATCCCTCGGATATCTTCGTGGATGGTAAGCAGAACATCTATATCACTGACACAGGAAATAACAGGATTGTTATCCTGAATCAGAATTTTAAGCTGATTACGGACATGGGGAAATTTATCAATCCTTCTCCCCTTTATGAGCAAACGGATGGCATGGACAGCTTTGCAGCTCCGTCGGCGGTATTTGTGACGAAGGAAGGGCATCTGTATGTGGCGGATACGGATCATAACCGCATCGTGGAATTCGACGAGGCGTACCGTTTTGTCCGGGAGATCAGTAAGCCGGAGACCGACATCCTGAGCGAGGATTATGTGTTCAAGCCGGTGGCGATTGTGGTTGACAGCTCCGGCAGAATATATTGTATGTCGAAAAACGATAACCAGGGTATCCTGGAGCTGGCAGCGGATGGTTCCTTTATCGGGTATTATGGTGCGCAGAAGGTAAAACAGACCATTTTTGACTGGTTTAAGACCTTCTTCATGACGAAAGAGCAGAAGAGCCGGATCGCCAAGGTGATTCCCAGAACCTACAGCAGCATGGCGATTGATGAGAAGGATTTTATCTGGCTGACCTCCAATTCATTGGCCCAATACCAGAGAATTAGTTATATGAAATCAAAAGCCACAGAGGATGCGCCCATTAAGCGGCTCAATCCCGGCGGCGAGGACGTGCTGGTGAGGAATGGGACCTTCGCTCCCGGCGGTGACCTGCTGGAGGTGTCCAGCCTCATCGATGTGGTGGTTAAGGACAACGGAATGTATTCCTTGCTGGATAATTCCTACAACCGGATCTTTACCTATGACTCCAAGGGGAATCTGCTGTATGCCTTTGGTGGCGTAGGAACCCAGGATGGTGTCATGACACTCTGCTCATCCATGGCATATCTGGGGGACGACCTGCTGGTAGTGGACACCGAGGATGCCCTCATTGTGCATTACGCCATCACCGAATATGGCAGGACATTGGAGCAGGCCATTATGGCCGATGATGACAAGGATTTTGAAGGTTCGGTGAAGTACTGGGGCGAAGTGCTGAAGGCCAATTCCAATATGGAGCTTGCCTACCGGGCCATGGGCAGCAATTATCTGCGCAATGGCTATTATGAGGAGGCGCTGGATTGTTATGAGAATGCTTATGATCCGGAAGGATATTCCAAAGCGTTCCAGTATCTGCGTACGGACTATGTGAAGGAACATTTCCTGCTGGTGGTTGCCGTCTTCCTGGCAGTACTGGGATTGTGGATTGTATTTAAGAAATGGGTCAATAGGGAGAATCGCAAGCTGTACTCCTATGACAGTAAGCATACCCTGAAGGATGAGCTGCTGTATGCCTTCCGGGTGATCTACCATCCCTTTGATGGCTTCTGGGAGATCAAGAAGCAGAAGAGGGGGAGTATGCGTGCGGCTACGGTGATTCTGGCGCTGGTACTTCTGTCCTTCTTCTATAAGGCAGTGGGAACGGGTTATATATTCCGAACCGTGAAGGTCGAATATGTGAGCCTTCCGGAGGTTGCCTCGGGTGTGCTCATTCCGCTGGCGCTCTGGTGTATTGCCAGCTGGGCGCTGACTACCTTGTTTGAAGGGAAAGGGAGCCTGTCGGATATCTATGTGATGACCTGTTATTCCATGTTCCCTGTGATTTTCACCAATATTCTGGTGACAGTGCTCAGCAACGGTATGGTGAAAGCCGAGGGAGATTTTCTGACCTTTCTCTCCTCTGTCGGCTATGTGTGGATGGTGGGGCTGATCTTCCTGGGAACCATGGTGATTCACGAGTATTTCTTTAATAAGAATCTGCTGACAATTCTCTCCTCTATCGTGGGAATGGGCGTAATGATGTTCCTGGCCCTGCTGTTTACCACAATTGGACAGAAGATGATAGACTTCTTCGTAGCGGTATATGAAGAAGTGGCATTCCGGCTGTAGCGAAGGGGGCAAATGGTTATGGATAATAAGAAAATGCGAAGCAATAAGATAAAAAAGGCCTCCATCCTGTCCCTGTTCTTATGTGCGGCAATGCTCTGCGGCTGTGGGAGCATTCCCGGAAAGGGAACCGGTTCGGCAAATACCGCAGAAGCGGAAGAGAAAACGGAGCACAGGGATTATATTGAGAAAACCGGAGTGAAGAATTTGAGCGAGGAAGAGCTTGCCAAAAAGGGAAGGTACGAGGATGCCCGGAGCAGGCTTGCAGATATGACAGTCTGTGCGGAGGATGATAAGCTGATTCTTTACCTGGATTCAAACCATGCAGAATTTGCTGTTGTGGAAAAAGCGACGGGGCAAAGCTGGTTCTCTACCCCCTATGACTTTGAGAATGATCTGAAATCAGGAAGCGATACGAAGAAGATTCTTCAGGCATTGGTAAACCTGACCTATTATGACAAGTCAGCCAGGGAAGGCAGTATGAACAGCTATACCGACTGTACCGCAAAGGATCAATATCAGGTGGAACGCCTGAAGAACGGTTTCGCATTCCATATGCAGATCGGGCGGGTAGAGGAAGGCATCCTGCTTCCTTATGTGGTGGAAATCACCAAGTTTGAGGAGAAGATTCTTCCCTCTGTAAGTGAGAAAGAGGCCAGAAGACTGAAGTCCTATTACACGAAGGTGTCTCTTGCTGATGTTAAGCTGTCCGAATCAGTGAAGGAAGGCTATCTGAAGAATTATCCGGGTCTGTCGGATACGGATTTTTATATCCTGCGCGATGTGGTGGACCGGGAGAAGCGTATGATTGAGGAAATTATCCGCAAGACAGAGTACACCGAGGAGGATCTGAATGAGGACCTGGCAGCCTCCGGTTATGTGAACGAGGATTCCACGGCGGCACTGTTTGAACTGTCTCTGTATGTGGAGCTGGAGAATGGGAGCCTGAAGGTTACCGTACCGGCTGATACCATTTCCTACGATACTTCGGAATTCTATCTGGCGAGCTTCTCGCTGCTGAATTATTTCGGAGCGGGTAAAAGTGAGGAGGACGGCTACCTGTTCGTACCGGACGGCTCAGGGGCGTTGATTTACTATAATAAATATGGACGAAAGAAGATTCTATCTACCATCAACACGGTATACGGCATGGATTATTCTCTTTCCCTAAGCTATCAGGCTAACAGCCTGTCCGCCCAGATCTATCTGCCGGTCTTCGGCAATAAGGCAGGGGAGAAGGCAATGATGGCTATTCTTGAGGATGGGGAAACTCTGGCGAAGATCATCAGCGAGAGCGGCAATATGATCTCCTCCTATGAGACAGTGTATCCGGAATTTCATTACGAGACTTCTTATACCGTGAATTATACGGATAGCACCAAGATTAAGGGTCTGTACACCTATCATGATACCAATGTCTACCAAGGGGATTATGTGGTGAGATATCAATTTCTCACCGGGGAGGAAGCTGATTATACAGGTATGGCAAAGAGTTACCGGGAATATCTGGAGGATCATGGGGTGCTTACAAAGCTTCCTGAAACAGAGAGCGGTACAAAGTTGTATCTGGAGGCTCTGGGTGCCCTGGAAAAGACCTCTGCCCGGCTTGGTATCCCCTACCTGGAGTCGGTAGCGTTAACCTCATTTACCCAGGCTCAGGATATTCTGGCAGAATTATCAGAGGCCGGGGTAGAGGGGATGAAGCTCCGCTACAAAGGCTGGATGAACGGCGGTCTCTATTATACGGCTTCCAACCGGGCGAAGGTGTTAACCTCCCTGGGTGGTAAGAAAGAGCTTGCCGGGCTGGAGAGCTATGCCTTGTCCAAAGGAATTGGTTTATATCCGGAGGCGGATTTCTTCCAGGTGAGGAATACGAAGGCTTTTGACGGCTATTCCTCCTCCAGGCATTCGGCAAACAGCATCCAGAGGGAGAAGCTTTTTCTGCTGGCTCCCCAGGAGTTTACGAATTTGGCTTATTTCCAGTACGCATCCTATTCGGTCTCCCCGTATTATTATTCTGCCTTTATGAAGAAGTTCTTCAAGGAATATGATGCGCTGAACCTGTCCGGAATCTCTGTGGGCAATATGGGGACCATGCTGTATTCGGAGTATAGCAAGAAGAAGGCGGTCAATAGGGAGGAAGTCAGGGATCTGCTGGAGGAAAGCTTGAAGACCTACGAGAAAGGCAGGAGTCTGATGGTGGACGGCGGCAATGCCTATACCCTGCCCTATGCCGATGATCTGGTGAATGTTCCGTTGTATAACAGCGCCTATACCTTGGAGGACGAAAGTATCCCCTTTCTGCAGCTAGTATTGCATGGCTATAAACACTACGCGGGATCAGCGATGAACCTGTCCGGTGATTACCGGAAGCAGTTCTTAAGGAACATTGAATATGGCTCTAATCCATTCTTTACCATTGCGGCGGAGCACAGCGATCTGCTGAAGGAGACTGCGTTCTGTTATTATTACTCGGTGGATTGGAAGACATGGAAGGGGCAGATTACGGAATGTGCCATGGAATGGCAGGAAGCTTATAATGGGCTGGAGAACCAGGCTATGATCGCTCATGAGAAGGTGGCTGACCGGGTATACCGGACAGAGTATGAGGATGGCACGGTATTCTATGTTAACTACAACGACAGCGATGTCACACTTCCTGACGGAAGTCTGCTGGCTGCCCGGGATTACCGCAAGGTCAGCATTCACTAGGAGGTGCAGGAGAAGATGAAGAGTAAGAAGAAATTGTCATACCAACAGAAGAAAAAAATCTCGTATCTCGTATTCATGATACCCTTCCTGGCCGGATTTTTCCTGTTGTTTGTGGGAATCTATGCGAATTCCCTGCGTTTTAGCTTCTGTAATCTGGAGATGCTGGGTGCCGATGGCTACAAGCTGCATTTTGTGGGTTGGGTTAATTATAAGTTCGCATTGCTGACAGATCCGTATTATGTGTCCAATCTGCGGAATTCCATGACCGCCATGGTGAGCGCTATTCTGATGGCGACACTGTACAGCTTGCTGATGGCGGTGGCACTCAATGGAAGGATGAAGGGGAGAACCGTATTTCGTGCAATCTTCTTTATTCCGGTCATTCTGGCCACTGGATTTGTGAATAAGGCGGATGCCTTTGCTGCTATTTTCTCTCAGCAGTGGAATTCCATGGGAGCACAAGAGACGGTATCCTCCGTGGCCAATGGCCTGATTAGCTCCAGGGAAATTCGGAGTATATTGTCAAACTTGAGTTTCAGTCCCCAGTTGTCCGCTTATGTCATATCGGCAGTAGATGGGATTTTTAATATCGTGAATATCGCCGGTGTCCAGATGATGATCTTTCTGGCGGGGCTGCAGTCCATATCCCCAGCCATCTATGAGGCGGCGGAGATTGACGGTGCAAGCAAGTGGGAATCCTTCTGGATGATTACCTTCCCCATGATCAGCCCCATTATTCTGGTAAATATTATTTACACCGTGGTGGATAGTCTGACGAAGCCGGAGAATGTGATTATGAAGCAGATTCAGGAGCAGAGCTTTAAGGCAAACAGTATGGGTATCGCTTCGGCTATGGCGTGGATGTACTTCCTGCTGACGGCGGTATTCATCGGGTTGATCGTGCTGGTAGTAAACCGATATGTTTACTATCAGCAGAGAGAGTAAGGGGAGGGAGAGATCGATGCACAGAAAGTTGTATAAACCGGATAAGCTGGCAATGAAAGGAATAATGTCCCGTTTTTTATCCGGCCTGTTTCGTTATGTACTATTAATTATTATTGCGTTTATCATCCTCTTCCCTTTTATCAGCAAGATATCAGCATCCTTTATGAGTGTTGAGGATATGTATGACAGGACCGTGAGCTTTGTCCCAAGGAAGCCTACCCTGGCGAATTATCAATTTGTTATGAGTGCCATGCATTACTTTTCTACCGCGCTGCGCACGCTGGGACTGTCCCTGCTCTGTGCCATACCCCAGACGTTGATCTGCGCCTGCACCGGATATGCGCTGGCAAAGATGAAGGGGAAGCTGGGAAAACTGGGAATGCTTCCGGTGTTCATCACGATTCTGGTTCCGCCCCAGATTATTCTTGTACCGATGTATCTGAAGTTCCGATTCTTCGATTTCTTTGGGATTTTGGAGCTGCTGACGGGGCAGAGTGTCAATCTGATCAGCGCCAATGGCGGGATATGGCCGTTTATCGTCCTGTCTATTACGGGAATGGCCTTTAAGAATGGCATCTATATTTTCCTGCTGAGGCAGTTCTACAAAGGAGTGCCGGAGGAGCTGGAGGAGGCGGCGTATATGGATGGATGCAGTATCTTCCGTACGTTCTTCAAGATCATTCTGCCTATCTCGATTCCGATGATGGTGACGGTGTTTGTGCTATCCTTTGCATGGCAGTGGGCGGATACCTTCTACAGCAGTTTGTTCCTTAAATCGGATCAGGTGCTCTCCACAGCGATCTTCACCATGAGTTCCATAGAGACTCAGGGAACCGGAGATTTCTATCGGACGGCGATTATCCAGACCGGTGTCCTGACGGCAATCCTGCCGCTGGTGATCTTGTATATTTTTGCTCAGAAGAAGATTATCGCCGGGATTGAGAGAAGTGGTATTACCGGGTAGGTACAGGGAATGCAAAGGAAGCAGATAATATATATTATCATATTTAAGGAGGAGATTATATGAAGTTAAGAAGCAAAAAATGGATGGTTCTGCTGCTGGTATGTTCCATGGTGCTGGGAATGACCGGCTGTGGGAAGGATCCGAAGCCGGCAGGCGGTACAAAGGAGGATTCCCAGAGCACGGGCTCCGGGGGATCTGAGACCGGAGATACGGAAACGGGGGATACGGGGGATGACCCTTCGGCAGAAGAGCAATGGGACCGCCTGTTTGACAAGTACATCCAGGATGAAGAGCCGGTGGATTTAAACGGTTATGCCTTCAAGGTAGTGGATTTCCATACCAGCAGATGGGAGCCGGAGGAGATTAAGAGCCCCCAGGATCAGTTGGTATGCGATATTATTGAGGATGTGGAGAAGACATATAATTGTACCATTGAATTTGAATCCGTATCGCCGGATGTCATCTTTGAGACCGCACAGCCGGAGATTATGGCGGGAGGCAAGTATGCCGACCTGATCGGAACCACCATGTGGGCTTTCGGCAAGATGCTGGGCGGCGGCCTTGTACGTGACTTAAGCGATGTAGAAACCCTGGATCTGTCGGCTCCCTACTGGAATAAAAATGTAAGTGATACTGCTACCTTCGGTAATTCCACCTATGCTTTTGGCGGTCCCTTCGGTTCTCATTTCGGAAACCACTGGATTATCTTTTATAACTCCCGGATTTGGAATGAGCTGGGGCTTCCGGATCCCTATGAGATGGTAGAAAAGAATGAGTGGACATGGGCCAAGCTGGTGGAGTATTCCAAGCTGGCGCTGCGTGACAATGACGGAGACGGTGTTGTGAATTCCGAGAGCGACCGGTGGGGCATGACCGCCCCCAGCGGAGACCTGATCCAGTCCGTGTTCTTCGGCATGGGCGCCAGGTACTATAAGGAAGACGGCAACGGACATGTACGTCTTGATTGTATCGATCCCGTGTCCGCAGACAAGATTGATTTTATGTACAATTTATATCAGACCGACAATATTCTCTACAAGAATGAGAATGTAGGATATCTGGAAATGTTTGCGGCGGGTAAATCCCTGTTCTTAGCTTACGGTAATGATGCTCACGCAGAGCTGAAGGATATGGAGGATGATTTCGGAGTCCTTCCCTTGCCCAAATGGAATGCAGAACAGGCAGAATATCAGAATGCGGTGGACCATAACGCGCCGATCTTCGCCATGACCACTACCAATAAGAATACCTACGAGGCGGGCATTATTATCACTGCCCTCGGAAAGCGTTACCAGGCTCTGGAAGAGTTGAAGATTCAGGATATGGAGGATACCTTCTGGAGATTTGACGAGGATAAAGAGATGGTAACCAAGTATATCGTCGGACATGGTGCCTACGATGTCATCAATATCATCAAGAACGCCAACAGTAACTTTGAGGTTCCTGCAAGTGTGCTGTTTAACGGCTGCTATAATAATGCGTATTCCGATATTGTATCAACCATTGCTTCGATGGAGGATGCGCTGGATGTTCTGTTGGATGAGTTCTTTGATAACCTGAGTAAATAAGGAGGATGAGTACATGAAAGGTAAGACGAGGAAGACAATGAAAAAACTCATGGGAAAGGCCATGGCAGGAGTAATGGCTTTTGCACTGACCATGGGCATGACAGGTATTGTTCCGGTGAGGGCGGCCGATACCAGACTGACGGTGCCGAAATTTGATGCGGCTCCGGTGATCGATGGCAAGGTAAGCGAAGCAGAATGGGGGACTAAGGCATTTACCGTCAAAGATGGGGAAGAGAACATTGCAACATTGGATGAGGGGGGAGTATTTCCCGCAGATTTTTCCGCGGACATCTATCTGGGCTATGACAGCACCCATATTTATATTGCAGCGGTAGCCAACTATGAGATTCACAAGAATGAAGCCCTTCTTCCCCAGGATCTATGGCAGGGTGATTGCATGCAGATTCAGATTTCCCCTCTCCTGGACACTGACAGAAATGAGTTGGGCTTCACCCTGAATAACCTGACGAACAAGCAGCAGGCGGTGGCGTGGGCAAGCACCGGCAACTTTACCATGGAAGGCGGCGAGGGTGCGGATTATCTCGTATCCCGTGACGGCACTACTACGACTTATGAAATCGCCCTTGGCGTAGATCAGTTCACAACGAAGCTCACGGAGCTTGCGGATGGGATGACCCTTCCCTTCTCCCTGTCCTTCCATATGAGCGGCGGCGGCTTCTTAGAGTATGCCGCAGGTATCGTTCAGGCGAAGGATATCACGAAGGCCGCCCTGATCGGACTTGGCGCGGCACCTGATGAGAGTGCGGCTCCTCCGGTTATGATAGATCCCAATGCGGTGAATGTAAATAACAATCTGCTGGATACCAGAACGGAGATCGGCAACCGCAGCGTGCCTGGCACCATTGAGGCGGAGGATTATGACGAGTTATACGGTACGGAGATCCATGCAGGCGACTGCCCGGATGGCGGCCAGAACTTAGGATGGACCGCTGACGGAGATTATATGGTCTATAAGAATGTGAACTTTACCGCAGTTCCGGACGGTGTGAACTTCCGTGTATCAGGAACCGGCACACCTACCGTACAGATTCGGCTGGATGCAGTGGACGGAAGCAAGATCGCTGAGAAGCAGATAGAAGCCAGCGGGAACTGGGATACTTACATAACCGTGCCTGCAGAGCTGATAAATACGGACGGTATTCAGGGAACCCATGATGTATATCTGCTGATTAACGGCGGTATGAACATCAACTGGTTTGAATTTACCGGCACCGCAGCGGCAGAGGAACCCACTGCTGAGCCTACCCTTGAACCTACTCTTGAGCCCACGGCAAACCCTACGGCGGTTCCCACAGAGGCACCCTCTGAGCCTGTTACTGCACCCGCGCAGGAGTCCGGAAGCAATACGATGGTCATTGTTGTGATTGTGGTTGTTGCGGTAGCGGCAATTGGTGCCGTGGCATTCGTGGTAGTAAAGAACAAGAAAAACGGCGGGAAGAGATAAAAGTAAGAGAGCCCTGAAGAAATATAGAAATGAGGAAATAAAGAAATAAAGTAATGATATATCATTAGTGTTGGGGGTAAGGAACTAAGGTTCCTTACCCCCCAACTGATGGTATAACTTCCGGCGAATGCGCAAAATCCAGGTCATCCCAATCGGAAGGTACGTCAATTACCATTGGTCACATAATATGTAAGATCATTGATATAAATGGGAGCATAGTATCTGCTTTATTCCAGCGGTTCCACCGATAATGCCTCCAATGACAGGTCGCCATGGCCGCCCAGCAGCCGGATTGTATTCTCCTGACCGGGAAGCAGTCTCACGGTGAAGCTGGCATATCCGGCAAAGTAGTAGGAGAACCCGGTCTGCAGAAAGTTGATTAATGAATAATCAACATCGTTGATAATCAGGCGCAGCTTGGAAAGGCGGTCGGAGCAGGCATAATAGAAGCCAAGAGTCACCCGCTGCCCGTCATAACCATCCACCTTCCGGAATTCCGCGAAGGATTGTTCCTCCCGGAAATGATGAATAGCTGTGTTCTGATAAGCATTGCCCTCGGCATATTTCTCCGCGGCCCCTCCCACAATCGCGTCAGCGGCACCGTAGATCTTCATGCGGCTGTCGGTCACCGGGGCAGGGCCTGCCGGGGGACGTCCGTTCTTCGATTGCACCACGGTGCGGATTGTGCCGTCCTCGTTGAATTCCAGCGGGTCACAGCAGATGGAACGGAGGTTACCCTGGTGAGACAGGTCGCAGTTATGGTACAGCGCATACCATGCCCCCTTGAATTCTACTACAGAGCCATGGCTGGTATCGCAGCCGGTGGGTTCCAGGTAAAAGCCCTTGTAATCCCAGGGCCCCAGCGGATTGGCGCTCATGGCATAGCAGAGGTGATTGGCGCCGGGACAGTTATCGGAATAGGTCATATAATAAATGCCGTTTCTTTTGAATACCCAGGAGGCTTCATGGAAATCTACCAGACCCTCCATGGGACGCATCTCCTCCTTCATGGACACCATGTCTGGGTTCATCTCACCCCCTCTGGGCATGGCACCGCCGCCATAATACATATAGACCCGGCCGTCCTCATCGGTAAAGACACAGGGATCGATCATGCTGTCGCCGCCCAGGCCTTCGATATATCCCCGATCCGCAAAGCCGCTGTCGGGACGGTCGCTGACAGCCACACCAATTTTCCAGGTATCATTCCACCTGGACCCGCTGGGATGGGGGAAATAATAGTAGTAGTGTCCATCCCGGTAAGCGCAGTCCGGCGCCCACATGAAGCCGCCTTCAGGCCGGCCCCAGCTTACATCATCCGAAGAGAGAATCTCTCCTTCGTCCCTCCAGTTCACCATGTCTTCACTGGAAAACACATGATAGTGATCCATCAGGTCACAGCCCCGCGCCGGATCCATATCCCTGGAGGCATAGATATACATCCTTCCGTCCGCCTCCCATACATGTGCCGAGGGATCCGCAGTAAAAATCGTCGTAATAAATGGATTCTGTGAAAAGGTTCTCGTCTTACGTGCAATAAAATCGGTATTCATAGAATTCTTCCTTTCTCTTGCGTAAAATTAGATATATCATATATAATTCCACTATAATATATAAGATGCTTTAAAGCAAGAAATATTTCATTACAAGGAAAAAGAATATCAAATTTTTGCAAAATAGATATATCATATTGACAGTTTACAAATATTAAACTATGATATAATGAAAGCGGAATGAGGAAACGCAAGCTTGCTTGCGATTTCCGATTGGAGCAACAAGATCATGAACACGTCCTTTGTTCATGATATAATGAAAATGGAGAGGGAAAATGCAAGTTTATTTGCATTCTCCGATTGGAGCAACAGGATCATGAATACGGTTTATCGTCATGATATAATATATCAAAATGAAATAGCAATGTGGATAATTGACAAAGAATTGGGCAAATGGTAGTATCATATCAATATGATATCTCTATTTAAATAGATAATTTATAGAAGAAAGAGGTGTTGGTTGCTATATGGGTAGTTCTGATCTGTTATACAAGAAAATTACTGATTATATCAAAGCCAGAATCGACAGTGGAGAATTGAAAGTGGGTGATCGTCTGCCCACGGAAAAGGAGCTGGCGGAACAGTTTAAGGTCAGCAGAATAACGTCCAAGCGGGCTTTGGAGGACTTGAAGAATGAAGGACTGATCAGCCGGATCAGAGGAAGCGGAAGTTATGTGGCGGATCAGGAAAAGCAGGCGAAGACGGAAATGGTTTCGGAAGAAAACCTATACAGCAGGGTGGTGTCCCTGGTGATTCCTTTTGATGATTCCAATGGAGGAATTATGAATACGGTATCCGGAATTACCAGCGTATTGAAGAATAAAGGTTATATTGTAGATATTCACTGCACCTCAGAGAAGACATTAAATGATAAGCAGCAGCTTCTGGAGCTGTATCAGCGTAAGGTGGGCGGAATTATTTATTATCCCAAATCGGACAGGGACAATCTGGAGCTGATGAATATGTTCTATCTGGAGAATTATCCGATTGTAGTGATTGATAAATATTTTGAAAGTGTGCCGCTGCGATCCGTGGTATCGGATAATCAGCAGGGGATGTACGAGGCAGCCCGGTATCTGCTGGAACTGGGGCATCACAGGATCGGTTTTCTGTCAGATAACCGGATTGAAGAGGCTACTTCCGTCAGGAACCGTTACTTCGGATATGCGAAGGCACTGAAGGAATATAAGATAACGGTAGATGAGAGATATGTTAAGAATGGCGACTTATATAATCTGGATATCAATGATGGAGAAGAGATTGTCCGGGAGCTGGTGGAGCAGGGGGTGACCGCCATGTGTGCTATTAATGATTATGTGGCGCTGTTTTTGATCAGTTGTCTGAACCGGCTGGGCATCTCCGTCCCGGAACAGGTCTCCGTGGTGGGGTTCGATGATATTTCACTAAAGATGATGCCGGATATTTCGCTGACCACGGTACGTCAGGATCTGTATGAGATCGGAAGATGTGCCGGTGAGATGATGCTGGAAGCTCTGGAGGGCAGGAAGAGCGGTCTTGAACGGATTGTCATTCCCACGGAGCTGATGATACGAGGGTCTTGTATGGAGCCAAAATGAATTCCGTGCAGAAGGTTGCAATAAATGATATAAAGTAGGCAAAAAACGATTATTTATCAATCTGATAGTAGAATTTCAGATAAAAATATGGTATTCTATGGGGAGAGGGTAAGGACATAGCGGAACGATCACAGGGAGTATCCGCCCCGGCAGCCCAAGGAGGACGAGGTGGTGCAAGCCATGCTGATACTGGCCAAAAGCAAGACAGCGCAGGAGCAAATTGCTGCCCAGTCCGGTGAGGGTGAAGTTACCCGTCAGTTTTTTAAAAGCAGCTGAAACCAACAAAAGTAAAAAAGGAAAGCAAAGGAGAGAGCATCATGGAATTAAAAGGAAGCAAGACAGAGAAGAATTTAATGGAAGCATTTGCGGGAGAATCACAGGCGAGGAATAAGTATACATATTTTGCTTCTGTGGCTAAAAAGGAAGGCTACGAGCAGATTGCCGCAATCTTCGAAGCTACGGCTAATAATGAGAAGGAGCATGCAAAGCTTTGGTTTAAGGCTCTCGGAGAGCTGGGTGACACCGCTGCCAATCTCCTTCATGCCGCAGAAGGCGAGAACTATGAGTGGACCGATATGTATGAGCGTTTTGCAAAGGATGCGGAGGAAGAAGGCTTCAAGGCTCTTGCAGCTCAGTTCAGAATGGTTGCAAAGATCGAGAAATCACACGAGGAAAGATATCGCGCACTCCTGCATAATGTAGAAGTGAAGGCAGTGTTTGAGAAGAGCGAGGAGTCCATCTGGGAGTGCCGTAACTGCGGTCACCTGGTAATGGGCAAGAAGGCTCCTGAGCTGTGCCCCGTATGCAAGCATCCTCAGAGCTATTTCGAAGTAAGAAAAGAAAATTATTAATCATATCACCTATAATAGGAACCGGCAAAACCTGTACAGCATTTTATGTTTTACAGGTTTTGTTCATGTGGTATAGATCAGAGTAATCCAGGAGGTAGGAAATGTTGGCGAAGAATATCATGATAACAGTAATTGACGGACAGGGAGGCGGAATCGGCAAGAGCATTGTAAGCAAGCTGAGAAAGCTGATTGCGAAGGATAACGGGGTCACTATCTGTGCTCTGGGCACTAATTCCGCGGCAACCAATCATATGATCAAGGCGGGTGCGGATATCGGTGCAACGGGTGAGAATGCAATTATCCGTACATCCGCGCAATCCGATATCATTCTCGGGCCGATTGCAATTATTGCCGCCAACTCCATGCTGGGAGAGCTTACTCCCGCCATGGCGGAGGCGGTCAGCTCCAGCCCTGCCCATAAGATTTTAATCCCGCTGAACCGGTGTAATATTACCATTGCCTTTGATATGAACAGCACGACGGAGACTTATATTGATTATTGCATCAGGCTGGTGATGGATTACCTGAGGCCTCTGCAAGAGGATAAGGGGGCGGAGACCGTGGTACAAAATGGTTTGGAGAAGGAAATATAAAAAGAATAAGCAGGGAACAGACTTTTTGTGTCCTATTCAAGGGATTGGACGTATATAATTAAATAAAATCATTATGCTTGGAAGGCCATGAAATATAATGCGGGGGCAATAAAATACAAAATAAGAACCATGAGATACAAAAAGGCTTTCATTGATACGATTGTGATTCTGCTGATGCTGGCCGTATTTATTGTATGGCATCAAAACCGGTTGAGCGCGGTTCCTGCATCGAAGCTGGAGAATCTGCACATTTATCTGATCAGCATGGATAAGGAGAGCCAGTTCTGGTATAGCGTAGACCAGGGAGCCAGGGATATGGCGAGGATGCTTGGGGTGAACTATCAATGGGAGGGACCGGAGACCAGAGATGTACAGGCACAGATAGATATCTTTAAGGAGGCGGCGGAATCCGGTGCCAATGCGATTTTGCTGGCGGCAAGTGATCCGGTGAGAATATCCGGTGCCGTAGAGGATGCCAAGGCGAAAGGAGTAAAAATCATCTATGTAGACGCTCCGTCGGTGGAAGAAGGAACAGTAACGCTGGCCACAGAGAATTATAGTGCGGGCAAAGCGGCGGGAAGTCTGATGATTGCGGAGCTGGAGGGCCTGGGGATCTCTGAGGGGAGGATTGGCATAATAGGAGTAACACCGGAGAACGTAACGACTATTAACCGGGAGAATGGCTTTCGGGAGGTGTTGAAACAGGATGGCAGATTCACCCCCCTGGATACAGAGTATACGGGAGGAGAACCGGAGCTTTCTCGGAGGGCTGCCTTGTCAATGCTGGAGAAGAATGGGGATCTGATGGGCATATTTGCGGCAAACGAGGGAGCCACCATAGGACTCGGCAATGCATTGGAGGCAGGAGGAAGGCAGTTGGTCGGCATCGGCTTTGATATGACGGAGGAGATACAGAAGATGCTGAACCAGGGAACTCTCAACGGGGTTTTGGTTCAGAATCCATATACCATGGGATATCTGGGCATGGCGGAGGCCGTGGCGGCAATCAAGGGCTATCCGACGGGACCCTCCTTTATCAATACGGGAGTGACAGTGATTACAAAGTACCGGCCAGCGGGGCCGTTAGAAAATTAATTTATCTTATGCTTTAGGAAAGCGGGCCGGAATTCAGAAAAAGAATACCGGCCCGGCCTTTATTTTCCAGGAAAATTCAGATAAAGAACATAGCGCCCTGATCGGTATTCTGCTTCTCTGTCTCCGTAACAAGGTCATAGAGGGAGATACCCTGCAGGGTGGATTCTATGGAATGATCCAAAGGCTGATAGACGGTTGCGCTTATTGCCTGTTCTATCTCAGGCAGGCTTGCTGAAACGGTTTCTTCCGCCTGTTCAAATAATGTTGTTTCCACGGAATGGAGAATATCATATACGGTGATCTCCCTGGGACTTCGGGTTAATTGATAGCCTCCCTGGGCTCCTTTGATGGAGTGGACAATCTTGCCGTGCTTTAATAAAGAAAATACCTGTTCCAGATAAATCTTGGAGATACCCAGTTTTTCCGAGATCCGGATCAGGGTAATGTATTCATTGCTGTCATGATGCTGGGCCATATAGACAGTGGATGCCAGCGCATAACGGCCCTTTGCAGAAATTCTCAAAGGAACACCTCCTTTTCATACTTGTTTAATATGCATTTATATATAATAAAGGAAGGAAGGATACTTGTCAAGGTCAGAATGCAATTCAAATGGCAGGTAGATGCGGATATACCTATCATCTGCCATCTGAATTACTGTAATAATTTTAATGATAAATTTTAAAACTATGTATTGACAGATAATCAAAACAGTAGTATCATTATATAAAACATAGTAATCATATATGAATTATATATTAAAGGAGGAGACATTATGTCAAAGGTTTATAAAGGTCTGAGTGAGTTAGTAGGAAAGACACCGCTTCTGGAATTATCGAATTACGAGAGAAAATATGAGTTAGGTGCGGCAGTGGTTGCCAAGCTGGAGTATTTTAATCCGGCCGGAAGCGTAAAGGATAGAATTGCAAAGGCTATGATTGATGATGCGGAAGCAAAGGGGCTGCTGAAGAAAGGTTCCGTTATTATTGAGCCTACCAGCGGAAATACCGGAATTGGCCTGGCGTCCATCGCCGCTTCCCGCGGATACCGTTTAATCCTGACCATGCCGGAGACCATGAGTGTAGAGAGAAGAAATCTTCTGAAGGCCTACGGTGCCGAGCTGGTTCTGACCGAAGGCGCCAAGGGGATGAAGGGGGCCATTGCCAAGGCTGACGAACTGGCAAAAGAGATTCCTAATTCCTTCATTCCCGGACAATTTGACAATCCCGCCAATCCTGCTGTTCATAAGGCTACAACAGGACCGGAGATCTGGGAGGATACGGATGGCAAGGTGGATATCCTGGTAGCAGGTATCGGAACCGGCGGAACCATTACCGGAGCGGGAGAATTTTTAAAGGAGCAGAATCCGGAGATTAAGGTTGTGGCGGTGGAGCCCTTCGATTCCCCGGTGCTTTCCGAGGGAAAACCGGGCCCTCATAAGATCCAGGGTATCGGTGCCGGATTCGTTCCCCAGGTGCTCAATACCAAGATTTATGATGAAATCATTAAGGTTAAGAATGAAGATGCCTTTAATACAGGAAGAGATTTATCCAAGACAGAAGGACTTCTTGTGGGCATTTCCTCCGGTGCCGCGGTATGGGCGGCCACAGAGCTGGCTAAGCGCCCGGAGAACCAGGGTAAGACCATCGTGGTAATTCTTCCCGATACCGGCGAGAGATATCTCTCCACGCCGTTGTTTGCCGAATAGACCTTTTCCAGTGCCAAATCATACCTTATATCTTTAAAATATAGATTGCCGGATTTGTATGCTGTAACCATATTCATTGGTTCCCTTTGCAGCATACAAATCCGGCAATCTTCGTTCTGCCGGTAGAGCCCGGCTTATATAATATACAAGATAATAAAATTAAGACCTTCTGCGTCTCTGCCGCCGATAGTCCAGCTCATGCAGCCAGACTTTTCCCCGGAGGGAGAGCTCACGAAACATTCCGCTTACAGTATAGCTGCCGGTGTTATCCAGCATGGGGACAAAGAGAAATACAGAGCCGACACGGAGGATAACGGAGACGGCGATCATAAACTGGTACCGGTCCGGGATAAGGGTACTTAGGGCCGGATTGGAATGAAGGCTCTCTAATATAGCTCCCCCGGTCAGAATTCCGAGAAAGGAACCGAACAGGGAGGTGACGCAGGAGAAGACTGCCACATAGGAGGGACGCTGTTCATCAGGGGAGGAAGAAAGCTGGAGGCTGGTGGCAGCCAGGTTGGCACCGCTCCAGAAGGCAGCTCCGATGAAATTGTGAAGCAGGGGAGGCCAGATGCTCCCGTAGGTTGAGAAAAGAAAAAACAAGGGCGTCAGGCCTGCCACGATACAACTGCACCATAATACGGGCTTGCTGCCAAAACGATCCAGCAGCCGTCCCCAGTGGGAGACGACCAGTACTGTCACAGCGGCGGCGGTCACTTGGCTGCACAGGGTGTATTGGGTATAGCTTAAGCCCATCTCTGTCAGAGAGTACCTTGCCAGGTAAGCCCCGGACATATTCGCCGTGAAGCTCCAGGCAGTCCAGAACAGCATGAATTTATAAAAAGGCTTATTGCGGAACACCTGCCTGACGACGGGAAGCAGCTTAAGCTGCAAGGGAGGAGTCCTGTAGATTTCCTCCATGAAGAAAAAACAGCACATATCCAGCATGCCAAGGACACTTGCAATTGTAAAGACAAGAGCATAGCCATGGTAACCGGACATGCGGTCCAGGATACTTGCGACGATGAGTCCCATGGTAACGCTGGCGATGGAAGTGATGCCGTCCCGTTTGGACAGCCAGCGCCCGCGGATTGTCACCGGAACCAGATCCGCCATCCAGGGCATCCAGCACACATTGATGAAGGAACCGTAGGCGGAGGAGATACCGATCAGCAGAATGACTGTCCATAAACGGAAATTGGAATGGCTGGCCGGAATGAAGAAGGGTATCAGGGCAACAGGAAGCCACAGGGCACGGGAAAAGAGCCCATAGGTCATCATATATTTCTTACGTTTCTGGGTACGGCTGACCAGGGAGGCAAAGGGAATCTGAAGCAGGGCAGCCGCCAGGGGAATGGCGGTCAGCAGCCCATAGATAAAATCACCTGCTCCCAGATACCCGGCGTATCCGGTCAGGGAGGAGCTTCCTCCGGCGGTAACAACGCCGAACAGGGAACCAAAAGCATTCCCCAGCGTCATAAGATAGATGCTCCTTCGAATCTTAGGCAGGAGCGCGGCTTCATCAAATATCTTCGTAAAGGGTATTTTCATGTCTATGTAAGCAAATCCTTTCCTGGATTTATAAAGACGGTCGTTACCAGGCCTATTATATCCGAAACCTTTTATAAAGTAAATGTGGAATATGATAATCCGGATGTCATACATTGCTTAAAAAGATGGACGAAATCCCGTCAAAGGGGTATTATGGTATGTATAATGTTAAAAAGAGTTGGATGATACCGGCAGATGGATCAAGGACGAACAGGGAGTGATGGAGTATGCTGCGGTTTATCTATGTGATTGCAGGAAGTTTGTATAAAATACCGTATTATATTTTCCAAATGAGGAAGTATTATCGTAATCAGGGGCAGTATTCGGAGGAAACATGCTATCAGCTGGCTCTGAAGGTGATGCAGCTGATTAAGAAAAAGGGGCGTATTGAGACCCGGGTTACAGGAACGGAGAATCTTCCGGAGGAAGGCGGTTATATCATGTATGCCAATCATCAGGGAAAATACGATGCTCTGGGCATTATGCTGTCCCATAAGAAGCCCTGTACCTTTATCATTTCCAAAAAACGTTCCCAGCCGGCCGTGACAACACAGCTTGTAGACCTGATCCGTGCGAAGCGCCTGGATTTTGACGATATGAGGCAGCAGGTATCCGTAATGAAGGAAGTGACGGAGGAAGTGGCGGCGGGCCGGCGTTATCTGATCTTTCCGGAAGGGGGCTACGGGGAGAATCATAACCGTCTTCAGGAATTCAAAACAGGAAGCTTTAAATGTGCAGAACGGGCAAAATGTCCGATTATCCCGGTAGCGCTTTATGATTCTTATAAGCCCTTTGGTGTGAATTCCCTGAAAAGGGTCAGGACGCAGGTCCATTTTCTGAAAGCAATTCCCTACGAGGAATACCGGGGGCTTAAAACGGCCGGAATCAGAGATATGGTAGTCGAACGGATACAGGAGCATATCCTCCGGATAGAACGAAGCTGCCGTGAGGCGGAGAATATATCGCAGCCATGGCCCGGTGAGGAGTCCTGCGAAGAAGAGATGATCAAGGAACATTATTCCTGAACTGTTAATATATATTTAAATAATCTGCCGAAAAGATAACATAATTTTAGGGTAAGATTTTTTTAGAAACGGATTTTTCGAATGGAGGTGGCGCATATGGCAGCAAATACAAAGAGTAGGGCAAAGCTTCCGGCTGGCAAAGGAAAGCGCCGGAAAAGCAAGAGAAGCAGGCGGCTTCTCCGGTTCCTCTTAATGGAAGGCGGGATTCTCGGTTTAATTCTGTTGGCATATCTGTTGACAGCGATGTATTACAAGGATCATTTCTTCAAGAATACGGTAATCAATGGGGTGGATACCTCCAATATGACGATAGAGCAGGCGGAAGCAGCAATTAACAGGCAGGCAGAGGCCTACCGGCTGGAGCTGATCCAGAGGAACGGGATTAAGGATACGGTATACGGAAAAAATATTGATCTACATACGGAGTTTGGCCAAAGACTGACCAGGCTGATGAAAGAGCAGAACGGCCTGCTGTGGCCCAAAGCGGTGCTGGGACAGCGGGAGTTTGAGATCGAAAGGATGCTTACCTATAATGAAGCCGCATTGCAGGCTTATCTAGATATTATGAACGGTCTCAAGGAGGAGAATACCGCAGAGCCGGTTAATGCAAGGATTGTCTATGGGGAAGAGGGCTATGAGATTCTTCCGGAGGAGCCGGGGGCCAAAATAATAAAAACCAAGCTGCACGAGGCAGTGAGGAATGCGATTCTTACCATGGAGCCAACTCTGTCTCTGGAAGAGGCCGGCTGTTACGAGGAGGCCTCCGTCACCTCAGACAATGCCGTGCTGAAAGAGGCTCTTGCAGAGCTGCAGAAGCTGGCCGGAACAAGGATTACTTATGAATTCGGCGAGGATGTGGAGATTTTGGACAAGTCGAAAATTCATGAGTGGATCAGCTGGGATGAGGATTATAAGATAACCCTGGAGGAAGAGAAGGTAAGGGAGTATGTGGATTACATCGGCAAACATTATAATTCCTTTGGGAGAAAGCGTACCTTCCAGACAAGCTATGGGGAAGTGATCAAGGTGGAAGGCGGGGACTACGGCTGGTGGCTGGATCGGGTATCCGAGACGAAGGAGCTGGTTCAGTTAATATTGCAGGGAGAGCAGACCGTGAAGAAGCCGGTTTATTTTCAAACTGCACAGCAGTATGGCAGGGATGATATTGGGGATACCTATGTGGAGGTTAATCTGACGGCCCAGCATCTGTTCTTTTACAAGGACGGGGAGCTGGTTGTGGAATCCGATTTTGTATCGGGTAATCTTTCTAAGGACTACGGCACTCCCACGGGAACCTATCCCATCCAATACAAGGAAAACAATGCGATTCTTGTGGGCGAGGACTACGAGACACCGGTGAAATACTGGATGCCCTTCAACCGTAACATCGGCTTTCACGATGCCGACTGGAGGAGGGAGTTCGGCAAGGATATCTATAAGACAAAGGGTTCCCATGGCTGTATCAACATGCCTCCGGAGAATGCAAAGAAGATGTTCGAGAACATTAAGCGCGGCGTGGCGGTGGTAGTATACGAGCTTCCCGGGACGGAGAGCACTTCGCTTAACTGACTGACATTGCCCTCTGAACTGTAACCTTGCCGCATTGGCAGCAAAAAGAAAAAATATTAATTTCCCCTCTGGTCAAAACACTAAATATAGTATAGAATATCTGTACAACAACTATTAGTGGTATGTTATCGCTGACAATGTATAATCAGAGGAGAAATAGCCTATGGATATTATGATCCGGAAGAGAAACGGAAGCCTTGAAAAGCTCCATGTAGAGAAGACAAAGAAAATGGTGGCTTATGCCTGTGCCGGATTGGAGGGCTGCAGTCCGGAGGAATTGGAGATGGACTCCAATATTCAGTTTCGGGATGGTATGAGTACCAAGGAAATTCAGAAAATATTAATTCAGACAGCCATTGAGAAGATGATTCAGACAACGAAGGACAGTCAGGGCAATGTGGTAAAGACCACCAATGTGAATTGGCAGTATGTGGCGGCAAGGCTTCTGATGTCAGATTTATATAAGGAAGCGGCAATTAACCGGAAGTATCGCCATTTTGGGTATGGTGATTTTTCCGAATTGGTGAAGCTGCTGGCGGAGCAGCAGTATTACGGGGAGTTTCTTCTGGAGGAATACTCCGCGGAGCAGCTCAGGGAGCTGGGAGCCTATATTAAGCCGGAACGGGATCTGCTGTTCAATTATGAAGGGCTGAAGCTGCTGGCCGACCGTTATCTGATCCGCGGCTATCAGAAGGAGGTTCTGGAGCTGCCCCAGGAGCGCTTTATGGCAATTGCCATGCACCTGGCGATTCCGGAGGGAGAACGGAAGCTATTCTATGCCAAACGCTTTTATGACGTCTTAAGTGAGTTGAAGATGACTACGGCCACTCCGACCCTGGCGGGTGCGGGAACACCCTTTCACCAGCTCAGCAGCTGCTTTATTTCGGTGGTAGGGGATAATCTCTGGTCCATCTATGATGTAAACCAGAAATTCTCCGCAGTCTCTAAGCACGGAGGAGCCTTAGGAATCTATGTGGGTAAAGTCAGAGCGTTAAACAGTGAGATCAGAGGCTATAAAAATGCTTCCGGCGGTGTGATTCCCTGGATTCGCCTTTATAATGACACGGCGGTAGCGGTGGACCAGCTGGGCAGGAGAAAGGGAGGAGCCTCCATCACCCTGGATGTGTGGCATCAGGATTTATATGAGTTCCTGGATCTGAGAACCAATAACGGGGATGACCGCAGAAAGGCCCATGATATCTTCCCTGCCTTAAGCATACCCGATCTCTTCATGGAACGCCTGGAGGAAAGAGGGGACTGGTCCTTATTTGATCCCTATGAGATCCATAAGGTGATGGGATATCATCTGGAGGATTTCTATGATGAGGAGAAGGGCGGAGAATTCACGGCGCGTTATCTCGCCTGTGAGGCCAATGAGAGGCTGGAGCGGGTTACCGTGCCGGTTTTGGAGATTATGAAGCGGATTATGAAGAGTGCGGTGGAAACGGGAACCCCCTTCTTATTCTTCCGTGATACCGTGAACCGGGCCAATCCCAACAAGCATGCCGGAATGATCTATTCCTCTAATCTCTGTCATGAGATTGCCCAGAATGTCAGTGAATCGGAATTTGTGGAGGAAGTAATAGAGACGGTGGGAAACCATAAGGAGGTAGTCAGAAGACTGAAGTCCGGTGACATGGTGACCTGCAATCTCAACTCCGTGAATCTGGGACGCGTGAGACGGGAGGAGCTGGAGGAAACCGTACCGCTTCAGATAAGGATGCTGGATAATGTCATAACCTTGAATCAGACTCCGGTGGCGGAGGCCAGGATTACCAGTGACAGATACCGCGCCATCGGACTTGGCACCAGCGGCTATCACCACTACCTGGTGAATCACCAGATTCCCTGGGAGAGTGAGGAGCATCTGGAGGAGGCGGACCGTTTATTTGAGGAGCTGGCTTACCGGGCCATCAAGGCCTCCATGGAGCTGGCCATGGAAAAAGGCCCGTATCCGGAATTCGAAGGCTCGGAATGGCAGAGCGGTAAGTATTTTGAACGCCGGGGATATACCTCGCCGCGCTGGATCGCCCTGAAGGAAGATGTCAGACGATACGGTATCCGCAACGGCTATATTATGGCGGTTGCACCGACGGGCAGCACTTCCAATATCGCCGGAACCACGGCGGGAATCGATCCGATTTTTAAGAAGTTCTTTATTGAAGAAAAGAAGGGAAGCTTTACACCAAAGGCGGCGCCGGATCTGAACAGCGGGAATTTCTGGCTGTACAAGGAGGCCCATCGTATCGACCAGCATTACAGCATCAAGGCCTGCGGCATCCGCCAGAGGCATATCGACCAGGCACAATCCTTTAACCTGTATATTACGCCGGAGGTTAAGGCGAAGGATATCCTGAAGCTTTATCAGGAGGCCTGGAGGAATGGAGTTAAGACCATCTATTATGTCCGCAACCAGTCCCTGGAGATGGACGAGTGTACCAGCTGCTCAAGCTGACGGTGTCAAAAGCTGACGGTGCCAGGCACCATTTTACAATATCTTACATCGCTAGTTTAGAAAGGGTGCCTGACACCGAATGTGTGACACCGAATGGAGGAAACGAGGAATGAATAAGAAGAGAATCTTTAATGAACATGGAATTAGGGGAACAGAAGCGTTAATTAACGGCAATACCACGAATCTGAGGGAATGGAACCGCATCAAATACAGCTGGGCCAACACCTTCTACCGGACCATGCTGAATAATTTCTGGATACCGGAGGAAATCTCACTGAATGAGGATATTAAGCAGTTCCCCCTGCTGACCAATGGGGAGAGGAGAGCCTTTGACAAGATCATTGCCTTCCTGAACTTCCTGGATTCCATCCAGAGCGAGAATCTGCCCAACCTCTCCCGCTATGTCACCGCGCCGGAGATATCCTCCCTGCTGAATATTCAAGCCTTCCAGGAGGAGATCCATGCCCAGAGCTATTCCTATATCCTGGATACGGTGACCAACCCGGTGACCCGGGACAAGATTTATGATGAATGGCGTGAGGACAAGCATCTGCTGGAGAGAAACCGGTATATTGCGGATATTTACCAGCGCTTCAATGAGGATGCCTCCATCGGTAATTTCCTGCGCACCGTAGTGGCCAATTATATTCTGGAGGGAATTTATTTCTACTCCGGCTTCAGTTTCTTCTATACCCTGGCAAGGCAGGGGAAGATGACGGCCACCAGTACCATCTTCAAATACATTAACCGGGATGAGGTGACCCATCTGGTATTGTTCCAGAACATCCTGAAGGAGCTTCGCACCGAGAATCCGGAGCTTTTCACCCCGGAGCTGACGCAGGAGATCCGGGAGATGATGCGAACCGGAGTGGAACATGAGATCGCCTGGGGACAGTATGTGACCAATAATGAGATATTGGGCATTAACCATGAGCTGATTGAGAAATACATCAAATACCTGGGAAATCAGAGGCTGAAGGCCATCGGCCTGGAGGAGCTGTATCCGGAGATAACGGAGAATCCCATGGCGTGGATTGAGGGCTTTTCCAATCTCAACAGCACGAAGACGGATTTCTTCGAAGCCAAGGTGACCAATTATACGAAGGCGGCGGCCTTTGATTTTGACGATCTGGAATGATTTGCGTCTGACCCGGCAAATGCGGGAACAGAAATTGCTGCCCTTTATCAGGGAGCGGCAGGAAAGATAAAAAGTGCTGCAGGTTTCCCGCGGGAATTAAGATGCGGGGGATGTCTGCAGCACTTTATAGGTTAAGTATTCCTATTAGCCGAGGAGAGAGAGCAAGATGCCGGCGGCAACAGCGGAGCCGATTACACCTGCCACATTGGGACCCATAGCGAACATCAGAAGATAATTGCCAGGGTTGGCTTTCTGGCCCTCCACCTGGGACACACGGGCTGCCATGGGAACGGCAGATACTCCTGCGGAGCCGATCAGCGGATTGATCTTTCCTTTGGTTATCCAGCACATGAACTTTGCGATCAATAAACCGCCGATGGTGCTGAATATAAATGCTGCCAGGCCAAGGAAAATGATTTTGAGAGTCCCTGGCTTCAGAAATTCGCTTCCGGCAGCTGTTGCGCCTACGGTAACTCCAAGGAAGATGGTTACAATGTTAATCAAGGCGTTCTGTGCTGTGTCGGTAATTCGTTCCACAACTCCGGATTCCCGGAACAGATTGCCCAGCATCAGCATTCCGATCAGAGGAGCTACGGAAGGAAGCAAAAGGATACAGAAGATGGAGACGGCGACAGGAAAGCATATCTTTTCCAGCTTTGATACGTTGCGCAGCTGTTCCATCTTGATCTCGCGTTCCTTGCGGGTGGTCAGAAGCTTCATGAGAGGAGGCTGGATCAGCGGGATGAGGGCCATATAGGAATATGCCGCAATGGATATGGGAGCCAGCAGATGGACAGCCAGTCGGGTAGTCAGATAAATGGCGGTGGGGCCGTCTGCACCTCCGATGATAGCGATGGAGGCGGCTTCCTGAGGGTCAAAGCCAAGGAGATTGGCAACAACGAAAGCAATGGCTATGCCAAGCTGGGCGCCGGCTCCCATCAGCATGCTGCTGGGCCGGGCGATTAAGGGGCCAAAATCAGTCATAGCTCCGATTCCAAGGAAAATCAGGGAAGGGTAGATGCCTTTCTTTACGCCCAGATAAAGATAATATAGTAAGCCTCCGGCCTCCGATGCGCTGGCCGGTTCCGCCATTAATCCGGTCAGCGGCAAATTAGCCAGCAGCACGCCAAAGGCGATGGGCAGCAGCAGGAGCGGTTCGAATTTCTTAACGATAGCGAGGTACATAAGTACGCATGCAATTACAATCATAACCAGGGATTGCCAGGTTAATGCGGCAAATCCGGAATCCTCTAATAATTTTACAACTGAATCGATAAACACAATGAGTTCCTCCTTTAGATGTCTTTTCTTTGGTTGATCCTACCTCTTTTTATTCTGTCCTTGTTCAATGGATTTGATGAGGAGGGAAAAAATTCGGACGATAGCCCAGAGAATCCCAAGAACAGCAAATACCACAGCCATACAGATGATGGCAATAAGAATACTTTCGGATAAAGGCAATATACTCACTCCTTTCTTATGTCAGTAATGATAAAGTTATATAAAAGCCGGTAAGGCCGGTTTCCGAGAATTTAGGACATAAAAAAGGAGAGCTTGAAAAAACCAAGCCCTCCACCCTTAAGCTCAAAACTTGAAACAGCTAAAGAAGAATTAACTGCCAACCGGAATTGTTAAAATAGTAACACATAGGATGAAAAATGTCAATATGGGCACAGGTCTGCCTCGTAAAGAATGCGAAGAATGCGTGTCATGATTACAAAACAAGGATTGCGTCCGGTCTGCAATTAATGTTACAATAGTCTAATGCAAAGAGTAAGACATACCAAGGAGAGACAATGAAAGAAATATATCAGTTACCCCAGCAGTTTTGGACGGTATTCAGTTCAAGAAACCGGTATATCTACATGGAAGCGCTGACATCAATCTATGACGAGTATCTGTATAATGATTACTTTCTGACGAAGGAAACCTGTGTTCAATTGATCGCGGAGCATTTTGCAGACCGGATTGTGGATATTTCCGCAGATGATGAGGAGCAGGATGCGGATATCATGGAGCCCATGGCGGCAAAGATCCTGAACCGTCTCCTTCGCTTCTCCTGGCTGAAACGGGTGGAGGATTACAGCTCCTTTCAGACCAATATCATCATTCCGGATTATGCTTCGGCTTTTATTGAGACAATCCGCAGAATCAACCATCCTGATGCGGAGGATCAGGATTTGTACATACAGAACGTGTATACCAGTATTTATTCCTTTTATTACGATACCAAGGCCGGGATGGAGCTGTTAAGGGCCGCGGCGGTCAATACTGCCAGGCTGAACCGTTCCCTCCAGAATATGCTCCATAATATGGACCGGTTCTTCGGCGCCCTTCTGGAGAAGGAGAATTATGAAGAGCTGCTGCTGGAGCACCTGAACGGCTATGTGGAGGCTATCGTCAACCGGAAATACAGCCTGCTTAAGACCGGTGACAATTTTTATATCTATAAAAATGATATCAAAAGGCTTCTGCGCACCATCAGCGAGGATGAGAACCGGCTGAACCTTTTGAAACGGAGGCTGATGCCGGAAGGAAGGGGAGAGCGGGAGATCGAGGAGGAATTCCAGCGGATTATTGATGAGATAGACCGGGGCATCCTGAATATGGAGAACCGAATCTCTCATATTGATGCGGAGCATAGCAAATATATCAAGGCAACCGTCAGCCGTCTGGAATACCTGTTAAGCAACGAGGACAATATGCAGGGCAATGTGATTGCGCTGCTGAATCTGATGTCCGGTGCGGAGGGAGCCAAGCGGTACCCCGAGGTGGCCCGGACATTGCGCATCAATGATCTGACCGTCATTACACCGGATTCCTTCTACAAGAAGAGGGGCAGGAGAAAGCAATTTGAAGAAACTGTGGAAATGGATACGGTGACGGAGGAAGAGCTTTCCAAGGAGGATATTCTTCGGATTAACCGGAATAAGCCCCGTTATCATAAGGCGCAGATCGAGGCATTTATCCTGGAGCGGATGGAGGAGGGGATCTTTCGGACGGGGGAGTATTCCATTACCAATGATGAGGAATTTGAACTGCTGATTCTGGCCTACGACTATAGTATGAGAAGAACCAGTCCCTTCCATGTTGTGCCCCCGCAGGAGCATCGGGAGGGGGAGGCGGCCGCAGATACCCGCGGGCAGGCTATAGTTACGAACGGTATGTATTCCTATCCGGATATTATCTTTGTGAAGAACAGCAATATAGACGGCCCGGTGCAGACTGGCGGAAAGGATATCTATGTTCCCTTATTATGATGAACTTCTGGATGAAGAAAAGGATGAGCTCAGGGAGGTGGTCAAAACCCTGTATCACCAGACCTACCTTCTGGAGCGCAAATACGATAAAAAAACGCAGCGCTATCTACCCAATCAGGCCTACCGGATTTGTGAGCGCCACCTGGACTTTTTGAAGGAATACTTTAAAATTGCCGATATCGATCTGATTGAGAACCGCCAGTACGGGATCATGCAGATTGTGACCAGGAATTTGCAGGGAGACAAGCTGAGCAGATTGACAACGATATTTTTACTGCTTCTCAAGCTTATTTTTGATGAGCAGATGAATACCGCATCCAGCTCCATCCATGTATATGCCTCGTTGAATGAGGTGTTTGAGAAGATCCAGCTATTCCGCCTGTGGAACAGCAGATCCATCTCTCCCACGGAGCTGAAGAAAACCATTGCGGCTCTGAAGAAGTACCAGATTATTGAAATCACTGAGGAGACCGGCGAGCTGGACGGGGATACCAGATTCATCATCTACCCCACAATCAATCTTTTATTGGACAGCCAGTCGATTGCGGCAATCATCGAGCAATACCAGGAGGAAGAGGAGGCAGCGGAGGATGGACAGATATCAAGCACTTTCGAAGATGTGTCTGAATAATTGGCATTATATCAGTGAAAAAATACTGTCTTTTCACGATGGGGTCAACTTCTTTACCGGACATTCCGGCAGCGGCAAATCCACGGTTTTAGATGCGCTGCAGATTGTATTGTACGCGGACAGCAACGGACGCAGCTTCTTTAATAAGGCGGCAAAGGAGGATTCAGACCGTACCCTGATTGAGTATCTTCGCGGTATGAAGGTGGTCCAGGAAAATAATGAAATAAGCTACCTGAGAAATAAGAATTTCTCCACAACTCTGGTGCTGGAGTTTCAGGATACCGAGACAGGCAAGTATCAGAGCATCGGAGTGGTATTTGATGTGGACGTCAGCGTGAATGATATCAACAGGCTGTTCTTCTGGCATACGGGAGAGCTGGCATCGAATCATTACCGTGACGGTGAAAAAGCGCTTTCGATCAGTGAGCTGAAAGGGTATATAGAAAGCAATTATTCCGGCGAGAATTATTATTTCAGCAGAACCAATGAAAAATTCAGGAATGAGCTGTATGCCAATTTCTTAGGAGGTCTGCATCCCAAGCATTTTCCGGCGCTGTTCAAGAAGGCAATTCCCTTTAAGATGGATATGAAGCTGGAGGATTTTGTTAAGAATTACATCTGCACCGAGAACGATATCCATATGGAGGATATGCAGGACAGCGTGGCCCAGTATACCCGGCTAAAACGAAGGCTGGAGGATACCAGGAAGGAAATCACCCTTCTGGAGGAGATTAGGGAGCAGTACGGATGCTATGAAGCTCAGAACGAGGAAATCAGGAAGCTTGGCTATGGATTGGAGAAGCTGGAGCTGGTCTCTCTGGAGGCCAGGATTAAAAAGCTTCAGATCCAACAGGCAGAGTACAGTTCGGACAAGAAGCTGCTGGAGCATTCCATCGAACAGCTGGAAGGAGAGCTTTCCGCCCTCCAGACAGAACGGGATGAGGTGGTATATGCAATCCAGAACAGCGGTTACGAGCATCTGGAAGCGGAGATTGGAAGCATCAACCAGATGCTGGAGCTGCTTTACCGGAGCAGGGCGGATCTGGACAAAACCCTCTCCCGGCTGGGAGAATGGCTGGATACCGATTATCTGGAGCCTTCGGCACAGAAGATAATTCTGCGTATGAAAGAATATGAGGCGTCACCGGAGGAAGTAACCCAAATCCGGACAGAGCTTGTACAGCTGCGCACCCGGCTGGAGCAGGAGAAGGAAGAAGCCTCCGCCGCGGTTAAGGAAGGGAAGCAGAAGCTGGGAGAGGTCCTTCGCCAGACCGCGCTGCTGCAGAAGGGGCAGAAGGCGTATCCGTCCTATCTGCTGGAAGCAAAGGACATCATAACCAGGGAATTGGAGCGAATCTACGGGCTGCCCATCCGGGTGGATATCCTTGCGGATGTCATTGAGATCAGGAATGAGCGGTGGCGCAATGCGGTGGAAGGCTATCTTGGGAATAGCAAGCTGGGCCTGATGGTACCGGCCGAATATTCCAGGGCGGCCATCGAACTATTCGCCGGACTGGACTCCGGGAAATACTATAAAGCAGCCATTGTGGATACGGAAAGCGTCCGAAGGGATGCAAGGCCCATCCGGGCTAATTCCCTGGCAGAGGAAGTAGAGGGCGCAACCGGGGAGGCTGAGGCATATGTGGGATATCTTCTGGGCAATGTGATAAAATGCAGCACGGCGAAGGAGCTGCCCAGCCATAAAAATGCGATTACTCCGGACTGTATGCTCTATCAAGGCTATCGGCTCCAGCACATGAATCCGAGAAACTATACGGAAGAGGCTTACATCGGACGAAGAGCCATTGAGCGAAGATTGGAACAGCTGGATGAGAAGCTGGGGCAGTGCAGGGAACAGCTGGAGCCTCTGGAGCGGAAGCTGGCTGAGATCAGCGGACTTCTGCAGAAGGAATATCTGCAGGACGGCGAGGAAGCCTATATCAGCCGGCTGCAGGAGGTGCTCCGCATCCGGGAGAAGGAAGCCCAAAGGGAAGAATACCTGCATAAAATCGAGGAGCTGAAGGAACGCAGCATCGACGAATGGAAGGCTGCGAAGGAGCTTCTGGAGCAGGCGATAAAGTCGAAGGGAAGACAGAAGGAAAAAGCCGCTTTTGAACTGCAAAGCCGGGAGAATTCTTTGGCAGAAGAGGCAAAGATACTGCTTTCCTTGAATGAAGAACTGCTGGAAAAGCAAAAGCTTCATCTCGTGGATGAACAGCTGGAGGCGGCATATCCCTGGCGGTGGGAAGCAGGAGATGAGCCGGATGGGAAGGCCATGGAAAAGCTTCGTCTGGAGCTGCAGAACCGGAAGCAGCAGAGTGGTTCCAGGCTGCAGGAGGAGTATGACAGGCTGCTTCGCAAAAGAGAGCAGTATCATGGGGTATATGCATACCGGGGCTTCTCTCTGACCAGCAGGGAAAACAAGGAATACGATCAGCTTTTGGACAGCTTAAGCAGTGACCGGCTCGGGGAATTTACCAGAAAGGCCAATGAACAGGCGGTCAAGGCGATACACCATTTTAAATCTGATTTTATTTATAAGATCCGGGATGCCATTAAGGAAGTGATGCAGCAGAAGGAGGAGTTAAACCGGGTTCTGGCGCAGCTGGACTTCGGCAAGGATAAGTACCGGTTTATCATCACGAGAAATAAAGGGGAAGACGGCAAATTCTATGATATGTTCATGGATGAGAATCTGGAGATCAACCCCCAGCGTCTGGCGGGCAATATGAACAATCAGATGGATCTCTTTACCCTGCAGCATGAGAAGGATTACAGTAATCTGATCGATGAGCTGCTGGAGCTCTTCATGCCCCCGGAGAACAGCGATACCAAGGCTTTGGAGGAAGCCAGGGCCAATATGGAGAAATATGCGGATTACCGGACCTATCTATCCTTTGATATGGAGCAGCTGGTGGAGGGCATGCCTCCCATGCGGCTCAGCAGAATGCTGTCCAAGAACTCCGGCGGAGAGGGGCAGAATCCTTTATATGTGGCGCTGCTGGCCAGCTTTGCCCAGGTATACCGCATTAATTTGAAGACGACGGCCAGGAGAAGACCGACCCCGAGGCTTGTGGTCCTGGATGAAGCCTTTTCCAAGATGGATGCGGAAAAGGTGGGAAGCTGCATCGGCCTGATCCGTAAGCTGGGCTTCCAGGCCATCATCAGCGCCACCAATGATAAGATTCAAAATTATGTGGACAATGTGGACAAGACCTTTGTTTTTGCCAATCCGAACAAGAACCGCATCTCGGTCCAGGAATTTGAGAAGAAAGAATTTATAAGCTACGCTTATACTTTACATAATTTACAGGAATAAATAGATACAAATTTTCGTGGAGATGTGTTATAATAAAGATATGAATTTTCTTTATATAAATAAGGAGGTTGCTGATATGTCAGTCGGTCAAAGTGTTCCGCGCGTGGATGCGCTGGACAAGGTAATCGGTAGAGCGAAATATACCGATGATCTTTGTGAAAAGAATGCATACATTGCGAAGATCTTACATTCGACAATTGCAAACGGTATCGTTAAATCCATTGATACTTCTGAGGCAATGAAAATACCCGGAGTGGTTAAAATAGTCACCTGTTTTGACGTACCGAAGTTCTATTTCCCTACGGCGGGACATCCCTGGTCCACAGATCCCGGACACCAGGATGTGGCGGACAGACTTCTGCTTACGGATAGAGTACTTTATTACGGAGATGAGGTGGCAGCGGTGATTGCGGAGAATGAGATTGCCGCAAAGCAGGCGCTGGAGGAGATTAAGGTAGAATATGAGGAGTATCCTTTTGTCCTGGATGTGCAGGAGGCGATGAAGCCGGATGCGCCCCAGCTGCATGAAGCTTATCCGGGTAATATCCTGGGGCACAGCGCCGTGCGCCGGGGTAATTACGAGGAAGCCATCAAGGAGCCGGGTCTGATTAAATTTGAGGGCTGGTATGAGACTCCCACGGTGCAGCACTGCCATATCGAGAATCATATCTGTTATGCCAGTATGGAAGGCAACCGGATCACCGTGGTGTCCTCCACTCAGATTCCTCATATTATCCGCCGGATTGTCGGCCAGGCATTGGGAATTCCCTGGGGCGATGTCCGCATTGTCAAGCCGTATATCGGCGGCGGCTTCGGCAATAAGCAGGACTCGCTGTATGAACCCCTGTGTGCCTATCTGACGACCCAGGTGGGAGGACGTACGGTGAAGCTGGACGCGACCAGGGAGGAGACCTTTGTAAGCAACCGTGTGCGCCATGCGATCCGCAGCCATATTATCAGCTGGGTCCGTCCCGACGGTTCCTTTGCGGCACGGAAGCTGGAATGCTTCTCCAATCAGGGAGCCTATGCTTCCCATGGGCACGGAATTGCGGCCAAAGGAATGAATGCCTTCCCCCAGCTGTACCCCTGTGACAATATGGAATGCGATTCCTATACGGTGTTTACGAACAGGCCGGTTGCGGGTGCCATGAGAGGCTACGGTATTCCCCAGGCAATGTTTGCGGTAGAAGCCCACACGGAGGAAATCGCCCGCAAGCTGGGATTTGATCCGGTGGAATACCGGAAGAAGTACGTGATGCCCGTAGGCTATGTGGACACCTTTTCCAAGAATGAGAATTATTTTGACAGCTTTAATCAATGCCTTGACAAGGGACGGGCATATATTGATTTTGACCGTAAGTTCGAGGAATACCAGAATCAGGCGGGACCCATCCGCAAGGGAGTGGGCTGTGCTGTGTTCTGGTATAATACGGCGGTATGGCCCATCAGCCTGGAGACTTCGGCCTGCAGGATGGTATTGAACCAGGATGGCTCGGTACAGGTGCAGCTTGCGGAAACAGAGATCGGCCAGGGTGCCGACACCGCATTTGCCCAGATGACGGCGGATGCTTTAGGAATTCCTTTTGAGAAGGTTCATGTAATATCCACCCAGGATACGGATGTGACCCCTTTTGGAACCAGCGCTTATGCCTCCAGACAGACCTATGTGGCGGGCTTCTCCATCAAGCAGACGGCTCTGCTCCTAAAGGAGAAGATTCTGAAATATGCCTATGAGCTCACCAGGATGCCGGCTTTTGAACTGGATATTATCGATGGGCAGATCGTACGGAAAGGGGACGGACGCGTGATGATCTCCCTGGGCGACCTGGCTACCGAAGCGATCTACAGCTTAACCCACAGTGAGCATATTACCTCCGAGAGCACCTATCAGATTAAGAGCAATGCATATTCCTTCGGCTGCTGCTTCGCTGAGGTTGAGGTGGACATTCCCTTATGCAAGGTGAAGCTGCTGGATATTATTAATGTCCACGATGCCGGGCAGCTGATTAATCCGGCTCTGGCCGAGGCCCAGGTGCATGGCGGGATGAGTATGGGAATTGGTTACGCACTGGCGGAGCAGCTGCTCTTTGATCCAAAGACAGGCAAGACACTGAATGATAACCTGTTGGATTATAAGCTCTCCACCTTTATGGATCACCCCCATCTGGAAGCACAGTTTGTTGAAAATTATGAGCCCACCAGCGCTTTTGGAACAAAAGCCCTTGGTGAGCCTCCGGTATGTCCGGTAGCGCCGGCGATCCGGAATGCAATCCTTCATGCAACAGGGGTTGCAATCAATGATATCCCTATGACACCCCATATCCTCTTTGACCGTTTCAAAGAGGAAGGATTAATATAGGAGAGGGGGACAGAGTCTATGTATGATATAAAAGAATTATTTGAAGCAACCAGCGTGCAGAATGCAGCGGAGCTTCGGACGGCACATCCCGAGGCGCTGATTCTGGCGGGGGGAAGTGATATCCTGGTTCAGATGAGGGAAGGAAAGCTTGCGGGCAAGAAGTTGATCAGCATCTATGGGCTGGATGAGCTTCGGGGCGTAACGCTGGAGGAAGACGGAACAATCCGCATCGGATCTCTGACCAGCTTCAGCCATATCACCCAGAGCCCGGTTATCCGGCAGTATATCAATGTGCTGGGAGAGGCTGTGGATATGGTGGGAGGCCCCCAGATCCGCAATATCGGAACCATCGGCGGCAATACCTGCAATGGAGTGACCTCTGCAGATTCCGCTTCCACCCTGTTTGCCTGGGATGCGGTTATTGAGCTGACAGGCAGTGAGGGAAAACGTCTGGTTCCCATTCAGGAATTCTATCTGAAGGCAGGTGTGGTGGATATCCGTCCCAGCGAGCTTCAGACAGCGATATTAATCCGGAAGGAATGCTATGAGGGATATAAGGGACATTATATCAAATATGCCATGAGGAATGCCATGGATATTGCAACCTCCGGCTGTTCTGTAAATGTAAAGCTGTCCGCAGACAAGCGGGTTATGGAAGACGTCCGCATCGCCTATGGTGTCCAGGGACCTACGCCTCTCCGTGCTGTTCATGCGGAGGAAGCAGGAAAGGGGCAGGAGATCAGTGAAGATCTGCTCCGGCGTATCAGTGAGGCTGTGCTGGAGGATATCAGGCCCCGTGACAGCTGGCGTGCCTCCAAGGCGCTGCGTCAGCACATCGCCGTGGAAATGGCTTATCGCTGCTTATCAGAAGCAATCAGGCTTTCGGGAGGTGTTGTATAATGGCACAGTATAAATTAGTCAAATGTACGATCAACGGCAAGCAGACGGAGACCATGGTGGATGTCCGGGCTTCCCTGACGGATATGCTTCGCAATGATTACCGCCTCACCTCGGTGAAGAAGGGCTGTGAGGTAGGAGAATGCGGTGCCTGTAATGTGATCATAGACGGAGAGTGCTTTAACTCCTGTATCTACCTGGCGGTATGGGCGGACGGGAAGAATATCCGTACCCTGGAGAGTCTGCTGGGCCCGGAGGGTGAGCTGGCGGATATTCAGCAGGCCTTTATCGATGAAGCGGCAGTACAATGCGGCTTCTGCACGCCTGGCTTTGTTATGACGGCAGTCCAGCTTCTGGAGACCGGCAAAGAATTCACCAGGGAAGAGCTGAGAAAGCAGCTATCGGGAAATCTATGCCGCTGTACCGGTTACGAGAATATATTGAATGCTGTAGAAAAGACCATGCTCCGCCGTTTGGGCAAGCTCTAGAATCCCGGAGCGGAGTAATAGAAGCTTCTAATAGAAATTTTTATCAGAAAGGCATATTACCGATATTCTATCCCAACAGGGATGCAATATCGGTGGTATGCCTTTTGCATTTTCCATATTCCGGCCTTCAATGGGCTGTTAATGGGGCTTCTTAATCTTTTCTTCATCTTTTTACCACAGGAATGACAAACTATCCCCTTATAGTAGTCACTACATGGATCAAGTGGCAATTGTTTACTAGTAAGGAGTGGCATGGATGATGAAGAAAAAACTGGCATTATTATTTTTGGTTTCTATATTTCTCTTCGGTTTCTCTGATCCCGTCAGGGTCATGGCAGCGGAAGTAAACGGGGGAGGTGTCGGGGAGACACAGGATACCGGAGACGGCGAGGCTGCCGCTTCGCAGGTCTATCTGTCCAGATTCCCTAAAAAAACAGTCTATACCTACGGTGAGAGCTTTGATTCCTCCGGTTTGGAGCTGGTTCGTATAAACAGTGACGGAAGTGAAAGCATTATCACCGATTTTATAGTGGAAGGCTTTCGCAGTGATCAACTGGGCACACAGAAGATCACAATCCGTTATGGAGACTATTCTGTTGACATCAATGTGTCTGTCCAAGCGGCGAAAATCACGAATCTTAGGGCCGGCGGGGTAACGATGGATTCCTATACCCTTGCATGGGACGCGGCAGCCGGAGCCACTCATTATGAGATTTACCGTAAGGATATAGTGTCCGGCACATTCCAGCTGCTGACCACCACATTGGAGAATTCCTATACGGTATATGACAGCAGTACGGCGGTGAATACATATATGATCCGGTTGGCCATGACAGTGGACGGGGTGACCAATTACGGGGACTTTTCCGAACCGTTTTCCGCCGCCACGGCACCTGGAAAGGTAGAGTCAGTATCGGTGGTTAATACGGGGGATACCTTTGTAGAACTGACCTGGAGCCCGGTAACGGATGCGGCAGGCTACAGTATTTACAGAGTGGATGCGGCAACCGGAGCCCTTACCTATGTTGGGGATTCTGTTACGACCTCCTATAGGGATACCGGGCTGAAGTCAGGCACCGGATACCGGTATCAGGTAGCCGCGCACAGGCTGAATAAGTTTTTTGGAGGTGAGTTGTCACCCGCTCTCGATACCAGTACCAATCCGGCCAAGGTGCCCTTAAAAAGCAAGGCGGGTGATGGTAAGGCCAGACTGACCTGGACCCTGGTGAATGGCGCTACTTCTTATGATATTTACATGGGAGATGATATTTCGGGATACAGTCTTATAAGCACCCGGGATAGCAGCAGCGGCAATACCTATATTGTGGAGGAACTGACTCTGGGAGCTTCCTATTCCTTTTATATAGTGGCAAAGAGGGATTATAACGGAGTGGTCTATGAGGGTGTCAGCTCCGATCTGACGACCGTTACGATAGAGGAGATTTTGCCGACCAGCACCCAGCCTAAATATTTTGCGGACAAGGCGGCGTTCTTAAAGTCGACGGCTTATACCACCATAGATTTTTTCAAGAATAATGTGAATTTTAAGAAAAGTTATGTAATTCCGGGATTGGTGAATACCAACGTGGGGGGCTTTACCAGCACCGCCATGTGTCCTCAGGGAATTGCCTTTGCCGGAAATTATCTGCTGATGACGGCCTATGATCTGGCGGGAGAAGAATTGTCCGTGGTCTATTGCATGGACAAGAAGACACGGGAGCTTGTGACTACTTTGATTCTTCCTACCAACGCCCATGTCGGCGGAATCTGCTATGACGGCAAAAATGTGTGGATCACCACCGGAAGCAAAGTATCGGCCATCTCGTATTCCGATATTAAGGCAGCGGCCAAATCGGGAGAGCCCTATGTGGAAGTGAATTTCCATTCTGTCTGCAAGGTGGGACTTTCCGCTTCTTACATTGCATATTATAATGACAAGCTGTGGGTCGGCTCCTATAATGAATTGGAGACAACGAAGCTTTATAGCTTTTCCATCGATGATTATGGTTCCTATGCTGAATTGACCAGAGAAGATACGATGACGATGCCTACCAGGGTACAGGGAATTGCATTTACGGAGGACGGACAGATGATCATATCCCGCTCCTGCCAGTTGTATGCCGGCCTGCGGGGATATATGAGGCGGATTGACGTATACCGGCCGGATCTTTCCATGGAAGGCAGCGGAAGCATTAAGCTCGGCAGTGTGGTTAAATATGAATATGTTCCTTCCATGAATGAGGGAATTGCACTGGACGGCGGATATTTGTATGTATTGTTTGAATCAGCCGCCTTTGAGAATGCCTCCTATAAGGTGGACAGAATCAGTGCCTTTGATCTTACGAAAATTCTTCCCTCAGAGTAATTCGGGATAGATTTCATCCGACATTGGTATTATAATAGTCAGAGTGTTGAAGTATTTACCAATAGGAGGAACAGAAGATATGGAGATAAGGCTGACCGAGTATTCGGATCTGGATACGGTCATGGGCATCTATGACCATGCCAGGGAATATATGAGGCAGAGCGGTAATCTTTTGCAATGGGTCGGCGGATATCCCGGCAGGGAGCTGATTACGGAAGACATTGCGGCAAAGAGGAGCTATGTCTGCACCGAAGAGGGCCGGATTGCAGGAGTGTTCTATTTTGCAGTGGGCAGCGATCCCACTTATGCAACAATATATGATGGGGAATGGCTGGATGAGGAGCCGTACGGGGTAGTACACCGGATTGCATCCGCCAGCCATAAAAAGGGAGTGGCTTCCTTCTGCCTGGACTGGTGCTTTAACCAGTGCCCTAATATCAGGATTGATACCCACGAAGACAATAAGATTATGCAGGGGTTTTTGATGAAGAACGGCTACCGCCGATGCGGTACCATCTATCTGGAGAATGGAGATCCGCGAGTTGCATTCCAAAAGAACGCGGCCTCTGCAAAAGCCGGGGGGATTGACACCGTTGTGCTGGATATCGGAAATGTGCTGGCGCGTTTCCGGTGGAGGGAATACCTTGAGGAGTGCGGTTACAGCCGGGAGACAGTGGACCGGGTGGCAGCCGCCACGGTGCTCAGCGGTTTCTGGGATGAATGGGACCGGGGCTGCCAGGATGAGGAGGAACTGATTGAGCAGAGTATAGCCAGAGATCCCGGTGTAGAGAAGGAGATAAGGGTTTTCTTTTCCTCCTTTGATAAAATAGTGAAGGAATATGATTATTCGCCGGAATTTGTGAAGGGTCTGAAAGCCGCGGGATACCGGGTGTATCTGTTGTCTAATTACAGCAGGAGGCATTTTCAGGCATGTAAGCCTTTCTTCCGTTTTCTGGACTATGTGGACGGCGGAATTATCTCTTATGAGGTGAAGGTGATTAAACCGGAGCCGGAGATATACCGGGCCTTAATTGATAAGTATGGAATTGATCCTTCGAAGGCGGTGTTTTTGGATGATCTGGCAGCCAATCTGGAAGGAGCCAGACCCTTCGGCTTCCATACGATACAAGTGAAGGACGGAGAACAGATGGTTCGGGAACTGCGGAGACTGGGTGTGAGAATCTGATTTCCGCCAGGCTGTTATTCAGGTATATCCCATTCAAAAAATAATAAAGAAATAAAAGATAAAATAATGAAGAGAAGAGCTGGGATTACATTGACCCCGGCTCTTCTCTTTTGCTGTTCTTTACCCCTATTAATGTAAATGATAATCAATATCAAAAACTTCTTGACATTTCTTTCACGGTGTTCTATGATATCAATGGAATTGATAATCATTATCAAACTCATGGGATAAAGAAAGGTAGGAGAATTATATGTCACTGGCAATGTTGGAGGTTGGTGAGATCAGGAAAATATCGGAGTTTCGGGGAAAGAACGAGATGAAGAAGCATCTGCAGGATCTTGGATTTATGAGAGGCGAGAGCGTGCAGGTGATTGGTGTGAATCCCAGCGGGCTGATCCTGCTGATTAAGGGGGTGCGGGTTGCTTTGAACCGTGGCCTGGCATCGATGATAGTAGTAGAATAATTTAAATATAAAACGGAGGTAAACCATGACATTGAATGATCTAAAACCAGGACAGCAAGGCATAGTAACATCCATCGGGGAAAAGGGACCCGTCAGAAAGAGGATTATGGATATGGGAGTGACACCGGGAGCAGCCGTGAAGGTAATTAAGGTGGCGCCTTTGGGGGATCCGATTGAGGTAAATATCCGAGGCTATGAGCTAAGCTTGAGGAAAAGTGAAGCCAGTCAAATTACAGTGGAATAATCAGGAGGAAAGACATGTCTTATATCATAGCATTAGCAGGTAACCCCAACAGCGGGAAGACTACACTATTTAATGAATTAACGGGAGCCAGACAGCATGTGGGCAACTGGCCCGGCGTTACGGTGGATAAGAAAGAGGGCGTTTACCGTAAGAACAAGGAGCTGTCCATTCTGGATCTGCCCGGAACCTATTCCCTGTCTCCTTATTCGGCAGAAGAGATTATAGCAAGAGATTATATTGTGAAGGAAAGACCGGATGCGGTAATCAATATTGTGGACGGAACCAGTATTGAGCGTAACCTGTATCTGACTCTGCAGATTATGGAAACTGCGGTGCCCATGGTAGTAGCAATTAATATGATGGACGAAGTAGAGTCCAAGGGTGATAAGATCGACTGTGAGAAACTGCAGAAGCTTCTTGGAGTTCCGGTAATTCCTATTGTTGCCCGGAGCGGGAAGGGCCTGGAGGAGCTGATGAAAGCAGCTGCCAAGGTGGCGGCGGACAAGAAGCAGACCGAGCGGCCGAAGGTTTTTGACGAGAGCACGAATCAGATTATAGATGAGGTTAAGATTCAGCTGAAGGGCGGAAACGAATCAGAGAATTACTGGAAAGCCCTGAAGCTGGTTGAGGCAGACGAAGTGGTGCAGAAGGAGATGGAAGAAGCTTCGAAGGCCAGAGTGAAGCAGATCATCGAAGAAGCAGAGAAGAAGAACGGCGGCGATCTGGAAGCAAAGATGGCGGATCTCAGATATCAATACATAACCAAGCTGGTGAAGGAATCGGTGAAGAAAGCCAAGACAGGCCATGTGGAGACGACGTCCGACAAGCTGGATAAGGTATTAACCAACCGTTTCCTGGCACTTCCCATTTTTGCAGTGGTCATGTATCTTATGTTCGCCTGTACCTTCAGTGAGAACTTCCTGTTTATCGAAGGGCTGCCCAGTCCGGGGATCTGGCTTGCAGGTCTGGCGGAGAGCGGCTGGGAGGCTCTGACTGGTCTTGTAGAGGGAGCTCTGGAGAACGCTTCTCCTTGGGTATTCTCCCTGGTGCTTGACGGTATTATGGCCGGTATCGGAGCGGTAATTGGCTTTATCCCGCTGGTTCTGGTACTCTTCCTGCTGATGTCCTTCCTGGAGGACAGCGGCTATATGGCCAGAGTTGCCTTTGTTATGGACCGTATCTTCCGTCGTTTCGGGCTGTCCGGACGTTCCTTTATCCCGCTGCTCATGGGATTTGGCTGCGGTGTTCCTGCCATTACTGCAACCAGGACGCTGGAATCCGAGAAGGATCGCCGGATCACGACAATTATCACAGGCTTCATGCCCTGCGGAGCGAAGCTGCCTATTTTTGCACTGTTTGTATCGGTACTGTTTGCGGACAGCAATAAGACCCTGGTTACCTACTCTCTCTATATGCTGAGTATTGTGGTTGCCATTATTGTTTCTCTGTTACTGAATAAATTTGTGTATAAATCCGAGGTATCCAATTTTGTAATGGAGCTGCCCCAGTATAGAATTCCTACAGGTAAGAGTGTTGCTATCCATGCTACGGAGAAGATTAAGGATTTTGCAATTAAGGCAGGAACCATCATCTTCCTTTCCACCATTCTGATATGGGTGCTGTCCAGCTTCAATATTAATTCCTTTAACGGAAAGAATGCTGCGGCCAATGAAGACGGCAGTATCATGAGTGAGATGGATGAGAGCTTCCTGGCGAAGGGCAGCGGTATTCTTGCTCCCATCTTCAAGCCCCTTGGCTTTGGCGAGTGGAGACCTACGGTTGGTGTTATTACCGGTTGGATTGCCAAGGAGAATGTAGTAGTTACCTTTGCCCAGCTGTATGATGAGGATTTGAGTCCGGAATATCTGGAGGAATTCTTCTCCGGTTACTCCAGCGAAGAACTGGAAGAACTGGGCTTTGAGGAAGGTGTATACGATGAGGAAGCAGCGGCGGATATCTATGCCGAAGGCGTCCTGTTTGAGGGCGGAGATGAGAATGCCCTTACCACCATGAAGAAGGATATCCCGAATAAGGCGGCGGCTTATGCGTATATGGCATTTAACCTGTTGTGTATGCCTTGCTTTGCGGCAGTGGGCGCTATGAAGAGGGAATTGAAGACCTGGAAGCTCACCGGTTTTGGAATCGGTGTGCAGATGGCAACCGCATATATTGTAGCGCTTCTGATCAATCAGATCGGCCGGCTGTTTATTGGATAGTCATAGTTTTACGCTTGGGCCGGCGAAAGCGGCACTCGGGCCGGATATGGCCTGAACCCGTGATAGGAGGGACATAATTGAACGAGTTGTATAAGAACACACCGGAGGAAAGAGCCGGAAGCAAGGATGAACTGCTGAGAAAGCTGCGGGGTCAGGGAATGAAGATTACGAAGCAGCGGGCTCTTGTGATTGATATTATACTGGAAGAGGAAATTGGAAGCTGTAAGGATATTCATCAGAAGGCCAGCCAGGTCGATCCGAAGATTGGAGTTGCTACGGTCTACCGCATGGTGAAAAATCTGGAGAAGATCGGTGCAGTTAACCGGAAGATCAGTGTTACCATATGATGCCGGTTTGCGGTTTAACCGGGAGGGCATAGCATATGCCCGGAATGGAGGTCAATATGACGGATTTTATAGTGATTGGAATTATTCTCGTACTGGTGATCGGTGTTTCCTTCTATATATGGAAGAGAAAGAAAGCCGGCAAGAGCGCCTGCGGTTGCGACGGCGGTTGCAGCGGTTGCGGCGGAAGCTGTCACGGAGAACACTAAGAGGTGTGAGTAATCACCTTGAATACCGAGGATGATTGTCCGGACGCATGATACAGAGCAAAAATGCATACCGGGTATTTCCCATAGCGGCTTTAACAGCGGCGGAGAATATCCGGTATGCAGGCTTGTCGTTCTGTAATGCGAAAGGACTGTCATCCTCTTTTTATGATTTTCTTTTTTGGCCTTCTGCAGAGGACTCAATTGATTGCATTAGCTGGCCTTCGTCTGAGACTGTTTTTCAATATGACGATCCAATTGCTGTCTCAGCTGCGCGGAAGCAGGAGTCAGAGGAAGTCTTACCTCGTCGGAGGCAATGAGGCCGGTCTGTGAAAGATAGTATTTGATGGGTGTGGGATTTGGCTCCTTGAATAAGAGGGGAATCAAATCATAGAGGGGCTTCCACAGCTCCAAAGCGCCCTGGAGATCATTGTTCTTTATCCGATGATATACTTCAACAAAATCCTCTGTCTGAATATGGGACGAAGCCAGAATTCCGCCGTGTCCGCCCAGAGTGAGAGTCAGATAGAAGAGAAGATCTTCCCCGGACAGAATGGAGAAATCCTCCGGCGGATCAAGAAGCAATGACATGCTCTGCTTGATGTCTCCGCAGCAATCCTTCAGACCCACAATATTTTTGATCTCGGCCAGACGGCGGATCGTATCATTCTCAATATTGACACCGGTACGGTAGGGAATATTGTAGATAATCATATTTAAGGCTGTCTCTTCCGCAATAGCCTTGAAATGGGCGAATATGCCATCCTGGCTGGGCTTATTGTAATAGGGACAGACAGAGAGAATACCTTGAATGTCGTAATATTCCGCAATCTTAACCTTCTTAATAACCTGGGCTGTATAATTGCCGCCGATGCCCACATAGACGGGCAGGTGTTTTTTATTATATTCCATGGTGCGTTCAATCATTTCTTCAAACTCATACTCGCTCAGCGTAGGAATCTCTCCGGTGGTCCCCAGGGGAATGAAGCCGCTGATTCCCTTGTCGGAGTAATGCTCAATGAGCTTTTTATAGGACTTGAAATCTATTTTATCATTTTTAAAGGGCGTAATAATCGGTAACCAAACACCGGTAAGCTGCATAATAAACCTCCTCATATCAAAAACATCTATGATACTACTATTCTATACAACATTATTTTATAATAATAGTATAATAATGCTTTGAATATTGCATATCATGCTATATAATGAAAGCGTAGTGAGCAGTGCGAGAAGGGCACTCTCACATCAAGCTTGCTCGTGATCATGTGATCGGAGCCGGAGATCATGAACCTGGTTTTGGTTCATGATGCTTGTGACGGTGGGCGGATATGGGAGGTACTATGTTAAGCTTTGAGAAGGCGGGTTATCTGAACCATGATTTTAAGATATTTCATTTGATCGACCGGCAGCGTAAGGAGTTTGCCTTTCATTATCATGATTTTAATAAGATCATGATATTCTTAAGCGGGAACTCCATCTATACCATTGAGGGGAAGAATTATGAGCTTCAGCCTTACGATATTGTACTGGTGAATGCAGGCGAGATTCACCGTCCCAGTGTGCTGGATTCATCGGCTTATGAACGGATTATTTTCTACGTATCCCCTCAGTTTTTGGACAGCTTTTCCGGAGAGGATTATAATCTGAATTACTGCTTTGAACGGGCCAGGCAGGAACATTCCAATGTTCTGCGGATTCATTCCATGGAGAAGGGGAAGCTGTACCAGGTGTGTCAGGAGCTGGAGCATTCCTTTTCGGACAATGCCTTTGCCAAGGAGCTGTATCAGAAGCTCCTGTTTCTGGAATTCATGATACAATTGAATCGGACGGCGATCTCCAATCACATCAATTATCTGGATTCGGCAAAGGATAATGCGAAGCTGGTTCAAATCATTGATTATATCAACGAGCATCTGGCGGAGGAGCTCAGTATCGATATTCTGTCGGCCAGATTTTATCTGAGCAGGTATTATCTGATGCACTTCTTCAAGGAGGAGACGGGTTATACCATAGGCAATTACATTACAGAAAAACGCCTGCTGCTGGCCAAGAACCTGGTTCAAAGCGGCAGCTCTATTACAGAAGCCTGCTTCCAGAGCGGTTTTAAGAATTACTCCACCTTTTCCAGGGCCTTTAAGAAGAGGTTTAAGACGATGCCTAAGAATGCTCTCTTCATAGATTAAGCCGAAAGGGAGAAGAAATATCCTGGGAGAAGCTGAAGAAAATAAGCAGCATACAAAAAAGCAAGTGGATAGGATGAATACCCATGCACTTGCTTTTTTATTGCAACCGTTCCGTCTGTTTTTATGAATTAACCGACGAAAATAACAGGTTTAATGAGGTCGGAAGGCTTTTCGTCCATTACATGGAATGCATCTTCAATCTTATCAAAGCCGTAGAAACGGTGTGTGATAAGCTTTGTTGTGTCGATCCGTCCGTATTTGACCATCTCAAGCATTTTCTTGATTCTGAGGGCACCGCCGGGGCAGAAGCCGCCGCGGATTGTCTTGTCCGCCATACCAAGTCCCCAGGAATAAGCCTGCATGGAAAGAGTATCCGTAACGTCGAAGAAATTAACATTGGAGATATAACCGCCTGATTTGGTCATATTGATGGCCTGCTGGAAGGCTTCCGCACCGCCGCCCGCAATAATAACGGAATCGGCACCGCCGTTGGTCATCTCCAGCACCTGGGCAACCACATCTCCGTCTTTGTAGCTGATAATATCAGTTGCGCCGTACTCCCTGGCAATCTTCACGCAATTGGGCCGTGTGCCGATGGCAATGATGCGGCCTGCGCCGCGATAGTGGGCTCCGGCAACAGCCATCAGACCCACGGGGCCGATTCCCATAACGACTACGGTGTCGCCAAAGGAAACATTGGCATTTTCCACACCGTGAAAACCGGTGGACATCATATCCACCGTCATAACGGCAGCCTCAGGAGAAACGCCCTCCGGCAGAAGAACAAGATTGGCATCCGCCTGGTTTACATGAAAAAACTCGGCAAAAGTACCGTCTTTGGAGCCCAGGAACTTGAAGCTTCCCATAAGGCCCTCGTCATGTGCATTATATTGGCCCTGAGAATTTTCTGCCAGCCAGTTAGGCGTGGTACACGGTACCACAACCGTATCTCCCGGCTTGAAGTTGCGAACCAGGCTGCCAACCTCCACCACTTCGCCGACCGCTTCGTGTCCGAGAATTAAATTCGTGTGATTGCCGGAACCGCCGTGGGAAACATGTGTATCTGAAGAGCAGGGTGCTAAAACAATAGGCCGCACGATAGCGTCCAGCTCGCCGCAAACGGGCCTTTCTTTTTCGATCCAGCCTACCTGTCCGATGGATAACATTCCAAAACCTTTCATTGATAAAACCTCCTGTCTTGTTATAAGGGTTTAATTATTACCGTCTGTTGGATTATAAAACATTGTTAGAAAATTATCAATATCTATCATAACGATACATATATCGGTATCTGAATATCGATATTCTGAGAAGGAAATAGCAAAGCCGGACAGACCGGCATGGGTGTGAGCCGGATAAATTTCGGAAAGTCATGAATGTTGTCGGATATGGGCAGGAACATCTGATGGAAGGAAGCGGGAGAAACGGAAGCGCATTATATCGGTATTGGAATATCGATATAATGGAATTGAATTTCACATTTCAAAAAATCATTGTTAAGATTTGAACGAGCAGTAGGAAATGTTGTAAAAAGAGAATTTGCAGCTTAGGGAGGTTTTTATGTATAAGATATTGAAGAAACAGGTGCTTAATTCAACAGTAACCCGGATGGAAATAGATGCGCCCCTGGTTGCCAGAAAAGCGGAGCCGGGTCAGTTTATCATTCTGAGGACGGATGAAAACGGTGAGAGAATGCCGCTCACCATAGCCGATTACAGTCGTGAGAAAGGTACGGTAACAATTATCTTTCAGATCGTCGGAGCTACCACTCAGGCCTTGGGCCATATGGAGGAAGGGGATGAGCTCCAGGATTTTGTAGGACCTCTTGGGAGGGCGACAGAGACGGAGGGCAAGAAAAAGGTTGCTGTTGTGGGAGGCGGAGTAGGTTGTGCCATTGCCTATCCGGTAGTAAAGAAATTCCATGATCAGGGCACGGAGGTACATGCGATCGTCGGCTTCCGTAATAAGGATCTGGTTATTTTGGAAGAGGAATTCAAGAAGAATAGCAGTAAGATGATTCTGATGTCCGATGACGGCAGCTGCGGAGAGAAGGGTCTGGTAACGGATGCTTTAAAGAAGCTGATTGAATCCGGTGAAAAATACGACGAGGTTATTACCATCGGACCTCTTATTATGATGAAATTCGTCAGCAAACTGACAAAGGAATATGGCATAAAGACAGTTGCCAGTATGAATCCGGTTATGATAGACGGAACGGGAATGTGCGGCGGCTGCCGTCTGACGGTAGGGGGCGTGACCAAATTTGCCTGCGTGGACGGGCCGGAATTTGATGCCCATGAAGTGGACTTTGATGAGGCGATGGAACGAGGCAATATGTACCGTTCTTTTGAACGCAGGGTTCACGAAGAAACCTGCAACCTGCTTAATAAGGAGGTAAGATAATGGCTGCGAACATGTCTTTGGTAAAGAACGAGATGCCTGCACAGAGTGCGGAAGTTAGAAATAAGAATTTTCTTGAGGTTACCTTGGGATATACAAGAGAACAGGCGATGGATGAAGCGAGGCGCTGTCTGAACTGCAAGCACCGTCCCTGTGTCGCGGGGTGTCCTGTGAGAATTGATATTCCTGAATTTATAAAAGAGGTGGCGGAAGGCAATTTTGAAGAGGCCTTCCGGATTATCAGCCGTGCCAGCTCCCTTCCCGCAGTGTGCGGAAGAGTGTGTCCCCAGGAATCCCAGTGCGAAGCAAAATGTGTACGCGGAATGAAGGGTGAGCCCGTAGCCATCGGCAGACTGGAGCGCTTTGTGGCCGATTACCACAATGCAAACAGTACCACGAAGGTACAAAAGCCGGAATCTAACGGCCATAAGGTTGCCGTAATCGGATCGGGGCCCTCCGGTCTTGCCTGTGCCGGAGATCTGGCGCGCAAGGGTTATGAGGTCACTATATTTGAGGCGCTGCATCTGGCCGGAGGTGTTCTGGTATATGGAATACCGGAATTCAGACTTCCCAAGGCCATTGTCCAAAAAGAAATCAATGCCCTGAAGGAAATGGGAGTTACAATACAGACCAATGTGGTAATCGGAAAGACCATATCCATTGACGAGCTGATGGAGGATTACGGCTTTGAAGCGGTATTTATCGGTTCCGGCGCAGGTCTTCCCAAGTTTATGAATAGAAAGGGTGAGAATTTAAAAGGTGTATATTCGGCGAATGAATTCCTCACCAGAATTAATCTCATGAAAGCGTACAAAGAGGACGCAAGCACTCCTGTTCAGCGGGGAAGCAGGGTGGCGGTTGTGGGAGGCGGTAATGTGGCCATGGATGCAGCCCGATGTGCAAAGCGCCTGGGAGCAGAAGTAACCATTGTTTACCGCCGTACCGAGAAGGAATTGCCGGCCCGTCTGGAAGAGATAGAGCATGCCAGGGAGGAGGGAATCCAATTTTCCTTCCTGACCGATCCATTGGAGGTGAAGGGCAGCGAAGACGGCTGGGTAAGCGGTCTGGTGTGCCAGAAGATGGAGCTTGGCGAACCGGACGCATCGGGAAGACGGAGGCCTGTTGCAATACCGGGAAGTGAATTTGTCCTGGATACGGATTCCGTTATTATCTCCATCGGAACCTCTCCTAATCCGTTGATAAAAGCAACTACAAAAGGCTTAGAGACCCAGAAATGGGGCGGTATCATCGCGGAGGAAGGAACCGGATTAACCTCCCGAACCGGTGTCTATGCAGGAGGAGATGCGGTAACCGGCGCAGCGACGGTCATATTAGCTATGGGAGCCGGCAAAAACGCGGCAGCAGCTATTGATGAATATATAGCACAGGCATAGAGGAATAGGTTCAGCCTGTAATAGGAAGGAGGGCATTATGGGAGCACCATGCCCTCCTTCCTGTTACAGGCTTTTAATATGCTGCTGTTCAGAGGCTGACAGGGCAGAGGATATGGTGCTCCCATAATGCATTGTATGGAAAGCATGTGATTGGATTTGTGTGACAAAAACGAACAACTTTATTATACTCTTTATAAAAGTCTTTCCTATCCGGTTTAAATGAGATATAATAAAATAATGATAAATCTGGCAGAGAAGTGTGAGGAGGATAGCATGGGAAATATTAGGATTGTGGCTGACAGTACCTGCGATCTGTCGGCAGAACTTATTGAAAGATATGGGATTACTATTATCCCGCTGAATATTGTATTGGATATGAACAGCTACATGGACGGCAGGGAGATCACGCCTCAGGAAATCTATGAGTGGTCTGATAAGAGGAATACAACACCGAAGACGGCGGCGCCGGAGCTGGGGCACATAATAGAGGTGCTGCGGCCGATGACAGAAGCGGGAGAGGATATTATCTTCATTGGTATCTCCGAGGATATGTCTGTCACCTGCCAGATGGTCAGGGTGGCAGCTCAGGAATTAAATTATGAACGTATCCGGGTGATTAATTCCATGAACCTGTCCACGGGAATCGGACTGCAGGTGCTGAGAGCCGCAGAGCTGGCACAGACGGGGGGAACCCTGAATGAGATTGCCGAGACCATAGAAGCGGACAGAGGGAAGGTATCCGCCTCCTTTGTAGTGGATACCCTTACTTATCTTCAGAGGGGCGGAAGATGCAATGCGGTGACGGCCCTGGTCGGCAATACCCTGAAGCTTAAGCCCATGATTGCCGTCCGGGATGGGAAGATGGGAGTTGCGAAGAAATACCGCGGCAGGCAGCAGCTGGTGGTTCGCGGTTATGCCAGGGAGCTGGAAACAGAGCTGCTGAAAGCGGATCCGGCGCGGGTCTTCATCACTCACTCCGGAATTGATGAGGAAATCCAGGAGGAAACCCATCGCTATCTGGCCGGCTTGAACTATTTCAAAGAGATTTGCATTACCCGGGCCGGAGGAGTTATCTCCAGTCACTGCGGGCCGAATACCTTGGGTATTCTGTATTATAGACAATAATTTTTAAGGGATACGGCGAGCAGAGCGAAGATACTTTGCCGCGGTGTCCCTTCCTTAAATCATATTATAATTATAATGGGAGAGAAAAACATGTATTCACTTTTGCTTGTCATAATTTATGCCGCCTTTATCAGTCTGGGACTGCCGGACTCTTTAATTGGTTCCGCCTGGCCTGTAATGCAGACGGAGCTGGGGGTTCCCGTTTCTTATGCGGGTGTCATTACCATGATCATTGCCTTTGGAACGATTATTTCCAGCTTATTTTCCCATAGGCTTACCAGAAGATTGGGAACGGGGCTGATAACAGCCATCAGTGTTTTTTCAACGGCTGCCGCTTTATTCGGCTTCTCCGTATCCCATTCCTTTGTATGGTTATGCTTGTGGGCGGTGCCCTTCGGTCTGGGTGCAGGGGCGGTTGACGCGGCCCTTAATAACTATGTTGCCCTGCACTACGCATCCCGCCATATGAGCTGGCTGCATTGCTTCTGGGGCGTCGGTGCGGCCGTCAGCCCGTATATCATGAGCTATTCGCTGACGGGCGGTTACGGATGGAATAACGGTTATCGCATGGTTGGCATCATACAGATCACCTTAACGGTGATTCTTTTTATCAGCCTGCCATTGTGGAAAGGAAAAGAGGGGGAAGAGGCACAGGAAGAAACCCATTCTAAGTCCCTGAGCTTAGCCCAGGCTTTAAAAATCAAAGGGGTTTCCCTGATACTGGTTTCTTTCTTTGCGTACTGTGCCGTGGAACAGACCACCATGCTTTGGGCAAGCAGCTATCTGGTACGGCATCGGGGCGTGGATGTGAATACGGCGGCCAGCTTTGCTTCGCTTTTTTTCTTTGGGATAACCTTCGGACGCTTCTTAAGCGGATTTATTGCCGATAAGCTGGGAGACAAGCTGTTGATTCGGATCGGTATTTTCACCACGGCAGCAGGTGTTATTCTGATTGCCCTGCCCGCAGCAACGGATGTATTGGCTTTAATCGGCCTGGTTGTGGTGGGATTTGGATGTGCGCCCATCTATCCGGCCATTATTCATTCCACACCTTCTAATTTTGGTAAGGAGAATTCACAGGCCATTATTGGTATTCAGATGGCATGTGCCTATGTGGGCACCACCTTCATGCCGCCGCTTTTTGGCTTGATTGCGTCACGCATCAATATCGGATTATATCCTTTTTATTTGACTGTTTTTATTGTTCTGATGTTATTTATGTCCGAGAGGCTGAATAAAATCGTGGCAGGAAAAGAATTTGTAAGTTAAAACAAGGAATAAATAATATATCACAGATTTTTAAGACTTGTGTTATAATAATGCATATATTATTAGACTTACACAGATTGTAAGAGAAGGCAGGCAAATTCACCGGATTAGCGAAAATTCATAAACATCTCTTTGGCGAGATTTATGATACGGATCGGATTAATGATCGGGAGGTTTATAGGAAAGGCATTGATGCAAGTTACCATTATGAAGGGTACAATATCTACAGAACGGAAGAGCTTAGCCCAAATAAGTAATGTCAGAATAATGTTTGAATGGATAATAAAGGTATATAGTAAACATGACTGGAAGGGAACGGTGGCAATATGCATGTAAAGGAATTGGCTGTTGCAAGAGGCCTTGAGAAGGCAGATCTGGTGCTGAAGAATGCAAATATTATTAACGTATTTACGGAAGAGATCGAGCAGGGTGATGTTGCAATATGCAGCGGGCGGATTGTAGGTATTGGGGACTATGAGGGAGAACAGGAGCTGGATTGTGCCGGACAATACGTGGCACCCGGCTTTATCGACGGGCATATTCATCTGGAAAGCTCTATGCTGAAGCCGGTGGAGTTCGTGAAGTCGGTTCTTCCCCACGGAACAACGGCGGTAATTACAGATCCTCATGAGATAGCCAACGTAAGCGGCATGGAAGGGATAGAGTATATGCTGGAGGCTTCGGAGGGCCTGCCGCTGGATATTTATTTTGTCCTGCCCTCCTGTGTTCCCGCCACGGCTTATGATGAGAACGGAGGCGTACTTCTGGCCAGGGATATCGAGCACCTGTACCAGAATAAAAAGGTGGTGGGACTTGCGGAGGTAATGGATTTCTACGAGACCATCCGGGGAGCCAGTGATATTCTGAAGAAAATCGAGGATGCCAGGGCGGCGGGCAAGATCGTGGACGGCCACGCGCCCGGAATCCATGGAAAGGATATCTGCGCCTATGTCGCGGCAGGAGTGCAGTCCGATCATGAGTGTATCTCCTTTGAGGAAGCCAGGGAAAAGTTCCTGAGAGGGCAGTGGATCATGATCCGGGAAGGAACCGCGGCCCGGAATCTGGATGCGCTGATGGGAATGTTCACTCCCCCCTATCACCAGAGAGCTATGCTGGTTACCGATGATAAGCACCCTTATGACATTCTGCGCCTGGGCCATATCGATGATATCGTAAGGCAGGCCATCAGCAAAGGGGCAGATCCCTGTATTGCCATTAAGATGGGGTCCTTTAATGCGGCCTCCTATTTCGGCTTAAAGGATTACGGTGCGGTAGCTCCCGGCTACCATGCCGACCTCATCGTGCTCTCTGATTTGAAGGAAGTAAGGGTACGGAAAGTAATCAAGAATGGAAGAGTGATTCTTGATGAACAGGGGGCAGTCCCTATCCGGGAGCCTGAGATACGGAAGGAACTGCTGGATAAGGTATATCATTCCTTCCATTGCGACGAGATTGTACCGGAAGATTTCCAGGTTCCCTATGCGGAAGAGGAAGATGCGGGTCAGTTTCGCATCATTAAAATGATCGAAGGCGAGATAACCACCGAGGAGGTATTCGCCCCTCTTCAAAACGGAAGGGCCGAAGTGAATCTGGAGGAGGATATCATTAAGCTGGCTGTAATTGAACGCCATCATAATACCAATCATGTAGGCCTGGGCTTTGTTACCGGATACGGCTTGCGGCGGGGAGCCATTGCCTCCTCCGTATCCCATGACTCCCATAATATCATTGTCATTGGCACCAACGATGAGGATATTGCCACGGCGGCCAACTGTATTCGTGACATGCAGGGAGGGTGGGCCATCGTTGCTGATGGAAAGGTGATGGGAAGCCTTCCCCTGTCCATCGCAGGTCTGATGAGCAATCTGGATGCTGTCACCCTGGCCCGGGACATTGAGAATATGCAGGCACTGGCGCGAAGCATGGGTGTGAGGGATGGAATCGATCCTTTCATGAATATGGCCTTTGTCAGTCTGCCGGTTATACCGAAGCTGAGGCTGACGACCACCGGTCTGTTTGATGTCACAAAGCAGAAGATGGTGCCGCTGGCCGCATGCAGGGAATAGCGATAGGTGGATAGCGCTCGCTGTTTGGTTACAACTACATTGCATCAGGAAGGATGAATGATATGAGCAAGTTATTTTCCCGCACTCAAGTAGAGGGAGTGTCCCTGTCCCGGATGATCATCGGGACCAATTGGCTTTTGGGCTGGAGCCATACCGGAGCGGCAGCGGACCGCATGATTACCAACCGCTATAATACCATGGAGAAGATGTGCACAATATTGGATGCCTACATGGAGTATGGAATCGACACCATCATGGCGCCCTTCGGACTGAGCAGGAATCTGGAGGATGCGGTCAAGCTTACGGAGCAGAAGCATGGGAAGCCTATGATTATGGTGGACACTCCCAGCATCAATGTGGACGATACCCCCGAGGGAAGAAGGGAAGCCGAAGCGGTGATCAGGGCCTGCGGCAGAAGAGGGGCCAAAATCTGTCTGATCCATCATTCCAGTGCGGAGCAGCTGGTGAATAAGAATAAGGGAATCATTGACCGGCTCCCGGATTATACCGCAATGATCCGCGATGCAGGCATGATCCCCGGCCTGTCCGCCCATATGCCGGAGCTGATTGCCTATTCTGACGAGAATGGGTATGATGTCCAGACCTATATCCAGATCTATAACTGTATGGGCTTTCTGATGCAGGTGGAGGTGGAAACCGTTGCCCGCATTATTCACCAGGCGAAGAAGCCGGTGATGACCATCAAATCCATGGCTGCGGGGAGAACCACCCCCTTCGTAGGCCTTAATTTCTCCTGGAATACCCTTCGCGAATGCGATATGGTGACCGTGGGAGCCTTCTCGGAGGATGAGGTGCATGAGGATGTGGAGATATCTTTTGCGGCTCTGGAGCGGCGTCTGCCGGAACTTGAAAGACGCAGCAGCCCCGTTGCCAATCAGGCAGCCTTCGGCAAATAAATCAGCACGAAAACGGAATACAAAATGCGAAGGGGATAGCATTGAAGCGGTATCCCTTTTGTATTGCCGTGCGGATCGCTGGCGGGACTTATCCCTGCTGATACGGAGCCGTCTGCAGGCAGGTGATATAAAAACAATAAAAAAGCGAGAGTAAAGATGATGAAGCGAATTTTAATTGTCGAAGACGACGAAAATCTAAGCCGTGGGATTGCTTTTGCCTTTGAAAGGGACGGCTATACGGTGATACAGGCAAATACATTGAAGGCCGGACAATTCAGTTATGAGCAAAACAGTATTGATATTGTCATTCTTGATTTAGGATTGCCCGATGGGAACGGTATGGAGCTTTGCAGGAAAATACGGGAAGAATCCAATATCCCTGTTATCATGCTTACGGTTTGCGATCTGGAAACGGATCAGGTTGCAGGGTTTATGGCCGGCGCAGACGATTATGTTACAAAACCGTTTTCGCTGTCTGTTTTACGCGCCCGTGTGGAGGCGGTATTGCGCCGTATGGAATCAAAAGAAAGTCATGCTCTGAAATCGGGCGGGTACAGGCTTGATGTTTCTCTGTGCAAGCTGTTCAAAGGAAACGAAGAAATTTCTATAAGTGCAACGGAGTTTCGGCTGCTCCATTATTTTATGAGCAATGCCGGACAGGTATTATCGAAGGAACAGATATTTGCCGCCCTATGGGACAAGCAAGGTGATTTTGTGGACGAAAACACCTTATCGGTAAATATCAGCCGTTTACGGGCGAAGATTGAGGCCGATTCTAAAAATCCAAAGATATTAAAGACCATACACGGCATGGGTTATGTCTGGATGAGGGAGTGACGGTATGGGAATTTATCTTGTTTTGGCGGCTGCAATTATCTGCTGCGCGTTAACGGTATTATTGAGCCGCCGGTATGTACGGCAGACCTTTGACTCCATAGACAGGATCATGGACAGGGTATTATTAATGGATAGGAAGCTGCTTTCTGAAATAACAGACGAAAGCAGAATATCGAAGCTCACCTGCAAGGCGCGCCGTATTATGGATCTGTGCATTTCCGAGGCAGCACAGGCCAGAGAAGAAAAAGATACGGTGCAGGGGTTTATTTCGGATATGTCCCACCAAATGAAAACACCGCTGTCAGGTATCTCCATGTATGCGGATCTGCTGTTGGAGGGAAGCTTAACCGAGGAGGAGCGGCGTGAATTTCTATCCCGCGTGAAATCCGGTGCGGATAAGCTGCAATGGATGATGGACAGCCTGATCAAAATGTCACGGCTGGAAGTAGGAGCGATACAGCTTTCCCCCGTTTCAGAAAACATAGGGCAGACAGTTTCGGACGCTATCGGAAGCGTTATCGCTGCGGCAGCAAAGAAAAATATCAATCTGTCGGTTTCTGATTTTCATGATATGCCGCTTTATCATGATAGGAAATGGACGAGAGAAGCAATCGCCAACATACTTGAAAATGCCGTAAAATACTCTGCGCCGGACAGCGAAATCACAATATCCCTTCAGCCGATGCCGCTTTATACGACGATTATGATCACCGACCATGGGATTGGGATAGATAAGAGCGATTGGAATCTGATTTTCAAACGGTTTTACAGAGGCCGGGAGGTGAGTGACAAGGAGGGAGCGGGGCTAGGGCTGTATCTTTCCGCGCTCATCATGGAAAAGCAGGGCGGCTATATCATGGTGGACTCGGTACCCGGCCAATACACTTCATTTTCCCTTTTCTTACAAAACAGCAGGATAGAAAGCTGCTAATCTTACAACTCTGTAAGAAAGGAACCGGGTTTTGTAGGGGTATTGTAAGAATCATGGCTTACAATGAAGCTACAAACGAAAGGGGAGATTTTATGGCTATTTTAACGGCACAGAATATAAAAAAGTATTATGGAAAAGAACCCAACATAATCCGCGCCCTTGACGGTGTTGATGTTGAAATAAAGGCGGGAGAATTTGTAGCGGTGGTCGGCATGTCCGGCTCCGGCAAGAGCACCCTCCTCCATATACTCGGCGGGTTAGACAAACCAACGGCCGGAAGTGTGGTTGTTGACGGGCAGGAATTGGAAAAGATGAGCGACGAGCAGCTCACCATATTTCGCAGGCGCAATGTGGGCTTTGTATTCCAGAATTATAATCTGGTTCCGATTTTGAATGTCTATGAAAATATTGTACTGCCGGTAGAGCTTGACGGCGGCACGGTAGACAAGTCTTTTGTGGATGGAATTATAAAAACCCTGGGGCTTGAGGATAAGCGGGAAGCCATGCCGAATCAGCTTTCGGGCGGACAGCAGCAGCGTGCGGCGATTGCCCGCGCATTGGCTGCTAAACCGTCTATTCTTCTTGCGGATGAGCCTACGGGTAATCTGGACAGCAGGACAAGTCAGGAGGTTTTAAGCGTCCTGAAAATGACCTCCGCAAGGTTTCACCAAACGATAATGATGATAACTCATAATGAGCATATCGCTCAGCTTGCCGATCGGATTCTTCGTATTGAGGATGGAAAGGTTAAGGGTGAGGTGAGCAGGAAGTGAAGAATAACAATCAAGCCGTTATAAGAAAAATAGCGGGTAAAAGCCTTGCCGCCAACCGTGGCAGGAATACCTTTCTTGTGCTTGCCGTATTCCTTACCACCTTTATGCTTGCAACGATTATAAGCATCAGCATAAGCTATATGGAATCTCTGGAAGCCTACAGGATTCGCCTGGAAGGTACAACTGCTCATATCGGCTTAATGAATATCGATGACGGACAGATAGAGAAAATAAAAGAGCTGGATTATGTATCCTCCTATGCAACAGGATATGTGGTGGCCAATGTGGAGGATGAGGACAACCTGTACAGCACAGCTCCTATGCTGGCCTGGTGTGATGCTACGGATTGGGAAATATTCAGAAAACCTGCTTTTACCAATATCATAGGTGAGTATCCCCGGAATTATGATGAAATCATGGTTCCTTTCTGGGTATTGGATGATATGGGAATAACAGAGCCAGAGCTCGGCATGGATATCAGGGTTACCTTTCAAATCGACTTGAATCCTCCGCAAACACAGGTTTTTAAGTTATCGGGGTATTTTACAAGCTATGTCCGGCTTCGGGCCGGAGGCAATGAGGGAATGCTTGTTTCCCGTGAATTTGCCGAACTATCGGGGCATACGGTAAGAGAGCATGGAAACGTTCAGATCCGGTATGTCAACGACAAAAAGGTGCTTGAATACAATCGACGGCTGGCGAGGGATTTATCAATGGATATACAGGATATTTATACGGTTGCCAAATACAGCGCGTTAAGCGAAGACTCCGCCGACCCCATCCATATTATATTTGCGGTCCTTGCCATAATCCTGGTGCTGGTCGGATATCTGCTCATATATAATGTGTTGTCGGTGTCCGTTTCAAGAGATGTCCGTTTTTACGGACTTTTGAAAACCATAGGAACAACGCCGCGGCAAATCCGAAAAAATATCTATATTCAGGTGCTGTGTATCTGCTGTATCGCTGTTCCTGCCGGTTTATTGGCTTCCATGCTGGTTTCCCTTGTTTTTATTCCGGGGCTTCTGACAGATTTGAGCGGGGATATTGTACAGACTGGCGCGGTAATCAGCTTCAACCCCGTCATTTATATCAGTGCGGTGGTGTTTGCCGTGCTTACGGCCATAACCGGTGCCCTGGTCCCGGCAAAAAAGGCGGCTCGTATCTCTCCGATAGAGTCGGTACGCTTCACGGAACAAGGTGATACAAACCGCAAGGAGGTACGTTCCTCCGCCTTTAACGCCTTGAAAGTGGCATGGCGCAATGTGTTCCGCGTTCGGAAGCGAGCTGTTCTGGTGTTCATCAGTTTGTTTTTAGGAATGACCATGTTTATGGAGGTTACGACCATTTTAGAAAGTGCCAGTATAGACAAAATGGTTGAAGCAAGCATGGGGGATACGGAGGGCGATATCTGCCTGCGAAACCGCAAACCGTCTTTCGCAAGAAGCAAAGCCCTTGAAAATGACGAATTGCAGATTTTTACCCCCGAACTGATCAGATATCTCAAAGCTCTGCCCGGTCTTACGGAAATGAAAATGAATTACCGATATCCGCTAAAAATGGATGGCGGTATTACGGACCTGCAGGGAAATATTCATTATATGCAAGGGGAGGCCTTCGGGGTAGAGAAGGGTGAAATTTCAGGGCTGACCGAAGACTTGTCCCTCTCCCTGGATACGGCGGCGTTTGAACGGGGTGAATTTATCTTATTAAAGAATGTGTTTCCATTGGAAAGAGAAACGGTTGAAATTTTCTTTACCAATGCGGAAAAGCCTGTATCGCTCAAAATAGGAGGCTACTTGAATAATGTTATGCAGGGCGGAGTCAGTGCATCGCCGGAGATCTATCTGTCGGACAGCCTTTTACAGGAGCTTGTCAGGGAACCGATTATATATGAAATAGCGCTTTATATTGAAGAATCGGCGCAGCGTCAGGCACTTGGCATTGTAAAAACACTGACAGGCGCACAGCCGGACATTAAAAGAAAATCAGCCCTTGAAGTCCGGGAAGAATTTGAAAAAATAAAAGCAACGTTATTGACCATGGGCGGGGGGATATCGGTGATTCTCTGGATGATAGGCGTTCTGAACTTCATTAACATAATAACCACAAGCATATTATCACGCAGGCATGAGCTTGCTTTGCTGGAAAGCATCGGCCAAAGTCCGAAGCAGAGCAGGAAAATGCTGATGCTGGAAGGCGGGATTTATGCGGTTATTACCCTGCTGCTTGTCTGTATTGCGGGCGGTGCACTAACATACGGGCTGTTCTCGCTCCTTGCCGGTCAATATGATTCTGTTGTTTTCCGCTTTCCGTATCTATCGTTGTTAATTATGGTCTGCGTTGTTTGGTTTATATGTGTAAGCGTACCGTGGCTGATCTATCGTTCTGTAAGAAAAATGACCCTTACAGAACGGCTGAGAGAAGCGGAATAGCAGGAACCATGATATAGTAATTGTAGGGCTGTCGTAAAATGAATCGGTGATAGCAATTTATACACAATAAATTCTATTAATTAGCACAAAAGTGCGCCTTGAAACAGCTTTTAAAGCTTAGTCAAGACGCATTTTTATGCTATATTTTCCGGCAAGTCTATTTTCCGACAGCCCCACAATTACATTGCCGCTAACCCGGACTACGGATTATTAGTCCTGTCTTACCCAGACCGTCATCTCGTTCTCCTTGCGGTTGCCCCATACATAGTAAGGAACAAAGCGCAGGCTGACGGGAACTTTTTGGACCGGGGCGGCAGGATAATACAGGCCCTGTCCGCATTCTGCGGGTTGCTGCCGGAAGCCGTCCAGGAGTATGGACTGGACCGGCTCTCCGGCAACGGTGAATTCTTCCGTTCTTGCCGCGGAATGGCAGTCTGCTGTAAGCAAATGCAGGTCTGCGCCGTTATCCGCTTCTTCCAGGCAATAGACAAGGGGGCCTCTGGTGACGGCTACTTTGCCGATATCCTCACGCACTCTGGGGTCGGCCTGGAGGATTCGTACCTCCATGGAAAGCTCCAGTTCCAGAACATCGCCTGCATTCCAGACCTTTGTAACATACAGATATCCGTCCTTGAGCTCGGCTCCGGCGGGATCGACGCCCTTCAGGGTATAGATGGGGCTCCAGCCGGGAATGCGCAGAGCCAATGTGAAGGGTGCGCTGTCCCCTGACAGTTCAATCCTCACCCTGCCATTCCAGGGAAGGCCGGAGGAAATCGTAAGGGTCATAGTCTTATCGCCTATCTGCTTTGTGATGACGCTTCCCACATAAAGATGCAGGAACAGGGTGTCCTCCCGCTCCGTGCAGCCGTAGGAGCTTAAGGAGCTTAGAAGTCTGGCCAGGTTGGGAGGGCAGCAGGCGCAGCCGAACCATTTCTGGCGGACCGGCTTCACATGGGATTTCCGCGCATCCTTATGACATGCCTCCGGGTGTACCTCCAGAGGATTTACATAAAAGAAGCTTTTTCCGTCCAGGGCCATTCCGCTGAGAACACAGTTAAAGAGAGCATTTTCCATCACGTCCGCATATTTGGAATCCGGCTTTTGTTCCAGCATTCTCCTTGCAAAGAATACCAGACCGATGGAGGCACAGGTCTCCGCATATGCGGTATCGTTGGGAAGATCATAATGAAAGGAAAATGCTTCGCCTACGTTGGTGCCGCCGATTCCCCCGGTAATATAGAGCTTCTTGTTGACGATGTTCTCCCAGAGTGTTTCACAGGCGTTCCAGAGAGCGTCGTCCTCCGTCAGCCGGGCTACATCCGCCATACCGGAGTAGAGGTATACGGCGCGCACGGCGTGTCCCACTGCTTCGGTTTGTTCCCGCACGGGAAGATGTGCCTGATGGTAGTCATAGCGGAGGGCGTCAGGGTCTCCTTTAATGGCTTCGGGGTGCTCCTTGTCAAAATAATAGGGGCGCCGGCCTCTCTCATCCACGAAGAAACGTCCCAGCTCCAGGTATTTCTCCTCCCCGGTCGTTTCATACAGGCGTACCAGGGCCATTTCTGCAATCTCATGACCGGGATAGCCCTTGCACTGGTTCTCTCCGGGGCCGAAATGCGCCGCCGCATAATCGGCATACCGTTTTGCCGCCTGCAGCAGCTTATCCTTTCCTGTTGCCTGGTAATAGGCCACGGCTCCCTCGATCAAATGGCCCAAACAGTAGAGCTCATGGTGATCCCTGAGATTGCTGAAGATCTTGTCCTTGCCGTTCAGGATGTAGTAGGTGTCCAGGTAGCCGTCCTCCTGCTGGGCGGCGCACACAATGTCAATGGCGCCGTCTGCCAGCTCTTCCAGAGCCGTGTCGGGATGCTGTACCAGGGAATAGCCCACTGCCTCGATCCATTTGTAGAAATCACTGTCCTGGAAGACAAAACCGTAGAATCTGTCCTCCAGGTGCTCCGGGTCCTCCGGCAGAGCCTCAAAGCCACGGAAGGTATAGGCGGGTTCCTGAAATGCGGTTCCCTGCTCTTCCTTGGTGCGGTTTAATTTGGCCGCTGTTTTGAAATTGTGCATGCAGAAGCTGGGGGCAGCTCCTTCTACCTTGTCGTTGAGGGCGGCCCACTGGTAAGGGATTACCTCTGTCCGGACCAGCTCCGTCCTGTTTTTCCAGAAAGCATCCGTAATCTGTACCTTCTTTAAAGAAAGGGGTGTACTGAAATTAGTTTTGTCCATACTTACCTCCGTTTTTATCATATGCCATCGTACCTTTTGCTGTATCATGGCATGAATTGGGTTTCATAAGCTGTATTTTAACAGGGTATTCTTGTAATATCCATTGCCAATGCGGAAAAATACATGTATAATGTGGAAAGAGAGTAACAGTTCAGTATGTGGCAGGGCGGAGAACATGGGGCTCCCTCATACACAGGACGGAAGACCCAGGAGCAAGGGAGGCGGAGTATGCCGATAATGGAAAAGATGGCGCTGCGGAAGATTACCAGCGCTAATTATATTACCTCTGTAAATGGAATGTATCATCCAAACCGCGTCATGGAGGAGCATGATTTCCTGTACATGCTGGACGGGGACTGGGAGATTCGTGAGGAAGAGAATACCTATGAGATGCACCGGGATGATCTGCTGATTTTAGCCGCAGGCCGCCATCACTGGGGGGACAAGCTGTGTACTCCCGGAAACCGGCATATGTATTTTCATATCCTTCCGACTCCGGGGGAGGCTGATTGGAAAAGAAACATGGAAGAAGCGGAAAGCTCCAATCTGTTTCTCTGTCCCACGCTGATACACTGCCAGAATCATCCTCTTGTACGGCAGTATTTTCATGAGCTGATTGCCGCATACTGGTCCGAGGATTCAGAAAGAGAAAACCGCCTTTCCCTTTTGTTTAATCTCCTTCAGTGTGAGATAATCCGGATTCATTCGGCCGCCAAAACAGGAGGGCAGCCCGATGCGCTGGTGGAGGAGATTGCCCATCAGATCCGCTCCCATCCGCAGATATTATATACGTCAAAGGAGATGGCGGAGGCGCATTTCATCTGTGCCCGCACCCTGAATAACCGGTTTCATAAAGTCTATCAAAAGACCTTCTACGCATACCAGATGGAAACGAAGCTGGAGATGGTGCGCCAGTTTCTGACGTACCAGCCCGACGCCAAGCTGCATGAGGCGGCTGTCAATTTCGGCTTCTATGATGAATTTCACCTGAGCAAGGCCTTTAAGAAGCAATTCGGGAAATCGCCCTCCCAATTCCGAAGCTCCTACCTCGGTTGAGACCATAACGGACTATCGGTGAAATCATTATCCTGGCTGAGTCTGCCGGTCTGTATGGAAACAGACGGAATAACATATCCTAGCGATAGAATGACACAGGCTGATCTGTAACGGTCGTCCTGTTGGAAAGGAAGCAGCTTCGATATGATAGATACCGGCACAGGACAGAAAACAGACCGGACGGAGGAATATATCCGCAGGCTGTTGGCATACCAGAGTATGCCGACGCTGTTAAAAGCAAAGCCGTCGGTTTTGGTTACCGCCAATAAAAAGTTAATAGGGAGCAGGAACCGGTTCTTTGATTTTCTGGGGGGATGTCTGAGGGATTTTGAATGCAGTTATCTTCCTTTGGAGGAGACCTGGGGCAGAATCTATCTGCTGTTATATTACGAGCCCTTGCTGAGACAATCCCTTGGGGCAGGGCAGCCCGGCGCAAATATGCGCGGGGAATTCCTGGCTGCCTGTGGGTACGGAGAATGCCGGGAATCGGCGGGGGAAGCCCTGGTGCGGTTAAGGCAGCTCTACCGCGGCTATTGGGAGAACGGAGCCTTTCCCCACGAGATTGGGATTTTTCTTGGATATCCCCTTGCGGACGTCATGGGTTTTATTCAGAACCGGGGGATGAATTATCTCTTATGCGGAATGTGGAAGGTATATCAGAGAGAAGAGATTGCCGCCGCTGCTTTCCGAAGCTATGGCAGAATGAAGGAGCAGGCGGTAGGGCTGTTGGAGGCAGGAAGCAATCTGGCCGGAATGTCTGATACGGATTACTCGGAGGAAAGAGCCTTCCTGAAGAAGCTTCTGGAGTATTGAGTATGAACAAAAGAAAAGATTATAGATTGGAGAAAAAGCAGAATGAACCTATGGATTCTATATGCAGTCCTGTCCGGTATATTTGTGAGCCTGCGGGAGCTTTATATTAAGAAATTCATCAGACAATCGCCGGAGATGATTAGCTTTGCCACAAGATTTTACGGGAGCATCGTATTCCTGCTGATTGCCGCCCCCGGCAACCTGCTGCCGGGAGATCCCTTACAGGGCAAAATCAATATCACGAATCTTGCGGTGTTTGCCGGAGTTACTTTGGTTACGGTAATAGTAACGGCAATTGCAACCTTAATCCGCCTAAGGCTGATTAAAACAGAAGAGCTGTCCCTTACCACGCCCTGGCTGGGATGTGTTCCGATTTTTGTTGTGCTGTGGAGTATGCTCTTATACCGAGAAGTGCCGAAAGCCCCGGCTTTGCTGGGAATTGGGCTGGTGTCTGCGGGAGCTTTCACCATCAATTTGCAGGGAAGAAGGCTGCAGATGAAGAAGGCCAGCTTATGGATGCTGTTTTCAGCCATTCTGCTGGGATTGACCACCTCCCTGGATAAAATTGCAATCGGGGCTTCTTCCGCCGTCACTTATTCCCTGCTATGGACCATTGCCTCAGCGGTATTCATGTATGGAGTAGTAAAAACCAGGACGAAGAAGGTGGTTGTTACAGACCGGCATCTGGTCGTGCAGGCAGTTTTGTGGGCGGGGGAATTCCTGTGCCAGATGCTTGCTGTTCAAAGCCTGAGTTCCCAGGCATCGGGGCAGACCTATGTAAAAACACTGACGATGCTGAACATTGTTCTGACTACGGTAATCGGCGGTATAATATTCAAGGAGCGGGAGAGGGGAAGGCGAAGCCTGTCTGCCGTGCTGATCTTTCTCGGTGCGGTTATCGTGGTACTCTTCCGATGAAATGATACATAAGGAAAGGGGAGGCCATTGCTGCTCCCGCTGCCGGGAATGCCGGGGGATTAGAAGGAAGTTATCGAAAGAAGAAATCCTTCCACATGGGAAAAAACAGGGAGTTATTACGGATACCGGGATAAAAAAGCTGCAGCGTATGGCTGCTTTCCGAGGAGTGCGGGAAGAGTACGGCTAGAAAGAGTGTGATCAGAAAGGTCAGAAAGGGTAGAAAAACAGTTGACACATCGGACAATTAGATGTATATTAATATAAAATTATGAATAAATATGCAATCAAAGGGGCGGACTATGAAGAAAATATTTGTTGACGGCTTATCAGGAACTACAGGACTGAAGATTCATGAGAGACTCAGCCTATATCCTGAGCTTGAGGTGATAGAAGCAGATTATGAGAAAAGAAGGGATCCTGGGGAACGGGCCAGATGCTTGAACGAAGCGGATCTGGTATTTCTATGCCTGCCCGATGATGCAGCCAGGGAGGCCGTGAGCCTGGTGGAGAATCCGGAGACCAGAATCATTGATGCCAGTACGGCGCACCGGACAGCACCGGGCTGGACCTATGGACTTCCGGAATTGTCAAAGGCGCACCGGGAAGCGGTTGTAAACAGCAAAAGGGTAAGCAATCCGGGATGCCATGCCACGGCATTCCTCCTGTCAGTTTATCCCCTGGTGAGCAGCGGCATTCTTGCACCGGACTGTCCTCTGACCTGCCAGAGCCTGACAGGCTACAGCGGAGGCGGCAAGGCGCTGATTGAGAAGTATGAGGCGGAAGAGGGAAGGAATCCTTATGCCAAAGCGCCGAGACCTTATGCGCTGAGCCTTAATCATAAGCATCTCCCGGAGATGACAATCCATGCCGGCCTCTCCCAGGAACCGCTGTTTGTCCCGATTCTTGGTAATAACTACAAGGGCATGGGAGTGATGCTGCCCCTTCCCGGTCAGCTGCTGAAGAAAAAGCGGACGGCAAAGGAGCTGCATGAGCTGCTGGCCGGACATTATGCGGGGCAGAGCTTCGTCTCTGTGATGCCGTATATGGAGGATTCCTGTTTATTTGACGGCGGGGTGGATATTACCGCCTGTAATGATACCAACCGGGCGGAGATCTTTGTCTTTGGAAATGATGCCAAGGGCACGGCAATGCTTCTGACCCGTATCGATAATCTGGGAAAGGGTGCTTCCGGCGCCGCGATCCAGAACATGAATCTGATGCTGGGCTTTGAAGAGGGGCTTCATCTATAATCCGGGCGTAGCCCGTCTAAGCCCCTCAAAAATCTGGAGCATATCTTGGGACAGGATGGGAATGTACAAGGTCTCCGCTAAAGAGCAGAATTTATCTACCATACATACCAGCAGGGCTTCCCTGCAGCGTGGGACGGCCCGGAAGGTCAGAGGCCACATGTGCGTTAATATAATATCCTCCTCCGCAGAATTAAGAATAAAGTGTTTTCTTGCGTTATCAAGGGCAAAGCGGGGATGAAAGAAGCCGTGCAGCCGGTGTACGGGATCAGGATCATGCCAGTCATAAAGGTAAAAATCATGCAGCATAGCCCCTCGTATCATACTTTTATAACGAAAGCGTATTGGCAGCAGGAGAGCCAGGCAATAGCTGTAATAGGCCACAACAAAACAATGGGTGAGTGTTGTGGTATTGCCATGCTGGATGAACTTTTCCATCTCCAGAAGCTTTTCCTGCTGCATAAGCTCATGAAGGCTTCGGATGAATTTCTTTTTCTGTGCCGTGGTGATGGTCTTCACCGCCTTTCTTTCTAAACCTTATGATATAATGAAAGCGTAGTGAGCGGTGCGAGAAGGGCACTCGCACATCGAGCTTGCTCGTGATCATGCGATCGGAGCTGGAGATCATGAACGTGCTCCTTGTTCATGATATAATAAAATAACATAATTGAACATACCCGGAAATAGTTTTCTTATGAAAACGCCCTTGAAAATATGCGAAAGATGGGAAATACTTATGTCTTCTATGAAAAAGCTTCATATTCAGCCAGCAGCAGAGTCTGACGTAAAAAGCATTGCAGGTATTGTGAAAAAATCCTTTGTACAATATTGCAATGCCATTGGAATCGATACAATGGAGGCATTGCAGGAAAGCGAACAGGATGTGCGAAGGGATCTGCTTCATAAGCATGTCTATGTGGCTTATTGGGAAGGGATTCCGGTGGGTTCCCTGCGTGTGGAAATCAAAGGGGAAAAGGCGTATATATCACGCTTTGCCATATTACCCGAGTATCAAGGTCTGGGAATTGGGAGCGAAATGCTTTCCTTTGCAGAAAAATCCCTGGTTTCTTCGCCGGCAGAAATGGTTGAATTATATTCCGCTGTGGAAAACAGCCGGTTGAAGGATTTTTATCTCAGCAAAGGGTATCAAATTGCTTCCATTGAATGTTCAAAAGGGTATCAGCGAGGATTGTTTCGAAAAACACTTCATAAAGTATAATCGGATTTTTATCTCAGGGTGTATCCCTTTATTTATCATCTGCAATTTTCATAATATCTTTCCCATTATATGAAAATTTACATCAATTGATCCGTATTAGTTACAGTTAAGCCTGTGAATGCCGGGGCACTATAGCCTCCAGAATCCACAGGCTTAACTATAGTGCACATTATGGTTAAAATGACCAAAACAAGTTGATAATTCCTGGATTTAGAGTTAAAATGACTATAAGAAGCAAGAATGATACGGGAGGGTGTGGGGTATGGAACGGAAAGCGATGCAAACATCGGCAGCGGAACGGTTATCTTATGGAGGATTCTTTTTAGGGCAAAACATTATTTATGTGCTGCCATTTCAGTTTTTAACTTATTTTTATACGGAGTTTGTCGGGTTGACCTTAAGGGATACTGCGGTGCTGCTTCTGCTGGCTAAGGTATGGGACGCGGTGAATGATCCCATTATGGGAGCCATTGTAGACCGATGCCAATTTAAGAAGGGGAAATTTCTTCCCTGGCTCAAGGTTGTAACCTACATATTGCCTGTGTCCCTGTTCCTGATGTTTATCAGGCCGGAGGGACCTTATCTTCTTAAGCTGGCGTATGCATATATTACTTATCTGATCTTTGATATGGTGTATACCATATCGGATTCCCCGCTGTTCTCCCTCTCTACGGTTATGACCAGCAATACCTACGAACGGGATAAGCTGATGGCCTACGGAAGGCTTGCGGCAGCTGTCGCAGCGATTACCAGTGCGGTATTTATGAGCATTAAGGCAGGCATTGGCTGGACCTGGGCTATGGGGGTCTATTGTCTGATTGCCTTTGCTGTGATGTTTCCCCTTCAATTTTTAGCAAAGGAGCGGGTGAAGTATCATAACAGCGAGGATCTGACCTTTGTGAAGATTTTCCGCTATCTGTTTAAAAATAAATATCTGCTGATCTACTTTACAGGCTATCTGGGGATAGAGATAACGAACACGATTCAGATCATTGCCGTATATTTTGCCAATTCCAATTTGGGGGATGAGGGAATGGTGACGGTGATCATGGCAATTGTCATCGTTCCGGTTATTCTGGTTGCCCCTCTCCTGCCGATGCTGATTAAGCGCTTCGGCAAGAAGAGGGTTACGGTATTCAGTTCGATTGTGGCGATTGTGCTAAGTATTGTGCAATATTATGCCGGATACGGCAATATGCCCCTGTTCCTGGCTCTTGCGGCTGTGCGGATTACCTTTATGCAGCTGCCGTTAATGCTGTATGGTATGTTTACCGCGGACTGCATTGAATATGGCGCCTATCACACGGGGGAGAGAACTGCCGGTATGGCTTTTTCCATTCAGACCTTTATGACGAAGCTGGGAGGAGCATTGGCCAATACCCTCTGTGTTGTGCTGCTGGGAGCCTTCGGATATGTGGAGCAATCCAGCTTCCAGACCGCAGGCGCCCTGGAGGGGATATGGATGATTCTATGTCTGATTCCTTGCATTGGGTATGTTGTGATGCTGATTATTATGGGAGTATACAAGCTGGATGAAAAGGAAGTGGCAAGAATGATAGAGGAAAATCAGAAGAAGCTGAGGGAAACAGAGGAGTAGGAGAATAGGGATGGGGAGGTATTTATGAGTAATCATCTGGATTTTGAGAGCAAGATCAAAGAGGTTTATAAGAATCCTATCGGGCATGATGTGCTGTGCAAGCTGCTGCTTCAGATGAATAAAAAGGAGATTTTGCTGACCAATCCCATAGTCGGAAATATGAAATTGAAGACGGTGGCGAGACTTACAAGGAAAGCGCTGGGAGAGGAGTTCTTTCAGACCTTTTTGGAGCTGTTGAACAGCGAAGCCGACATCCCTGTGATGAAGCAGGGGGATATTGTCCGGGCCTGGTGGAAGGAGGCTGTGTTCTATCAGATCTATCCAAGAAGCTTCCAGGACTCGAACGGCGACGGGATAGGGGATCTTCGGGGGATTATCTCCAGACTGGATTATTTGAAGGATCTGGGTGTGAATGCAATCTGGCTGTCTCCCATCTATGATTCCCCAAATGATGATAATGGCTATGATATCAGGGACTATCAGGCTATTATGGAGGAATTCGGCACCATGGAGGATTTTCAGCTCCTGCTGGAAGAGGTACATAAGAGAGGGATGCATCTGATCATGGATCTGGTGGTGAACCATACCTCGGATGAGCATCCCTGGTTTCTCCAGGCCCTTAAGGACAGGAATTCAAAATACTATGATTACTATCTTTTTCGAAGATCAGAGGACGGAAAGGAGCCGAATAACTGGAATTCCTTCTTCAGCGGACCGGCCTGGAATTATTATGAGGAGCTGGATGAATGGGGATTGCACCTTTTCTCTAAAAAACAGATGGATCTGAATTGGGAGAATCAGGAGCTTCGTTCCGAAATTGCCTTAATGATCCGGTGGTGGCTGGAGAAAGGGGTGGATGGCTTCCGTCTGGATGTTATAAATTATATCTCAAAGAAGGAGGGCCTTCCCCAGGGAAATGAGAAAATCGGCGGCCTTATGGGATACTATGGCATTGAACATTATTATTACGGGCCAAAGCTTCATCATTACCTGAAGGAGCTGCGAAGGGAAGCCTTTGAGCCTTATAAGGCCTTTACGGTGGGGGAGACACCGGGAGTAGGGATGCAGATGAGCCAGCTTCTGAGCGGGGAGGAACGCGGGGAGCTGGATATGGTATTCTCCTTTGATCATTTGGAGACGCCGGGGCATGTGCGCTTTGATGATTATCGGTATGATCTGAACTACCTGAAGAAATATATGATTGACTGGATGGAGAATTATGGGGATCAATGCTGGATGTCCGTGTTTTATGAAAACCACGATAATCCCAGGATGATTTCCAAAGTTAATCCGGACCCGGCGGTCCGGGGGGTTCTGGGCAAGCTGCTGGCCATGATACAGATGACACTGAAGGGTACCCCCTTTATCTATCAGGGTCAGGAGATTGGCAGTGTCAATCAGAACTTTTCCTCTATAGAAGAGCTTCGGGATGTAGAGAGCATTAATTATTATAAAGAGCTTCTCCCTGGGCAGGGAGCGCAGGGAGCCTGGGATAAGATTATGAGCGGAAGCAGGGATCATTCCAGGACACCCATGCAATGGAGCAACGAGAAGCACGGGGGCTTTACAGAGGGAGAGCCCTGGATTACAGCAGGGAAGGATTATGAGAATTGGAATGTGAGGGTGCAGGAGGGGAATTCGGATTCTGTACTGAACTTTTACCGGGCGATGATCCGGCTGAGGCGAGATAATCCGGCTTTGGTTTATGGGAGCTTCCGGGTGGTGAACCGCAGAAGGAAGAATGTTTTCACCTATTATCGAACCCTGGGAAAGAGTGAATTCTATATAGAATGTAATCTCAGCGGAAAGTATGTGACAAAACCGTCGGCCGTTCCGGGACTTAAGAAGGTAATCTCTAACTATAGGATGGGCGGAAAGCGGCTTCGTCCTTATGAGGCTAATCTTTATCTTAAAATAAAGTAACCGGGCTGATTAGGTATGACTTATAAGGTAGAAACAAGGGAAGCGGATAAGGTTGGAAGAGCAGAACCGTCTTCGCACCAGTAGAAGCGGGGCATGGAGGTATGTATGGGGAAGGACTCAATTCGGGAAGAGAAAGACAGGATACAGCGTAAGGCAGGAGAGCTGGTTGCACAGATGACGCTGGAAGAGAAGGCGGGGCTCTGCTCCGGGCAGGATTGCTGGAATTTAAAGGCGATAGAGCGCCTGGGCCTGGATGCTATCATGGTATGTGACGGGCCCCACGGACTCCGGAAGCAGGTAGGAGATGCGGATAATCTTGGATTGGGAGACAGTCTTCCCGCGGTATGTTTCCCTACAGCAAGCGCATTGGCCTGCAGCTTTGATACGGAATTGGCCAGGGAGATAGGAAGAGCCATCGGGGAGGAATGTCTTCAGGAAGAGGTCTCGGTGCTTCTGGGCCCGGGGGTCAACCAAAAGCGCAGTCCCTTATGCGGACGTAATTTTGAGTATTACAGTGAAGACCCTTTGCTATCCGGGGAGCTGGCTGCGGGAATGATTGAGGGAGTACAAAGTACAGGAGTGGAAACCTCCCTGAAGCATTTTGCGGTCAACAATCAGGAGAGAAGACGGATGACCATCAATGCGGTGGTGGATGAGAGGGCATTTCGTGAATTGTATCTGAAGGCTTTTGAAATCGCCGTTAAGAAGGGAAAGCCCCGGACTGTTATGTGTGCCTATAACCGCCTTAAGGGAGAATATTGCAGCGAGAATCGCAGACTGCTTACAGATATCTTACGGAAGGAATGGGGGTATGAGGGACTGGTGGTTTCAGATTGGGGCGCGGTGAATGACCGGGCTATGGGCATTGAGGCCGGAATGGATCTGGAAATGCCGGGTTCCATGGGAATGAATGATGCCAAGGTAGTGACTGCAGTGCGGGAGAAGAGGCTCTCGGAGGAGGCCTTGGACCGGTCAGCCTGCCGCGTGGCCGAATTAATTCTCCGCCAGATGGAGGCGAAGCAGCCGGGCTACCGCTATGATGCGGCAAAGCACCATGAGCTGGCGGTGAGAGCCGCCGAACAATCCGCAGTGCTGTTAAAGAATGAAGGAGAACTTCTGCCGGGGAATCCGGGTCAGAGTACAGCCATTATCGGGGCCTTTGCCAAACAGCCCAGGTATCAGGGGGCGGGCAGCTCCAAGCTCCATCCGGTAAGAGTAGAGAACGCTTATGAGGTACTGGAGGCGGAAGGAATGACGCTGACCTATGCCAGGGGTTATTATCTGGGAGCGGAAAGCAGGCGGAATGCCTCTGAGGAAGAGCAGCTGATCCGGGAGGCCTGTGAGGCGGCGAAAGGGAAGGATATCGTATATCTTTTTGCGGGATTGCCGGAGGGATACGAATCGGAGGGCTTTGACCGCGGTACGCTTATGCTGCCGGCGATCCAGGATCGTCTGATTTCTGCCGTGGCTGACTGTAATCCCAATGTTGCGGTAATCCTGCACGGCGGCGCGCCGATGGAGCTTCCCTGGTATGATAAGGTCAGAGGGCTTCTTCTTGCTTATCTGGGCGGAGAGGGCGTCGGGAGAGCGGTTGCCAATCTTCTTCTTGGCAAAGCGGTGCCTTGCGGCAAGCTGGCCGAGACCTGGCCTCTTAGTCTGACGGATTGTCCGGCATCCCGTTATTTTCCCGGAGGAAGGCATACGGTAGAGTACAGGGAGAGCATCTATGTGGGATACCGCTATTATGAGACAGCAGGAAAAGCAGTCCGCTTCCCCTTTGGTCACGGGCTGTCCTATTCAAGCTTTGCTTATTCGAATATCATTCTGGACCGGGAAAGCTGTGAATTTGGAGATAAGCTCCGGCTGGGCTTTACCATTACCAATCAGGGAAGCCGGAGAGCCAGAGAGACCGCGCTGGTGTTTATCAGCCACCGGAATGAGAAGGTGTTTCAGCCGGCAAAGGAATTAAAGGCATTTACAAAGGTGGAACTGGAAGCGGGAGAAAGCAGGCAGATCAGCCTGGAGCTGGATACCGGGGAATTCGGTTATTATAATACCCTGATCGGGGATTGGTATGCAGAGAGCGGGGAATATCAGATTCTGACAGGCCCTTCCGCCAGTCTTTGCAGTCTTCGGACCTCCGTTACTTTGAATAGCCCTTCGATGCCGCAGCCCGATCTGCGGGATCAGGCACCGGTTTATTATGATCTTCCCAAAGGAGAATTTATTGCGGATGAGAAGTCATTTTCAGCCTTATATGGAGGGCCCCTGCCCTTGCATGACAGCAAACCAGGCAGACCCTATGACCATAACAACACACTGGAGGATATCGAACACACCCTGATCGGAACGCTGATTATAAAGGCAGCGGACCGGGTGGCAAGGAAAACCGCAAAGAACTCTAGGGAAGAGGAAGGCATGATGTCAAACATGATCAAAGAAATGCCCTTCCATTCCCTTGTGGCATCCGGCGGCGGTGCTGTGCGGGAGGCATGGGCGGAGGGCCTTCTCCTCCTATTGAACGGTGAAATTCTCAAGGGTTTGAAGAGGTTGCTGAAAAGGAAGGCATAGCAAATTGGTGTCAGGCACCGTTTCGCTGCCGCAGAGGAAAAATTGACAGGAGCTAATCTGCGGCGATATCGCCGGAATTCTCCAGCCGCTCCATCATCTCATGGAGGGCATTCAGGAGAGTGCCGGAATATTCCGGGTCCAGATCCAGATTGCAGATTAAGCTCTTCGGGATATTGAGAGCATCCTCTTTGAATTCCAGGCCCTTGGATGTTAGCTGGATATACACATTACGTTCATCGCTGGAGCTCCGGATTCGCTTTATGAAATCCTGAGCCTCCAGCTTTTTCAGCATGGGAGTCAGGGTGCCGGAATCCAGATAGAGGCGGGAGCCCAGCTCCTTCACGGTCACATTGTCCTTCTCCCATAAGGCCATCATGATAATATACCCGGTATAGGTCAGGCCGAAGGGTTCCAAAAGGGCCTTATATTTCTTGATGATTTCCTTAGAACAGACATATAAGGAAAAACATAGCTGATTATCCAGCATGAGTATATCATAAGCTCCCCTCTCCCGGCGGGGCGTTCCATTCTTGGATGAAGAAGTATTCATAGTACTGCCTCTCTTTCTGCTGATAAAATATATGGAACCCGATCCGGGAACATCCGGAATCGGAATAAAATCCTTTAGATAAGTGCTTGCAATTAGATTTTATACAATTATTTTGAAAAAGTCAAATAAAACTATTGACAAATACAAAAATATAGTATTAAATTGAATTGTAAACAATTTAATTATTGGAAAGCAGATGTTAATACTAATCCGTAAGCAAAATAAGAATAGAGTCAGTGAAAAATGGAAACAACAGAAAGAGTTCAGAAAGAAAGGCAGGTAATTATTATGAGTAAATCGTTTCGTGAGGCAGTAGAGAGCCGCAGATCATATTATGCAATCGGAAAAGACAGCGGGGTGTCCCTGGAGGAGATCAAGGCAGTGGTTGACCACAGTGTGAAATTTGTCCCGGCTGCGTTTAACTCACAAAGCTCCAGAGCAGTGGTACTGTCGGGAGAGCATCATGACAAGCTGTGGGAGATCGTTCGTGAGACCCTGAGAAAGATTGTTCCGGCAGAGGCCTTCGGATCAACGGAGGAAAAGATAAATTCCTTCAAGAGCGGCTTTGGTACCATTCTTTTCTTCGAGGACCAGGCAGTGGTGGAAGGACTTCAGAAGGCTTTCCCGCTCTATCAGGATAATTTCCCTTTATGGTCGCTCCAGTCCAGCGGAATGCTGCAATTTACTGTGTGGACCGCTCTGGAGGAGCTGGGACTGGGAGCCTCCCTGCAGCATTATAATCCTCTTATCGATGAAGAGGTTCACAAGACCTGGGAGCTTCCGGGCAGCTGGAGGCTGATGTCCCAGATGCCCTTTGGAAATCCTCTGGATCAGCCGGGTGAGAAGGAATTTGGCCCCCTTGAGGATCGGGTAAAGATTTTTAAATAAGAGCAGCAAGGGGCCGTCCGGAAGGCGGTTCGTGAAAGGCCTGCAGTTCTATGAACTTTCCATATACTGAGGTATTATGGGGGTATAGAACTGCGGGCTTTTTGTTTAAGTAAATAAGAAAAGTAACCTAGAAAAGATAAAACGGTACAACAAATGATAATCCGGCTTGAGAGTTTATCAAGTATGAAATATAATGGGCTTATTGGCATAGATAAAGAGAAGGTATAAGAAAGCGAATGCAGAGAATGACAGAAGGGAAGAGTGATCGTGAAGATAAAGATATCCTACAAAAAGCTGGACTTTATAATCATAATTATTATGGCGATATTAATTGGAATTGGGTTATATTACAAGCAGAAGGCATTTTCATCAAGTGAGGAACAGGCTTCCGACGTGATTAAGCAGCTGGCCGGCGTGTTGATTGGCTGCGTTTTGATCACTGTAATTGTATTGATTGATTATCACATTATTTGCGCCTTGTCCCCGGTTATGTATATTGCCATGCTCTTTATCCTGATACTTACCCTTGTCATTGGAGAAGATATTAATAATGTGAAACGCTGGATTGAATTATTCGGAATACAATTTCAACCTTCTGAGCTGGCTAAAATTGTAATAATTCTGTTCCTGGCTTTTTTGTGCAACCATTTTAGAAGGAAGCTGGATAAATTATATATGATCTTTCTCCTTGGGGCAGTAGTGGCGTTACCGATAGGATTAATCCTGTCAGAACCTCATTTGAGCTCCGGCATCTCTATTTTGTTTATTTTCGTCATCCTGGTATATACTTCGGGAATCAGCTACAGGGTGATGGGTGCTGCACTTACCCTGCTTCTGCCGGTAGTGGCGGGTATCCTGGTCAGTGTAATGCTACTCAATGTCAAGCTGCCGTTTATTGAAAAATATCAGATTGGCAGGGTATTATCCTTTCTGTCAGATGAGGAAGAAGAGGAACTGGATCAAGATTTCCAGCAGCTTCAGTCCATAGACGCCATTGGATCAGGAGGACTTCATGGGAAGATGATTTCTCCGGATAGCGATGAGCAGCGGAAATACAGTAAAATCTATGCGAAGGAAAGTGATTTTGTTTTTGCAATTATTGGTGAGGAATTTGGCTTTGTAGGCAGCTTTGTCATAATCCTGCTTTATGCAATACTGGTAATCCGGTGCCTGATCCAATCCTCCCGCGCCATGGATTATATGGGTAAGCTGATCTGCATGGGTGTGACCGCCTATCTGGTGTTCCAGATCTTTGTAAATATCGGAGTGGCAGCCCAGCTTCTGCCTAATACGGGACTTCCTCTGCCGTTTATCAGCTATGGTCTAACTTCTCTGGTCAGCTCCATGATGGCCGTTGGGCTGGTGCTGAATGTTGGGGCCAGACAGAAAAGGAAAGAAGATAGTACTTGATGTTGTTGTAAAAGAAAGGTATAATCGGAACGTGAGACAAAGGGTAAGGAAGCAATGATATCGTTAGGAGGAAGAACATGGCGAGGAGGCGCAGTCGTTTCATTATAATTTGGCTGATTATTCTGTCCTGTGCTATAATGGCTGTTGTGGAAACGGTTCTGGCACCGGGCTATAAGATGAAATCACTGGTTAAGATTGTCCTGTTTCTCGTTTTACCAACGGTCATTTTAGGAAGAGACAGGGAACTGGCTCTGACTGATATGTTTAAAATAAAAGGAAAGAGTCTGTTAAAATCAATTCTTTTAGGAATGGCTGTCTATTGCTTCATTCTCGGAGCATATTTTACTATTGGAAATTTTTTTGATTTTTCACAGGTAGCGGAGGCAATTACCAGCTCCAGCGGAGTGAGCAGAGAGGAGTTTGTGTGGGTTGCACTTTATATCTCCTTTGTTAATTCGCTGCTGGAGGAATACTACTTTCGCGGAATTGGATTTCTAATGCTAAAGAAGGTTAGCTCCGGGCGTTTTGCGCATCTGTTCAGTGCTGCACTGTTTGCCCTATATCATATTGCAATTATGGCCAGTTGGTTTAGCATTTACCTGTTCCTTCTGTTAATCGTCAGTTTATTTGTGGCAGGGCTTATATTTAACTGGCTGAATGAAAGAAACGGAACGGTCTGCCAATCTTGGCTGGTTCATATGTTTGCCAATTTTGCGGTGAACACGGTCGGGTTTATTCTATTCGGTATTATATAATAAAGGCGTAGTGAGCATGATGCAAGATTGCTTGCGTTCTTCGATTGGAGCAGCAAGATCATGAATACTGTTTATATTCATGATATAATACGGTGAGGATAAAAAGGCGTTTGAAACGTTCTTACTATGAAAGAGACACAAAGAGGGGACACGGATTAAAACAAGAATCAGAGGTGTTCTCCGATAGGAAGAGGGTGAAAGCTATATTACCGGCAGATAGAAAGGGAACGAATTATATTTATGTAGTATTTATCTCGACCAATACGGTTATGGGGAAAATGATCCGTTTGTTTACAAGAAACCGGTACAGTCATGTTACGGTTGCCTTTGAACGGGATTTGAGCAGGATGTATTCCTTTGCCAGATATCATATTAATTCGCCGATTCTCGGGGGTTTTGTCACGGAGCAGCCGGGCAGATATCTGTATGGGGACCAGGATGTCCAGGTCAAGATCTGTGAGGTACCGGTGGAGCAGGAGGAATATGAGAGGATACGGGAGGAAGTGGAATTCTTCCGGCAGAATCGGGAGATTATGATCTATAATACGCTGAATGCTGTGCTGTCCTTGATGGGGAAGCGGCTGACCTCTGAGAATATGTATACCTGCGTGGAGTTCGCCACGCATTTGCTGCGTTATCCCGATATGATTAAGATACGGCAGCTGGAGAGACGGTTGGAGGATTATGTGGTATACACCGGGGGCCTTAGAGACACTGCTGTGTGGAAACGGGAATACGCGGATGAGGACGAATTCTTTCGGAGGCGGCAGATGATTGGTATTGCTTATGATACGGTATATCATTTCCGCAAGGTCGTAGGCAGGGTAATCCGTGCCTGAACAGTAACCCCCGGCCGTGCAAAAATATTTGGAACAGATAAATATTAAGTGGACAGGCGGTATATAAATAGGATATTATAAGGATAAATGTAATAGAGACAAAATGGGAAAGGAAGAAAAATTATGAACAAGGAATGGTCACTGGATATACTATATAAAGGGTTTCAGGACGAAGCATACCTCCAGGATAAGGCACGGCTCCAGACTCTTACGGAGGAAATTGATGCCTTCAGCGCCGGACTTGCGCAGGCAGCCGATGAAGAGGCGGCTTTGAAGAAAGCCGTTGACTATATGGAGCAATATGAGCTTCTGGCCAGCAAGCTAGGCAGTTATGTGGAGCTGAGGCAGTCGGTGAACACTGCCGACGGTGAGATTGCCAACGAGGTGAATGCCTTTGAAAAGCAGCTCAGCCTGTTCTCCAAGCCCAAGGCGGTAATTCATAAGTTTATCGCCGGAATCGAGCAGTTAGACGCTTATGTGAAGAAGAATCCAAAGCTTGCAGCGTATGAATTCTTATTTAGTGAATTGAAAAAGGAAGCAAAGCATCTGCTGAGCGATGATGTGGAGGAAGTGATCGCAAAGCTCAATATCAGTGCCGGGTCGGCCTGGAGCAGTATGCAGAGCTTTCTGACCTCTACCCTGGAGGTGGAATACCGGGATAAGATCATCACCTTCCCGGATGTCCGCAACCTGGCCTACAGTGAGGATGTGGAGGTTCGTAAGGACGCTTTTGCCGCAGAGCTGAAAGCGCTGGAGAAGGTTAAGGATGCCATCAGCTTCTCCCTCAACAGCATCAAGACCCAGGTCAACACCATCTGTGAGCTCAGAGGCTATGAATCTGCACTGGATATGACCTTAATGCAGGCAAAGATGAAGAAGGAGACCCTGGAGGCAATGCTGGAAGCTATTCGGGAGGCTCTGCCCTCCTTCCATAAATATCTGAAGCATAAAGCAAAAATCATGGGCCATGAGAAGGGACTTCCCTGGTATGATATGTTTGCTCCCATTGGTGAGACTTCCACTAAGTTTACTGCAGAAGAAGCCAAGGAATATCTTTTGAAGCATTTCAGAGGCTTTGCCGGTGATCTGGCAGATATGGCGGAGGAAGCCTTTGATAATGAATGGATTGACTTCTATCCCCGGAAAGGAAAGGTGGGAGGCGCGTTCTGCGCGAATCTTCCCTTTGTAAAGCAGAGCAGGGTTCTTACGAATTTTGACGGTTCCTTAAGTGATGTGGTTACGCTGGCTCATGAGCTGGGTCATGCTTATCACGGTCTGAATATTCAGGACCACCAGCCCCTTAACGTGGATTACAGTATGCCGGTAGCCGAGACGGCTTCCACTTTTAATGAGGCGGTTATTATGGAGGCGGTAATCAAGGAATCCACCGGCAGGGAGAAGCTTGCCCTGATTGAGAGCCAGCTTCAGGATGTGACCCAGATTATCTGTGACATCTACTCCAGATATCTGTTTGAGAGCGCGGTATTTGAGAAATGTAAGACCGGCTTCCTCTTTGCGGATGAACTGAAGGAAATCATGCTTGAGGCGCAGAAGACAGCTTACGGCGATGGGTTGGATCATGATGGCCTGCACCCTTATATGTGGGTGTTAAAGGGACATTATTACTCGGAGAATTTAAGCTTTTATAATTTCCCTTATGCCTTCGGAGGTTTGTTTGCCAGAGGTTTGTATGAAAAGTATAAGACAGAGGGAGAAGCCTTTGTTCCGAAGTATAAGGCATTGCTTCGTGCCACCACGGTAATGAGCGTGGAGGATGCCGCAAGGCAGGCCGAGATTGACCTGGAGGATCCTCAGTTCTGGAGAACCAGCCTGAGAACCGTCGAGGCACTGATTGAGGAATTTGTACAATTGGCATAAATGCTATGGTATTAGGGCCAAAAGCATGGAAGGTACCGGAGTGCGGGACCTTGCACTTTTTGGCCCTTTTCCTGTAAATAACAGAATTATGATTACAGGAACAAATTTATGTTCCTGCGGTATGGAGAAAAACAATGCATACAACGACTAACGAGAAAAGGAATGTATTCAATCGTGTCATCGATACAATTTCCGGTATCTTTGTGCCGGTCATCAATGTGCTGATGGCAGCGGCGCTTCTCAAGGGGGTGCTGCTGTTAATTGTCAATGCAGGGCTGCTGAAGGAGACCTCCGGGGCCTACCAGATCTTTTATGCGATATCGGATGGCTTTTTTCATTTCCTGCCCATCTTTTTGGCGTATACTGCTGCCCATAAGCTGAAGGCGGATCCCTTCACCGCCATGCTGCTGGCCGCGGCACTGGTATACCCGGATATTACGAATTATTTTGCAATGGGTGCCAGCCTGGACTTCTTTGGAATCAAGGTGTCTCCGGTGAGCTATCCCTCCAGCGTGATACCAATCATTCTGGCAGTCGGGATGCTGCATTATGTGGAGCTGCCCCTGGAACGGCTGCTTCCCGGAGCAGTCAAGGGCTTCTTAAAGCCGATGCTGGCATTAATGATTGTTACCCCTGCCACTTTTCTGGTCTTCGGGCCTCTGGGGGCCATGGTGGGCGGCGGTTTGTCGGCCTCATATTCCGCTCTCTACAGCCTCAGTCCGGTGGCCGCAGGTGCGATCTTTGGACTGATCTGGCAGCCCGTGGTAGTCTTTGGCCTGCACTGGGGAATCGTTCCGGTGGTACTTGACCATATCAGTACCCTGGGGCGGGATTCCTTCCTGCCCCTGTGCGGACCGGCGGTGATGGGGCAGGCTGGAGCGGCTGTGGCGGTAAGCATTCTGACAAGGAATAAAAAATTAAAATCCGTGGCCCTGTCCGGTGCCCTCACTGCCATGCTGGGCGTCACCGAGCCCGTATTATACGGAGTAACGGTTCCCTTAAAGCGTCCGATGATTGCGGCCTGTATTGCGGGAGCCATCGGAGGAGCCATTGTCGGAACCTCAGAGGCGGGGGCGGTTGCCTTTGCCTATCCCTCTCTTACAAGCCTGGTGGTGTATTTCGGGAAGGGATTTTGGACCTTAGTCTTTGCAATGGCAGCGGGTTTTATCATTAGTCTGATACTGACATTGCTGCTTAAATTTAACGAAGATTGAAGAAATAGGAAATAAAACATCACATAAAAGAGAAAAACAATCAGATACTAAGCTTGAGACAATTTGACGGAATAGATTTTAAGAGCAGGAAAGGAGCGGGCAATGAGTCTGATTGATAACCAGCATCAGCTTCCGGAAGGTCTGGGCTTTCGCCTGGCGCTGGATATGGATGCAATGAAGAATTTTGTGAATTTGCCGGACCAGAAGAAAGAGCAGTTAGTGGATTATATAAAAGGTTCGACAACAGGAGACGAGGCGAAGAACCGGGTTACGGAAGTGATTCGCAATCTCCATGACGGGTCGGCTTTTTGATGATGATGGCAGGAAGCTCTTCTGAAGGCCAAAATCATAGGTGATTCTTAAAATTCAGTCTATACAAAGATGAAAATGCTCATGAAACAGATTTATCCGGAAATGGTTTCATGGGCATTTTTAGTTCAATGATAAACAAATCCCCTTCCATTCTTGCCTCAATGGTTCCTTTTAGTTTCTCCGTCAGGGTCTTGGCAATGGTCAGTCCCAGGCCGCTGCTTTGCCCGCTTCTGGACTGATCAACGGTATAAAAGCGTTCGAAGATACGGCCCAGATCCTCCTCTGAGATACCCTCCGCATCATTGATAAATTGAAGAACACAGTGATCCCCGGTTACGAATTGCTTTATGGAGAAATTCCGCCGGGCATATTTTAAGGCATTCTGGATGAGATTATTAAGAATACGCTCCAGTTGGTTCCTGTCTGCGAGAAGGCGGCAGGGAGATTCCTCCAGAGAGATGTGAACCTGAATATGACGCTCTTCAAAGCTATGGTAGTAGGCAACAATTACTTCTTTTACCAGCCCCTGTACCAGTATCGAGGTTCGTTTTATGGGATAGTCATCAGCCTGGATACGGGAGATTTCGTAAAAATCTTGAATAAAGCTCTGCAAAACCCGGGCTCTTCTGCGAATAATGCCCAGATATTCTTCCCTTTCCTGTGCTGTTGTCTCTTCATCTTCTATTAAATCAAGATAACCCAGGATGGAGGTAAGAGGAGTCCGCAGATCATGGGAGATATTCTCAATCTCCTGGCGGATCTGCAGCTCCCTCCTCTTGTAGCGAATCCGTTCCAACTGCCTTGCCCGGTATACAACATTAATCTGCTTCAGGAGCCTTTCCAGGCTGCAGTCGATGGAAGCGGTTTTCAGCTGGCGGTTGCTTTCGGGCTGATCCTCGATCTCCTCCATATCGCCGGCTGCCCGACGGATTGCCCTATGAAGAAGGCAGAGGCGCGCAGCAAGAAATATGGATAATAAAATCAGAATAAGGCATATATATTGCATCATTGCGCACCTCCCTTGCAAATTACTATTTAATTTCCTTCCTGCGGAATACAACGTAGCCGAGGATCACAAACAGAAGCATCTGGACAACTCCGGCAATCCAATAGTAATAATATCCGGTCGCTCCCTCCCAGGGCAGAATGAGATCGGAGCTATTGAAATCCATGTTATTAATAAGATTCCAGGGCAGGATTTTAGCCAGCATCTGAAAGAACTGGAATTTCATCCCCAGCAGATTGCATACATAGGGGAATGCCAGCATCGTGGAAACAATGGCGGTAATGGCAGATCCGCTTCCCTCAAGGAGAAAGCTGAAGCAGTTGGTGACCGCAACCGCATAGAGGAAAAGCGGAAGAGCGGCTAAGACGGCCTTCAGAAGAATTTCCATCTCCGGACCATGGGAATGCTCCAGTAATCCATAGCCAGTCAGAAGATATAATCCGCAGATCACAATAAATGCGACAAAGGCATAGAGGATAGAGGAGATCAGCTTGCCAAAGTAGATATGTCCTCTGGAGATGCCATAGGAAATACTGTTCTTCATAGTGTGGTTTCCGTATTCATTGCCAAAGGCGATGGAAGTGACGGAGATGCATAGAAGGAAGACCATGGACAAAGAGGTATACAGCATCCCGAGGGAAAAGTTGGTGTTTGCATAAGGAAAATTCTTGCTGGTACCGTCAACGACAGCCAGCACAACATTGGAGCTGATCAGCAAGGCGGAACAGATCAGAATGAACAGATAGTTTCCCTTATTATGAAGCATACGGTACGTTTCGCTTTTGATATAACTAATCATGGCTGACCCCTCCTACTAATTGAATAAAGTAATTCTCCAGATTGATTTCCCGCACGGTGATGGAATTCAGTTTGAGGCCGCGGGTTACGGCCAGCTCACTGATCCGGGATGGCTCATCCAGGTATTGTGAAATATGGATGGTATAATCGGGAGTTACCTGGTAAGAGGTGCAGTTTAATTCCTTCTCTAAAAGAGCGGTCATGAACTCCGGCTGATCCACCTTCAATTCAATATAGCGGCCGCATTCTCTGGACAGAGCTTCGGCGGAGAGCTGTTTGATCATGATTCCCTGATCGATGAAACCATAGCAGGTGGCAAGGTTAGACAATTCGGGAAGGATGTGGCTGGAGATTAATATGGTTATGTTCTTCTCCTGGTTCAGCCGGATCAGAAGATTACGGATTTCAACAATACCAAAGGGGTCCAGTCCGTTAATGGGTTCATCCAGCAAAAGAAGCTCCGGTCTATTCATCAGGGCCAAAGCCAGACCGAGACGCTGCTTCATTCCCAGGGAAAAGCTCTTATACTTCTTCTTGCCGGCATGGGAGAGACCGACCTCTTCCAAAGCCTCCGCTACGCAGTGCTTTCCGGGAATACCGCGCTGTATCCGGTAGTATTCCAGGTTCTGCTCCGCCGTCATATTGATGTAAAAGCTGGGAGTCTCGATGATGGAACCAATACGCCTGCGCCCCTTGCTCAGACCTTCCGGTGAGGAAGCACCGAAGAGGGATACCTGGCCCTCATCAGCAAATGCCTGGCCGCTGATGGATCGCAGCAGGGTTGTCTTGCCGGCACCGTTTTTGCCCACAAGGCCGTAGATATCCCCCTGTTTTACGTCCAGGCTGACATTGTTTACGGCGGCTATGTGATTGTACTTTTTTGTTAGATTTGTAGTGGATAAAATGACCTCTTGCACTTTTATACTCCTTTCAAATTCACTATCATTAATTTGTTTCTTATGGCAATTATAGTGACGGAACTTTAATAAGTCTTTAATAAAGTTTAAAGAAAGTATAAAGATGCTTTACATGGTATCCATGGTAAAGCCAATTCCCCACACGGTCTTAATATAGGAAGCATCGTCATATTCCTTTATCTTTTTGCGGATATTGCTGATATGGACATTGATGGTATTGTCCTCTCCGTAATATCCGGCTTTCCAGACATCCTGGTAGAGCTGTTCCTTGGTGAAGACCCGTTCGGGAGACTGGAGCATCAATAATAGAATCTCATATTCATAGGCAGTCAGGGATATGGAATGTTCCATGACCGTTACTTTTCTTGACAAGGGACATAGGCTAAGCTGCTTAAAACGGTAGATGGTTTCCACCGGGGCTTCCTCCGTTCCCGGGTGCTTCCGGCTTCTCCTTAACAGGGCACCGATTCTGGCCAGTACTTCCTCTCGTTCAAAAGGCTTTGTGATGTAATCGTCCGCACCGTCCTTCAGGGCCTTCACCTTATCCTCCAGGCTGGTTTTGGCTGAGATCACCATAATGGGCACCTGGGACTGCCCGCGGATCTCCCGGATTAATTCTTCGCCGGCCACACCCGGCAGCATCAGATCCAGGAGAATCAGATCAAAATGATCCAGCCTGAGTTGGAGCCGGGCCTCCGTACCGGAGTAAGCAGAGACCGCCTGATACTGTTCCCGGGTCAGATATTTGCATAGAATCCGGTTGATATCCGCATCATCTTCAATCACTAATATTTTCTCAAACATAATTTTCCCCCATCCCTGTGCATCGAAATCCTGCTCTAAGCTGAAATTCTTTATTCTTATAAACGAATCTCCCGGCATTGTTTCTTCAAAAAGGGAGCGTTATATTCAACGCTCCCTGATTCGTCCGCTTTCTTATCTGGCCTTGCCCATATAGAAGAGGGCAATTGTGCCGGGGCCGGAATGGGCTCCGATGGTGGGACTGACATAGTTGATCAGAATGTTCTGGATTCCAAAGCGATCCTTTACCAGATCTGCCACAAACTGTGCGTCTTCTATACTGTCCCCGTGGCTGATGAAGATGATGTCGTTTTGTTCACTGTCCTCCGGCAGGCTGGCCTCCATCCGGTCAACCAAGGCAATCAGTGCCTTCTTACGGCCTCTTACATTGTGCAGCGGAGTGAGCCGTCCCTCGTCATCAACGTGAAGCACCGGCTTCACATTGATCAGAGTTCCGATGATGGCGGTAGCCTTGGATACTCTTCCGCCGCGATGGAGATGGTGAAGATCGTCCACAGTAAACATATGGCACAGGTTTAATTTATGCTTCTCCAGCCAGTCGGCAACCTCGTCGATGGACTGGCCGGATTCCTTAAGCTGTACGGCTTTATGCACCAGAAGCCCCTCACCGAGAGAAGCAGAGAGTGAATCGATTACAGTCACCTTGGTTCCGGGACGCTCGTCCATCAATTCCCTGGCAACCGTGGCAGCAACGGAGCAGCTTCCGCTCAGAGCGGAGGAAAAGGCGATATGGAGGATATCATAGCCTTGATCCAGAAGTCCGGTAAATATGGTTCGTGCTATCTCGGGATTTACGGCCATGGTGGTAGGCATTGCCCCGCCTCTCATTTTATCGTAAAATTCCTTTGGCGTTAAGAAGGTCTTGTCCCCATATATAACACCGTCAAACGTATAATATAAAGGCAGCAGCGAAATATTATGCTGTTGTAAATACTCCTCCGGTAAATCACTGGTGGTATCGGTAGTGATGATATACTGCTTCATGTTATTGCACCATTCCTTTCTAAATTCTTTTGGATAAACGCGCGTGAGCTGATCAGCTCATTGTGGACATTATACCATGATACCCCTATCTGTTTCAATGATATTTCCATAATTTGAGCTGTGAAAATATTCAGCAGAGATCCCGGCGGAAATACTGTCAAAAATATAGATGGAAATATCAGAGAAAAATATTGGCGGAGCTTATAATCCAACGGAATATGGATTAAGGTATAAAAAATAGAAAGCAGGATATGCTGATTACAGTGGAATTGGGAAAACAGATAATCTCGGCTTAGATTTATCGCAGATGGAACGGAGGAATCAGAATGCTGCAGACAATACAGGAGACAGCGAGAATGATGGAGATGCTGACGGAAAGCGAGCAGGAATCGGCAAGGCAGTTTGTCGCAAGGCTGGTGCAGGCGCGGCATCCGCAATTCTCAAGGCTTGCGCCGGAGGAAAGGGAGAGACTGGAGGCAATGGAGAAAGAGCCTGGTGTACAGTAAACTTGGATATTCCAAAGTTCTGGATAATTTAATTATTAGACGTGAGATTGTATCATGATAGGGTAAAGTACGCAATATATGTGTTTAAAGGACTTTATTAATATATTATTTTGCTTACAAATTTTGAGCTTGACGTACAAGATTATATAAGTACATGGGTTGTCTCGCAAACCTTTGGAAGCACTTGTCAATTACGCTATAATTTTGAAATAATAAATGGAGTGTTTGTTGAGCGACCGAAAGATTTTTATGAGTGGGGCAGAGTTGTTACAAGCAAACAGGATTTTACCTTATATCAGTCCAAGAATATGGAGGATATAGGGGTCAGTATTACAGCAGGAAGTGAGGTCACTATTGTCGGAGTGGATTTTAAAGGATGGGTATGCATTGAGGAGAACTCCTCAGGAAATAGAGGATGGCTTTATTATGAAGAACAGATTATGCCCGGGGAGTTGCCAGGCGAATATTGCATACTGCCTGACGGGACAAAAATTGAACCTTCTTTATTATTCACAGATCTGTATTATTATGGATAAATGATATCTTGTACAAATTAACGAATAAACTCAATAAGAGAAAGGAAAGTATGAATATTATAATTCTGAAATATATCATACCAGGTTAATTATGAGCAAAAAAAATCACAACACATGAGACGATAAGAAATTATCTGGAATTATAATGTTATTTTTGAGGGGACGTAATTAAATCGCGGTCCCAATCCCGGAAGTGTCATGCTGGGAAAGCTGTCATATCGAAAAAAACTCTTTTCTTATGAAAATATCTATGATATAATGGCATGAAGTTAATAGATGCTAAGGAGGCACAAGGAATGAAACATATTAAGACCTTAAACACAAGAAACCTGAAGGATACTATGAAAAAGGGCGGATGTGGAGAATGTCAGACATCCTGCCAGTCAGCATGTAAGACATCCTGTACGGTTGGCAACCAGAGCTGTGAGAACAAATAAAGAGTCAGTATATGGAGGTGTCTTAAGGAATGATACATACCTGGGACACCTTCCGCTATATGGGGCTGTCTCATAATATTTTCGCGTTCATCCGGGAAGATATTATCAGACAGTCCCATTCGTCGTGGCAATGTCGGCAGACAGTCCATAATTTTGAGGAGGAATAAATGGTACATCAATATAAAAATAACGGATACAATATAGTGCTGGATGTAAACAGCGGTATGATTCATGTGGTGGATGAGCTGGCCTATGATATCATTGCCCTGTTTGAAAAGCAGGAGCCGGAAGCGATTCTGGAAGCAATGCTGGAGAAATACTCGCAGCCGGAGAATCTGGCCCTGATTGCCGATGAGGAAGCGGAGATGGCGGAGCTTTCCGCCAATCAGGAAGCCTTGAAGGAGCTGATTCAGGGAGCCATCAGCGATGTGATGCAGCTGAAAGAGGACGGCGGCCTGTTTACAAAGGATATCTATGAAGAATACATCAAGGACTTTAAACGGCGTTCCACCGTTGTTAAGGCTCTTTGTCTGCATATCGCCCATGACTGTAACCTGGCCTGCAGGTACTGTTTTGCAGAAGAAGGGGAATACCGGGGACATCGTGAATTAATGAGCTATGAGGTGGGGAAGAAGGCGCTGGACTTCCTTATCGCCAATTCCGGCAGCCGCAGGAATCTGGAGGTGGATTTCTTCGGCGGGGAGCCTCTGATGAATTGGCAGGTAGTGAAGGATCTGGTTGCCTACGGAAGGGAGCAGGAGAGCATACATAACAAGAAATTCCGCTTTACCCTGACCACCAACGGCGTACTGCTCAGTGATGAAGTCATGGAATTTGCCAATCGTGAGATGAGCAATGTGGTGCTGAGCATCGACGGCCGTAAGGAAGTCAATGACCGCATGCGCCCCAGCCGCAACGGCAAGGGAAGCTATGAGCTGATCCTGCCCCGATTCCAGAAGCTGGCCGAAAGCCGTAACCAGATCAATTATTATGTCAGGGGAACCTTTACCCATAACAATCTGGATTTCAGCGAGGATGTGAAGCATTTGGCAGACCTGGGCTTCAAGCAGATATCCGTGGAGCCGGTGGTAGCACTGCCGGAAGAGAGCTATGCCATCCGGGAAGAGGATCTGCCGACCTTATTCGAGGAATATGACCGCCTGGCGAAGCTGATGCTGGAATATAAGAAGGAAGGGAAGGATTTTAACTTCTTCCATTTCATGATTGATCTGACGGGAGGCCCCTGCGTTGCCAAGCGTCTGTCGGGGTGCGGCTCCGGGACGGAATATCTTGCAGTAACACCTTGGGGAGACCTCTATCCCTGCCATCAGTTTGTAGGAAGAACAGAATTCCTCATGGGAAATGTAGACGATGGAATTGTGGAGACTGAGCTTCGGGAGGAGTTTAAGGTGTGCAATGTATATTCAAAGGAAAAATGCAGGAACTGCTTTGCCAAATTCTACTGCAGCGGGGGCTGTGCGGCGAATTCCCATCAATTTCACGGCAATATCAATGATGTATATGATATCGGCTGTGAATTGCAGAGGAAGCGTGTGGAGTGCGCCATTATGCTGAAGGCTGCCGCAGAGGAATAATTCTGCAATGCAGCGGAACGGAGAACGGGTGGAGAACTGGGTAATTAAAAATAAGAAAGCGGATTTTGATCGCATTGTGAAGGAGTGCGGCGTGAGTGAGGTTCTGGCACGCTGCCTTGTCAATAAAGGGCTGGAGGAGCCGGCACAGATAGAGGCCTTTCTGCATCCCAAGCTTGCTGATTTACATAATCCCTTCCTGATGAAGGAGATGGAAAAAGCCTGTCAAATCCTGCGGCAGAAAATTGCCCAGGGCAAGAGAGTGCGGATTATAGGGGACTATGATGTGGACGGTGTCATTGCAACCTATGTGCTGTACCGGAGCCTGAAGCAGCTCGGTGCTCTGGTGGATTATGAGATTCCGGACCGGATCCGGGACGGCTACGGAATGAATAACCAGATGGTGGATACTGCATATAATGAAGGGATTGATACCCTTCTGACCTGTGACAACGGAATTGTTGCCCTGGAGCAGGTGGAGCTGGCTAAGAGTCTGGGAATGACGGTTATCATTACGGACCACCACAGCCTGTTGGAGATTGCAGAACAGCCGGATCAAGAGGAAAGCGTTATAGAAGAGGCCGTTGTGGAGCAGACCGATTTGGAAAAGGCAGTTTCAGAAGCGGCGGCTGCGGAGCAGACGGTATCAGAAAGAGAAAAGTCAACTTCCGAAGATTTGTCAATCTCGGAGATGGAGATGCCGGAAGGCGGCGAGGCGGCCCGGCTTCTGGTTCCGATAAAAGACGGCAGTAAAGTTCACTGTATGGACAAGGTGCGTCTGCCTCAGGCGGATGCGGTGGTCAATCCGCACCGGCCCGATTGCAGCTATCCCTATAGCGGACTGTGCGGCGCAGCCATTGCTTACAAGCTCTGCTGTGCCCTGTTTACGTATGATAATCCGGAAAACCGGGAAGAATTGGAGCAGGAGCTGTTATCCTATACTGCAATTGCAACGGTTTGTGATGTGATGGAGCTGACGGGAGAGAACCGCGTTATTGTAAAGCATGGCCTGGAATTGCTGAAAGAAACAAAAAACAAAGGCTTGCTGGCATTGATGGAGGTAAGCGGCATTGACCGGATGCAGCTGAGCACCTTCCATCTCGGCTTCATCATCGGTCCCTGTCTCAATGCTTCCGGAAGGCTGGATACCGCGAAGAAGGGCCTTGAGCTTTTGCTGGCCGAGACGGAGGAGACCGCTCTGGCTATGGCAGAGGAGGTTCGCGGTCTGAATGAGCTTCGCAAGGAAATGACTGCCCGGAATGTGGAAAAGGCGGTGAAGCTCATTGAAGAAACCCCTTTGCAGGAAGACAAGGTTCTGGTGGTCTATCTGGAGAATTGCCACGAAAGCATCGCTGGAATCATCGCAGGGCGGATCAGGGAGCGTTATCACCGGCCGACCCTGGTGCTGACCGATGCGGAGAACGGCGTCAAGGGCTCAGGGAGATCCATCGAGCAGTATAATATGATCGAGGAGCTGAGAAAATGTCAGGACCTGTTCCTCAAGGTGGGAGGACATCCCATGGCGGCAGGTCTGTCCCTGGTGCCGGAGAATGTGGATATTCTGCGGAGGGAGCTGAATAGGAATACCGCCCTTACCTGGGAGATGCTGGTACCCAAGGTGTCCATTGATATCCATCTGCCCCTGGGATACATCAATGAGTCCCTGATCCATGAGCTGAAGCAGCTGGAGCCCTTTGGCAAAGGGAATGAAAAGCCTCTGTTTGCAGAGAAGGAGCTTCGGGTAAAATCCGCTTTCATCATTGGCAGGAACGCCAGCGGTATCCGGATGCAGCTGATTAATAAATACGGCAGGGAGATGGAAGCGATTTATTTTGGGGATGTGGATGAATTCTTTTCCCATATTGCAGCGGCCTACGGTGAAGAAGAGGCACAGAAGCTCCGCACCGGCAGAAGCCTGCAAGCCGCCCTGGCAATCACCTATTTTCCTAAAATCAATGAATATAACGGTTTCCGGAATGTGCAGCTGGTCATCCAGAATTATCGGTAGTTTCTGGAAAATGTGATGATTTTCCTGGTTTTGTGTCATTTTTAAGTAAAATTTTCAATGGATGAATGAAATATTCTTTACGAATTGTTGCAACTAGTGATATAATAAGCATCTATAAAAGAAGAATGCGGATGATGTAATAAATTGCAGGTAGGGGAACCCTAAGAAAGGCAAGGTTTTAGAATGAAGAAGGTAGAAGAGTACGTAAGAAGTATACCGGATTTTCCGGAGCCCGGAATTATATTCCGTGATGTTACCAGCGTGTTGCAGGACAGGGATGGGCTGAAGCTGGCCATTGATCAGATGCAGGAGAAGCTGGCAGGAGTTGAGTTCGATGTGATTGCGGGGCCGGAATCCAGGGGATTTATTTTTGGCGTTCCCATTGCTTATAATTTGAATAAAGCCTTTGTGCCGGTGCGTAAGAAGGGGAAGCTGCCCTGCGAGACCGTTTCCATGGATTATGACCTGGAGTATGGCAAGGCAACCATCGAGATGCACCGGGATGCCATTAAGCCGGGGCAGAAGGTAGTGATCATCGATGACCTGATTGCCACAGGCGGCACCATTGAAGCCATTACCAAGCTGGTGGAGATGCTTGGGGGCGAAGTGGTGAAGATTGTATTCCTCATGGAGTTAATGGGCTTAAATGGCCGGAAGAGGCTGGCCCAGTACGATGTGGATGCCGTGATACAGTATGAGGGACACTAAATAAAATAGTATGTTATTATTGAAATAAATGAATCAGCCTCATTGGCTCTGCAGGGAAGGGTGGTGATAATCATGGAAGAATTCAAGGAAGTAACAGGGAAAGAAGAGACGATCGCGTCGGTAACGCTCAAGGCACCGGCTGATTTTACTGCGCCGGAAGCCCTGTATCAGAAGCTGATTGATAAGATCCGAAGCTATCACCCTTCCGCGGATATTTCCATGGTGGAGAAGGCATACCGTCTGGCGGGAGACGCCCACAAGGACCAGTTCCGCAAGTCAGGTGAGCCCTATATCATCCATCCTCTGTGCGTTGCCAACATTCTGGCGGAGCTGGAGCTGGATAAGGAGACCATAGTCGCCGGAATTCTGCATGATGTTGTGGAAGATACGGATTTTACCATAGCCCAGATTACCACTATGTTCTCGGAGGAAATTGCGCTGCTGGTGGATGGTGTTACCAAACTGACCAAGTTAAATTACGACATGGATAAGGTGGAGCTGCAGGCGGAGAATCTGAGAAAAATGTTCCTGGCTATGGCGAAGGATATTCGTGTTATTTTGATTAAGCTGGCAGACCGCCTTCACAATATGCGGACCTTGAAATACAAGGAGCCTTACAAGCAGCGGGAGACGGCCCGGGAGACCATGGATATCTATGCTCCCATTGCCCAGCGTCTCGGTATCTCCAAGATCAAGATAGAGCTGGACGATCTGAGCCTGAAGTATCTGGAGCCGGAGGTTTATAAGGAGCTGGCAGAGAAGATTTCCATTAAGAAAAGCGAGCGCCAGGCATATATTGATGATATCGTTAGCGATGTCCGCAGCCATATCGAGGAGGCCGGGATTTCGGCTAAGATTGACGGGCGGATTAAGCATTTCTTCAGCATTTACAAGAAGATGGTGAACCAGGATAAGACCCTGGACCAGATCTATGATTTATTTGCGGTTCGGATTATCGTAGATTCCTTAAAGGATTGCTATGCGGCGCTGGGGGTAATTCATGAGATGTATAAGCCTATTCCGGGGCGTTTTAAGGATTACATCGCCATGCCCAAGCCCAATATGTACCAGTCCCTTCATACGACACTGATCGGCCCGAAGGGTGCGCCTTTTGAGATACAGATCCGCACCTATGACATGCACCGCACCGCAGAATACGGTATTGCCGCCCACTGGAAATACAAGGAGGGGCAGGATGGCAAGGCAGGAACCGCCAATTCCGAGGAAGAGAAGCTGACCTGGCTTCGTCAGGTTCTGGAGTGGCAGCGGGACATGTCGGATAATAAGGAATTCTTAAGTCTGATTAAGAATGATTTTGATTTGTTTTCGGAAAGCGTATATGCATTTACGCCTACCGGGGACGTTAAGACTCTGCCCACCGGTTCCAATCCCATTGATTTTGCTTATGCCATTCACAGCGCGGTAGGCAATAAGATGGTAGGCGCCAGGGTGAATGGGAAGCTGGAGCCCATCGACTATGTGATTCAGAACGGCGACCGGATTGAGATTATCACCTCCCAGAACTCCAGAGGGCCCAGCCGCGACTGGCTTTCCATTGTAAAGAGCACCCAGGCGAAGAATAAGATTAACCAGTGGTTTAAGACCGAGTTAAAGGAAGACAATATCAATAAAGGGAAGGAAATGATTTCTTCCTATTGCAAGACCAAGAGCATTGTTCTCAGTGATTTGCTGAAGCCGGAATTTATGAATATTGTCATGCGCAAATACGGCTTCCGTGACTGGGATTCCGTTCTGGCAGCCGTGGGCCACGGCGGCTTGAAGGAAGGCCAGATTGTGAATAAGCTTCTGGAAGAATATAATAAAAAGAACAAGAAGAACATCACGGATAAGAATATCCTGGAAGCGGTTCAGGAGATCAAGGAACGGATTCCGCAGAAGAAATCCAAAAGCGGTATTGTGGTAGAGGGTATCCATGATCTGGCGGTTCGTTTTTCCCGCTGCTGCAGCCCGGTACCCGGAGATGAGATCGTAGGCTTTGTAACCCGCGGCAGAGGGGTGTCCATTCACCGGACGGATTGTATCAACGTGATTAACCTCCCGGAGGAGGACAGGGCAAGACTCATCGATGCGGAATGGAATATAGCGGCGGACGGCAAGGACAGCGGCGGTGTGTACAGTGCCGAGATCCGAATTTATGCCAATAACCGTACCGGCGTTCTTGTGGATATCTCCAAGGTGCTGACGGAGAACAAGATTGATGTGACCTCGATGAATGTCAGAACCAGCAAGCAGGGGAAGGCAACCATCAGCATCGGTTTTGATATTAACGGCAAGGAACAGCTGAATGAGATTATTGCGAAGATCAGAAATGTGGAGAGCATATTGGATATTGAGCGCACAGCCGGTTAGCAAAGACCCGCGGAGAATGGCGGGCAAAGATTCGTTGAAAATAATGAATCTCGGGAGGTTCAAATGAACAGTTTTAATTTAAAGACCCTGGTTCTGGGCATGGTACAGACGAATTGCTATATCATCGATAACCAGGAAACAAAGGAAGCTATTGTAATTGACCCGGCGGATCAGGCCGACAGAATAGAACAGTATTTGAAGGCAAATGACCTTGTGTGCAAAGGAATCGTTCTCACACATGGTCATTTTGACCATATTTTAGCCGCACGGGAGCTGGCGTCCGCTACCTCGGCACCGATTCATGCATCGGAACAAGAGGCGGAGCTTCTGGCGGATCCCCGTAGGAATGTTTCTTCCCAGATTCGCAGGGAATGTACGCTGGTACCGGAGGTACTGCTGACGGATGACCAGGTTCTGCAGCTGGCGGGCTTTACCATACGGGTAATCCACACGCCAGGGCATACGGCGGGAGGAGTATGCTATTATTTCCCTAAGCATGAATTATTGTTCAGCGGGGATACTCTCTTTCGGGAGAGCATTGGAAGGACGGATCTGCCTACGGGAGACAGCAGGCAGCTGATTGCGTCCATTCAGCAAAAGCTCATGCCGCTGGAGGATTCCGTGATGGTGTATCCGGGTCATGGGCGGGCGACCACCATCGGATATGAGAGAGAGAATAATGTATATCTGAATGGCAGCTGGACGGATTGGGAGTAAACAAAGGTACAGGTAGAAGAATGATAAAAGTAATATTGTCAGATAGAGCATATATTGCCGGCGGTGCATCCATTCCCGGGAATGTAAGTGAAAATGATGTATATCCTTTAGTAAAGGCTTTTTATCCCGAAGAGACCGTCAAGGTTTATTCTCCGGAAGAATCCCCTGCTATAGGGGATTCTTCCGGAGAAGAGAGAAGGCATCCGGGCCGTTATGGAGAAGAAAATGAGCATTTGGTGAGCCGGGTTCCGGAAGAGATGTTCCGGCCGGGAGCCGGAATCGATCTGATTAAGATATGTTTCTGGTTCGGGGAGATGGGGATAAGTCTTACAGGGAAGAACGGAGGCTGTCTGGAGGAGCATCAGCCGATGCCGGAGAGGTTCTCCAAAGCCGAATATAAAAACAGTATGAAGCGTTTCCTATACCGGATGCTGTCCAAAGAGACAGGCAGGAGTCTGCCCTGGGGGATACTGACGGGAATCCGGCCCACCAAGCTGGTCTATGAGATGCTGAAGCAGGGAGAGACAGAGCATGGGATCTATGAGCAGATGCGCAGGGAGTATCTCTGCACTGACAGCAAGATTGCCCTGAGCATGGAGATTGCAGGACGGGAGATGGCGCTTCTGGATGCGCTGGAATATCAGAGAGGATACAGTATCTACATCGGAATACCCTTTTGTCCCAGCACCTGTCTCTATTGTTCCTTTCCCTCGTATTCCGTCACAAAGTATGCCGATACTGTGGATAAGTACCTGGAGGCGCTGGAGAAGGAGGTTTCTGCTTTTGCAGATGCTTTCCCGGAGAGAGAACTTCAGACCGTATATCTGGGAGGGGGAACCCCTACGACCTTGAGCGCGGAGCAATTGGACCGCCTGTTGGGGCAGGTGAAGGAACTCTATGATTTCTCCGGAGTAAGAGAATTCTGTGTGGAAGCAGGGAGACCGGACAGCATAACCCCGGAGAAGCTGAAGGTGCTGAAGAAATGGGGTGTGAACCGGATCTCCATTAATCCTCAGAGCATGAGCCAGAAGACCCTGGATCTTATCGGCAGGAAGCATACCGTGGAGCAGGTGGAGGAGGCGTTCCTTTTGGCCCGGGAAGCGGGACATGATAATATTAACATGGATATTATAATCGGATTGCCGGGAGAGGACCCGGAGGATGTGGCAAATACCCTCCGCCGGATTAAGGAATTGAATCCCGACAGCCTGACGGTCCATACCCTGGCGGTAAAGCGTGCAGCCAGGCTGAATCTGGAGAAGGAAGCATATTCGGACTGCCCCGCGGTTCAGGTCTCCCGGATGCTGGAGCAGACGGAGGAGTATGCGAAGAAGAACGGCTATGTTCCTTATTATCTCTACCGTCAGAAGAACATGGCGGATAATCTGGAGAATGTGGGGTATGCCAGGCCCGGCAGGGAGGGAATCTATAATATTCTCATCATGGAGGAGAAGCAGACCATCCTGGCCTTTGGTGCAGGAGGGATGTCCAAATTCATCTTTCCGGAGGAGAACCGCCTGGAGCGGGTAGACAATGTAAAAAGCATTACAGATTACATCGGCAGAATTGATGAACTGATTGAAAAAAAGAAGAATTTTATAGAAGAGAACCGGTCAAAGCTGTCATAGAAGGATGTGCAGAGAGGGGAGGGCAAGGCGTGGAATATACCTGTCTGGTCGTGGATGATGAAAAGGAGCTTGCGGTTGCAACCTGCGAGTATTTTAATTTGTTTGGCGTGGAGACGGAATATGTGACTAACGCGGAGGATTGCCTGGAGTTTCTAAAACAGCATAGGGTCAGACTGATCCTGCTGGATATCAATCTTCCGGAGGAGAGCGGATTCTCCCTGTGCAGGAAAATACGTGAATTCTCTGATGTTCCCATCTTTTTTATCAGTGCGAGACAGAGTGATGACGATATTCTGATGGCCCTTAACATCGGCGGCGATGACTATATAAAGAAGCCCTATGCCCTTAGCGTGCTGCTTGCCAAGGTCAGGGTGGTATTGAAGCGCCTTGAGGAGGCCAGAGAAACTCTGCCGGAGCAGGCGGGAAGGATACGGGTGGACATTAAGGCCAGGAAATTATATATAGAGGGCAGGGAAATCGAGCTGAAGAATAAGGAATTCAAGCTGTTTCTCTACCTCTTCAGCCATCCCAATACCGTGATAACCAAGGATGAGCTGTTTGCCAATGTCTGGGGAGACGAATTCTTCAGCGACGGCACCTTGAATGTACATATCCGGAAGCTGAGAGAAAAAATTGAAAGGGATCCGAATCATCCGGAGATTATTAAGACCATCTGGGGAACCGGGTATCGGTTGGAATTATGAAGCTGGGACGGTGGATGATAGGAATAAGTCTTTTCCTCCTGGGATGCTTCTGCCTGACGATAGGATCTCTCCGGAAGCAGGAGCTTCCCGGGGCGGACCTTGCCCGGATGAATGTAATTGTAAAAAAAACGGAGAAGATCATTCGGGAAAAAGCCATGGCCGAGGCCGAAGCCAAGAATGAAACGAGGGCAGAAGGAAAGACAGGAGCAGAGATAAGAGAGATAGAGACGGAGATAAAGGCAGAGATAGAAGCAGGGATGGAAACGGAGACGGCTGCCTTGGGTTTTGAGCTTGTCCTGTGCAGTAATCCCGAATATGAAAGAATTCTCTACCAAGGCCTGGCTGACCGGGCCGCCATCATAGACCTCAAAAAAGAGGATGTAATGATCGGAAAGATATTGTTTCCGCCGGATAACGCGGCGGAGGAAGCACGCAGGAACCGTTTATTCCGGGTGGCCGCGGCAGTGTTTACAGGACTGCTGCTGTTTGTCTGGGGATTAGGCGGTCTTATTTATATCCGCTTTATCAGGCCGTTTCGGAAGCTGGAGGGCTTTGCATCCCATGTGGCAGCAGGAAATCTTGACTTTCCCCTCCCCATGTACAGGCAGAATTATTTCGGGGCCTTTACGGAGAGCTTTGATTTAATGAGGGAGGAACTGAAGGAAGCGAGACAGGGTGAGTTTGAAGCAAACCGGAGCAAGAAGGAGCTGGTGGCCGGGCTGTCCCATGATATCAAGACTCCGGTTTCCACCATCAAGGCATACTGTGAACTGATTACCGTCAAAAGCGGTGAGGCGGATACCGTACAAAAAGCCCGGATCATTAATGAGAAAGCGGATATGATCGACCATCTGATCAGCGATATGTTCCATGCGACCCTGGAGGATCTCACAGCCCTAAGGATTGACTGCCGGGAAGAGATGAGCACCATTCTTGACGATATGCTGGGGCAGATGAACCATTTAAAGAGAATACATAAGGTGAATCCAGTTCCGGAATGCCTGATTTATTGCGATGCCCTCCGGCTTAGCCAGGTCATCGACAATATCATTCACAACTCCTATAAATATACGGAGAGCCATATAGAAGTCAGCAGCGCGGTAGAACAGGGATATCTGAGAGTAACCCTCCGGGATTTTGGCGAGGGCGTGGAGGAAAGCGAGCTCCCCCTGCTCTGCGGGAAGTTCTACCGGGGCAGGAACAGCTCCGGCACAAGCGGCTCGGGACTGGGCCTGTACCTGGCGAAGCAGTTCATGGAGGGGATGGGGGGAAGCCTTGAAATCTATTGTGACCAGGGCTTTGTAGTCAGCCTGCTCCTCCGTTTGGCCTGAGGGCATAAGTGAGAGATTTAAGAAACGGATAAGAATTTCATAAGGAATGGAAAAAGACTGGATCAGGTTCCGCAAGTATAATAAAGTTATCAAAATTATATGGAGGAATACAAAATGGCAATAATACTGGAAGCCAGGATGCTGTGCAAGACCTTCTCCACTGGGAGCATACAGCAGCATGTGCTAAAAAATCTTAACATCCAAATAGAAGAAGGGGATTTCACTGTTATCATGGGCAGCTCCGGGTCGGGCAAATCCACCCTGCTCTATGCCTTGTCCGGCATGGACCGTCCCACCCTTGGGGAGATTATCTTCCGGGGCACCGAGATAAGCCGTTATTCCAATGATAAGCTGGCCGTTTTCCGCAGATCCCACTGCGGCTTTGTCTTCCAGCAGATGTATCTGAATGAAACCATGAGCGTTCTGGATAATATACTGGTCAGCGGTCTGCTGATCAACCGGGACCGCAGGGGGGTAATCCGGCGGGGAAAGGAGCTTCTGGCCCAGGTGGGACTGGATGAGCAATGCTATAGCAAATTCCCCTCCCAGCTCTCCGGCGGAGAGGCACAGAGGGCAGCCATCGTGAGAGCGCTGATCAATAAGCCGGAGATTGTATTTGCCGATGAGCCCACGGGGGCCCTGAATTCGGAGAACGCCGTCAATGTTCTGGACATCCTCACCGCGATGAATGAACAGGGGCAGTCCGTGGTTATGGTCACCCACGACATCAAGACCGCCAGAAGGGCAAACCGCATCCTCTATCTGAAGGATGGAGTGATCATAGACGAATGCCGCCTGGGCGCTTTTCAGAAGGAGGATGCACAGCGAAACAGCGTGCTTCATGAATTCCTTCGGAAGATGGGGTGGTAGGCATGAAACTGTATTTAATTGCCCGGAACAATATAAAAAGATCCCTTGCCTCTTCCGTCGTATTGGTTCTTCTGGTCATACTATCCACCCTGCTGATGTATACCGGAATCGCCGTGGAAAATCAGATTGGAGACTTTGTAGATGCCAGGAATGAGGAGCTTCACGGAGCGGACTGTACGCTGCTGGCCGGACCGTCGAGCATGGGGAAGGTGATTTCCATCCTTGATCAAAGAGAGGATATCGACCGGTACGAAGTCCATGACAGCATCTATTACACCTCTCCGAAGTTTCGAAACAGAATGAGGGACGAGAAGGAGAGCAATCTGATCACGATTATGTTAAATGCAGAGGACACCTATCATCTCAACCGTCTGTCCATTATCGACGAGCTGTCCCCAAGGCCGGAGAACGGCATTATCGTGCCCTATATACTGAAGACCTCGAAGCAGTACCGGACGGGGGATGAGCTGGTAATGAAAACGGAAAACCGTAGTGACACCTTTGTGATTGCAGGCTTCTATGAGAATGTGATCTTTGCCTCACCCAGCAATGTTTCCATGTATCAGTTCTTTGTCTATGACCAGACTTTCCGGAAGCTGAGGGAGGAAGCGGGGGATATGGCAAAGCATAGCCTAATTAATCTCCAATTTGAGGGAATCGACGGAGGAGAATTCGAGAGAAGCTTTCTGCTTGAATTCAAAGGAAAGGAAATTGACGGAAATGACTTTCTGGCTATTCTTCCTTTCGATACCTTAAAACAGGGAGTAACCATGTTCACCGAGATCCTGATGGTGGTATTAATTGCATTTTCCCTGATTCTGCTGGCCATTGCCCTGGTGGTGATCCGGTTCTCTGTGGTGGTCCATCTGGAGAAGAATATCAAGAACATCGGCTCCCTGGAAGCGGTGGGGTATACGGCGGAACAGATTAAATATGCCTTATTGCTTGAGTTTCTGCTGCTTACGGCGGTGGGGATTCTGGCAGGACTGCTCCTGGCGGTAGCGGTCACTTCCCCGGTGGGGAATATGATATCGGCATCCATCGGCCTGCGGTGGGCAGGGCGTATCAGCGTTCCCGCCGCCCTTGCCAGTGCTTTGGTGAATCTGCTGCTGATTATTACCGTAACGAATATGACGGCAAGGAAGCTAAAGAAGATTACGCCCCTGGCCGCCCTGCGGGACGGCATCGAAACCCACAGCTTCAAGCGGAATTACCTTCCCCTGGAGAAATCAGGACTGCCCTTGAATCTGGCCATTGGCATGAAGGGGCTGCTGTATAATAAAAAACAGAATCTTGTAATGGCGGTGATTATTTCCCTGCTGAGCTTTGCCTGTGTTTATACCGTCGGAATGTACTATAATTTTGTGATTGATGATACAGCGATGATGAATCTGGTAGGCTTACCGACAGCAAAGGTGCAGGTATGGGCGGAGGCGGCGGATTATGACCGGATCGCGGATCAGATCAGGGAAAAGAAAGAGGTTCGCAGGCTGCTGGATTATAATGCGGAGGAGATGCTGGTTAAAAACGGGGAGAGAGAGGCGCAGGTGCGCGTCGAGATCATGGAGGATTTCTCCGAATTAGATGCGGATACCCTGATGGCTGGCCGGCTGGCGGAATATGAAAATGAGATCATGGTCAGCAGCAGAACCCTGCAGGAGCTGGGCCTAGAGCTGGGCGGCTTCGTAACGGTGTCCTCCTTTGGAGGGGAGGCACAGTATCTGATTGTCGGCGTAAAGCAGCATATCAGCAATTTGGGAAGAGGCGCAAGCCTTACGCTGGAGGGAGTGAGGCGTCTGAACCCGGATTACAAAATCAATATGGCGATTATGTATCTGACGGAGGGGACGGATACGGAGGACTTTATTAAAGCGCTGAGTACAGAGTTTGCAGCCGGGAACATCTTAATTATGAATATAGAGGATAATATCAATGTGGTGATGGAATCCTTCCACGGATCAATTGTGGCCATCTGCGCCTTATGCGGGGGCATCACCGTAATTACGGTCGTGCTGATCCTGCTGCTCTTAATCAAGGTGAAGCTTCTCAAGGAGCAGAGGCAGTACGGGATATATAAGGCTCTGGGGTATACGGCCGCACAGCTGATCAGACAGGTGGGCTACAGCTATCTGCCGGTGATCGTGCTGGGAGGCATCCTGGGTCTGGGGGCAGGGCTTCTGCTGTCGAATTCCTTCACCCAGATGCTGCTGGCGGGCAACGGAATACGGAGGGTCAATCTGATACTTCCCTATTGGCATATGCTTTTTGTCCCTGTGGGCATGCTTCTGGTTTCGGCGGTGACCATATGGCTGGCATCCCTCAGAATTCGCAGAATAACTCCCATCAGGCTCTTCGATTGATAACCATCTATGGCAAACAGGAGGTTTACGGATCAGACAGGATGTGATAAGATAGGTTAATAATAGTGTCAGACATTCGGAGGAAGAATATGATTACACAAAGACCCAAGGGTACCCAGGACTGGTACGGCTCCAATATGCACAAACGTACCGTGATTGAAGAGATTGCCAGAAGAATTTGCAAAGCATATAATATGAAGGAAATTATAACTCCTGCTTTTGAACACACCGTTTTGTTCCAGCGGGGAGTGGGAGAGACCACAGATGTGGTCCAGAAGGAGATGTACACCTTTGACGACAAGGGAAACCGCAGTATTACCCTCAAGCCCGAAGGAACGGCCGGTGCGGTAAGAGCCTATCTGGAAAATGGACTGTACGGCGAGAGCCAGCCCATTAAGCTGTTCTATTTCACCCAGGCCTTCCGTTATGAGAATCCTCAGAGCGGCAGACTTCGCCAGCATCATCAGTTCGGAATCGAATTCCTGGGCTCCGCAAGTCCTTTGGCAGAGGTAGAGCTGATCTCCCTGCTAACGGAGTTTATGAAGGAGCTGGGGATGAAGGGGGCAAATCTCCATATCAACAGCATTGGCTGCGGGAACTGCCGGAAGACCTATAACGAGGCTCTGCTTGCCTATCTGAAGCAGCATGAGGAGCAGCTTTGTCCCACCTGCCGTGAGAGGATGCAGAAGAACCCTCTCCGGGTGATTGACTGTAAGGTGCCTTCCTGCAAGGTTATTGTAAAGGATGCGCCCAGAACCATAGAGTATCTGGATGAGGAATGCCGGACACATTTTGAGGAGCTGAAAGAGCTTCTGGATAAGGTTGGGATTCCCTATGAGGTGGATACGGGAATTGTAAGAGGACTCGATTATTACACAAAGACGGTGTTTGAATTCGTGAATGAGGAAGGCTTTACGCTGTGCGGCGGCGGCAGATACGATAATCTGGTTCATGAGATCGATGAGAAGCAGAATATTCCGGCAGTGGGCTTCGGCTTTGGAATTGAGCGGATTATTAATGAATTGGCGGCGGAGGGTGTGGAGCTGGCTCCGGAACCGGAAGTGGAGCTTTATGTGGGAATTCTCGGCAAGGAGTGCAGAGCGTCCGCCTTCTCCCTGGTACAGCAGCTGCGCGGCGAAGGAATCATTGTGGAGACAGATTATATGGATCGCAGTGTCAAGGCCCAGATGAAGTACGCCAACAAAATCGGTGCGAAGAATACAGTCATTATTGGTGCCGATGAGCTGGCAGGAAATAAAGCCTGCGTCAAAAACATGCAGACGGGAGAACAGACCCAGATGGATCTGGACCGGCTTGCTGAATATTTTCTATAATCAATGGAATCATAGAGGGCATCCCTGCAAGCGTATGTGAGGGCCCCTCTGTGGTTCCTTTTTTTTGCTCAATTCTGCCCTCTGAGCCCCGGTTTGTGCGTGGAAGCCTGTTTAAAATATATATTCGACAAGAAAATGCTCATATTGACAATGTGCCACTAAATTACTATAATGGTGATAAACGGAAGTATCGAAATATATATAGTAGAGTTCAGTTCCTATATGCAAAAGCGGATATTTCGGGCGGAAACACAGAATATCCGGATGCTGTTAAAAACAGAGGGAGGTTGCTATGAAGTTTAAAGATATGAAGATATACCCAAGATTGGTCTTGTGTGCTTTGATCATAGAGGCAATGGGTGCTATTCTTGGTATCTGCGGCATAGCCGGTTTATGGACTATGAGTAATGCCGACGGCTTGCTGTATAATGAGAATACTTTGGGCGTGACCTATTCCAGTGCGGCAGGAACTTATTTTCAGCGGCTGCGTTATAATACTCTGGAACTGACCGTGTTAGAGACAGATCAGCAAAAAGCGGATGTTCTGGCGAAACTGGAGAGTTTCATGGGAACTATTGACGAATTGCTGCTGAATTATGAAGGACGGATGCATGATGAGGATCCCGCTGTATTCAATGATGTCAGGAAGGAATGGGATCTTTATAAGGAGTATATGGAAGAGATCATGGCTTCTGTAGAGAAGGGTGATATGAACCGCGCAGTGGAAATTATGCTGGTAGATTCGGATGAAACCGGCAGCCTGCTGCGTGATAATCTGGAGCATTTACTTACTACGAATAATAACGCGGCGAGCAGCAGGGCACAGAGAAATAAAAGCCTTGTAATATGGCTGACCGCAGCCATTCTGCTTCTGATTACAGTATCCGTCGTGGCATGTGTCATATTGGCGAGCAAGCTTGCCAAAGGCATCAGTGATCCCATTAATCAACTGGTCACTGCCGCAGACCGTCTTGCTCTTGGGGATGTAAATGTCAGTGCCAGCATTGATCGGATAGACGAAGCCGGTATACTTGGCAGCGCTTTTGATAAAATGATTGCCAATATCAGAGAACAGGCACAGACCGCGGAACGTATCGCGGCCGGGGATCTGACGGTGGAGGTAGAGGTAAGGTCTGAGGAAGATCTGCTGGGTAAGAAGCTGGCAGAAATGGTGTATAATAACAATCTTATGCTGGGGGGAATTGCTACAGCCTCGGACCAAGTGGCAATAGGCTCCGGGCAGGTATCCGAATCCAGCATATCCCTATCCCGCGGTGCCTCGGAGCAGGCGGCCGCAGTCGAGGAACTGACAGCTTCTCTGGAGGAAATCTCCGCCCAGACGGAGCAGAATGCCAGAAATGCCGGCAGGGCCAATGAAGTGGCGGAGACGGTCAGGCGGAATGCGGAGCAGGGGAATGTTCAGATGCAGGAGATGCTAAAGGCAATGGAGGATATCAACAGCTCCTCTACCAATATCTCCAAGGTCATCCGGGTTATAGAAGATATTGCGTTCCAGACCAATATACTGGCGCTGAATGCGGCGGTGGAAGCGGCAAGGGCCGGTCAGCACGGCAAGGGCTTTGCGGTAGTTGCCGATGAGGTCCGGAGTCTGGCGGCGCGTTCGGCGAGTGCGGCGAAGGAGACCACGGATATGATCGAAGGTTCTATCCGGAAGGCGGAAGGCGGCTCCAGAATCGCCGGAGAGACGGCTAAAGCGCTGGGAAGAATTGTGGACGGTGTGGAAGAGGTTGCGTCTCTGATCAGCGATATCGCCGTGGCTTCCAATGAGCAGGCCTTGGGAATACAGCAGATCAGCCAGGGTGTGATGCAGGTATCCCAGGGGATAGCCACCACCTCGGCTACGGCGGAGGAAAGTGCGGCAGCCAGTGAACAGCTGTCAAGCCAGGCATCTGTTTTGAAAGAGACAGTGAGTAAATATAAGCTTACCAGGGGGAAGGACCCGGGGAGAAGAAACCATGAGTTGAACCCGGAAGTTCTAAGGAGGCTTGAAAGCAGAGGAACCAAAGAAAGCGGTGAGAAGGCCGCCGGAACCGGGGAATATGTCAAATCAGCAATTACATTAACTGATAATAGGGATTTCGGCAAGTATTAGCAGCACTGATCCACAGCGACGATTAACAGAATGAAAATAAAGAAGGAGGGAAAATGAATGTCAGATCAATTTTCCGCGGAACCATTATTAGAAATGTACTTGTTTGAAACTTCCCAGCTATTAGAGCAATTGGAACAATCCATTCTTTCGGGTGAGAAGGAAAGCGGTTATTCTGAGGATTCCATCAATGAAATTTTCCGGATTATGCATACAATTAAAGGTTCATCGGCGATGATGTTATTTGACGGCATTACCAAGCTGGCTCATTCCATGGAGGATCTGTTCTTCTATATCCGTAAGGATTCGCCGGAACAGATTAATTTATCGGCTCTTTCCGATCTGGTATTGGAAGGAGTTGACTTTATGAAGACCGAGGTAGACAAAATCAAGAATGGAAATCAGGCCGACGGCGTTGCGGAGGAACTGGTCGCTGAAATCAAGGCATTTCTTGCAGAATTGAAAAGCAGGAATATGGATGCGGCGGGAACAGCACCGGTCAAAGCAGCGGAAGCCGCAGCCGCCGATGCGTTGGGACGGAAGCAGGCGGAGAGTACCGGAACAGCAGCAAAAGCCGGGGAGGCTTTCGTCCGAACGGCTGATACCCTGAGGAACGGCAGTGAGTATATACTGCCGGCCAGATACGCCTATAAGGCGATTGTTCACTTTGATGAGGGCTGTGAGATGGAGAACATCCGCGCCTATACCATTATTCATCATATGAAGGGCTTTGTCAGGGAGCTGTTCTATGTTCCGGCAGATATCATAGACAGTGATGAAAGCGTTGATGTGATTCGCAAAAACGGTTTTCAGATCTATTGCAAGACGGATAAGGATTATAAGGAAATGCATGAATTCTTCATGCAGACTATCTTTTTAAAGGATATAGAGCTGACGCAGCTGGAGGGGAACACGAAGCTGGCTCAGTTTACCGGGTCGGGCGAGGCAAATGCTTCCGTTGATCTATCATCGATTCAGAAGGAAGCCGGGGAAAACGGTAAGGCGGCCAGACCGGAGCATCATGAAATGAGTGCGGTTTCCGGAAGCTCCGCCCAGAGTATCATCAGCGTCAGCGTAACGAAGCTGGATAAGCTGATGGACATGGTTGGAGAGATGGTAATCGCAGAGGCTATGGTAATCCAGAACCCGGATCTTAAGGGGCTTCAGCTGAATAATTTTTCCAAGGCAGCAAATCAACTGAATAAAATAACCAGTGAAATTCAGGATATGGTAATGTCCATCCGGATGGTTGCCCTGTCCGCCACCTTTATCAAGATGCACCGGATTGTCCGGGATATGTGCAAGAAGCTGGATAAGGATGTGAGGCTGGAGATTATCGGCGAGGAGACAGAGGTAGATAAAAACATTATCGAACATATCTCCGACCCGCTGATGCACCTGGTCCGCAACTGTGTTGATCACGGTATTGAGACCGTGCAGGAGCGGCTGGCAAAGGGCAAGGAGCGTACGGGAACCATTACGCTGGAAGCGAAGAATGCCGGCGGAGATGTTCTTATTATTGTCAGGGATGACGGTAAAGGGCTGGATCGGGAGAAGATTCTCCGCAAGGCCAGGGAGAATAAGCTCCTGATGAAGAATGAAGAGGATATGACGGATAAGGAGATCTATAATCTGATTTTGCTTCCCGGCTTTTCCACTAAGGAAAAGGTGACGGAGTTCTCCGGCAGGGGAGTAGGAATGGATGTGGTATCCAAGAATATTGAGGCGGTGGGCGGAGCTCTGTCCGTGGACAGCATCATGGATAAGGGAACGGCAATCACCCTGAAGATTCCTCTGACCCTTGCCATTATTGACGGCATGAACATCAAGGTGGGAAAGTCCAGGTATACCCTGCCTACCATATCCATCAAGGAATCCTTCCGTCCTAAGGAATCAGATATCATTTATGACCCGGACGGCAATGAAATGATTATGGTGAGAGGGGAATGCTATGCCATACGCCGCCTTCATGAGCTGTATAAGGTCAAGACGGACATTACAAAGTTCTCCGAGGGCATTATCATTATGGTAGAGCAGGATGAGAAGACCACTTGCATCTTTGCCGATGAGCTGCTGGGCCAGCAGCAGGTGGTAGTGAAGGCGCTGCCTCAATACATTCTGAACTTTAAGAAGCTGAAGGGACTTGCCGGCTGTACCCTGCTGGGAGACGGCAGTATCAGTCTTATTCTGGATATTGCAAGGATGTTTAATTGATCTGTTTACAGTGATGAGGAAGGAGAGGAAAATATAATGGCGGAAGTTTATGATAGTTTAAATGAGGAAGATACCCAGAAGGACCGGTACCTTACCTTCCTGGTCGGCAGCGAATGTTATGGAATTGAGATCAGACATGTGACAGAGATCATCAGCCTGCAGGCTATTACAGAGATTCCGGAGCTGCCGGAGTATGTTCGGGGAATTATTAATTTAAGAGGGAAGATTATCCCTGTTATGGATATCAGGCTGCGTTTCAAAAAAGATGTGCTGGAATATACGGAGCGAACCTGTATTGTTGTAATTGATATCAATGATATCTCCATCGGCCTGATTGTGGATGAGGTGACAGAAGTTCTGACCATACCGGAGGAGGATATTGTCGACCCGCCCCAGATGAACCGGGAGGCGGAAAATCGTTATATTCGCAAAATCGGCAAGGCTGGCGGAACGGTCAAGCTCCTTTTAGATTGTGAAAGGCTTTTGGAAGAGAATGATGCGGGATAGGAGTAAGGTATGAGGAGAGTATTGGTTGTTGACGATGCAGCATTTATGAGAATGGCGATTCGGAATGTTTTGATCAAGTATGACTTTATAGTAGACGAGGCAGAGAACGGGCGGATCGGATTGCAAAGGTACAAGGAGCTCAGGCCGAACATTGTGACGATGGATATCACCATGCCGGATATGACCGGCCTGGAAGCATTGAAGGAGATCATGGCCTTTGATCCCGAAGCCAAGGTGGTAATGGTTTCTGCGATGGGCCAGGAGAGTATGGTGATGGAGGCGATACAGAATGGTGCCAAATCCTTTATTGTCAAGCCCTTTAAGGAGGATCATGTGATTCAGACCCTGAATAAGATCTTGCATTAGGCTGAGCCTGAACAATTAGAGGAGAGCAGTTTTGATTACTATTACCAAAAAAGAATTTGACCAATTATCAACCTATATTAAGACAAACTATGGCATCTATCTGAAGCCGGAGAAAGAGACCCTGGTTATTGGAAGGCTCCAGAACGAGCTGCTTCAAAAAGGCTTTAAAAACTTTACCGAATATTATGACTATGTGATTAAGGATACCACCGGTGCGGCGGTCTCTACCTTGCTGGATAAAATAACTACAAACCATACTTTTTTTATGAGGGAGGCGGATCACTTTGCTTATTTTAAGGAAGTCGTCCTTCCTTATCTTTCTGCCGCTGTGACGGACCGGGATCTGCGCATCTGGTGCGCCGGCTGCTCCAGCGGAGAAGAACCCTATACCCTGGCTATGATTTTGGATGAATATTTCGGCAGGGACAAGATGTACTGGGATGCCAAGATATTGGCTACGGATATCTCCAACAAGGTGCTGGAGGAAGCCAAACGAGGCGTATACAGCAATAAGGAGCTGGAGACTCTGCCTGCCAAGTGGAGAAGTAATTATACAATAAAGCAGGACAATGAGAACTCGGTGATTACAGAGAAGCTTCGCAATGAGGTGATTTTCGGAAAATTCAACCTCATGGAACCGGTCTTTCCCTTCCGGAAGAAATTTCATACGATCTTCTGCAGGAATGTAATGATCTATTTTGATGAGAAGACAAAGAATGAGCTGGTGAATAAATATTATGACTTTATGGAGTCCGGGGGTTATCTGTTTATTGGGCATTCCGAATCGTTAAATCGCGAAGCAACCCGGTTCCGATATGTACAGCCGGCGATCTACAGAAAAATGTAAACAGGGGGAACTGTTTGATGCCAAAAAAAATAAAAGTTCTTATCGTTGATGACAGCATGCTGTTCCGGGAAGTGCTGCTGCGGGGGCTATCCTCTGATTCGGAGATGGAGGTTGTGGCAGCAGCCAGTGACCCTTACGATGCCAGGGATAAGATAATTTCTGCAAAACCGGATGTTATGACTTGTGATGTTGAGATGCCTAAGATGAACGGCATAGAATTTATACGGAGGCTGATGCCTCAGTATCCCCTGCCGATTATTGTGGTCAGCTCTGCTTCGGGAACCGTGTTTGATGCCATGAATGCGGGGGCTGTGGACTTTGTCGGAAAACCGAATATGTCCTCCGCCAGCAGCGTGGAGAACTTTATTAATGAGCTGATCACTAAGATCAGGATAGCTGCGCACGCAAAGGTACACAGTCGGGAAGCTGGTTCCGCCAGGAATGTTGTTAGCAAGGGGATCGCCGGAAAGGGAAAAATAATAGCGATTGGAGCTTCCACCGGGGGAACGGAGGCCATTTTCTCCATTCTGAAGAACCTGCCGAAGGATGTCCCCGGAATTGTTATTGTCCAGCATATTCCTCCCAACTTCTCCCGGATGTTTGCAGACCGGCTGAATCAGACGACGAATCTGTCCGTGAAGGAAGCCAGATCCGGGGATTATGCGGAGCAGGGACAGGTTCTTATTGCGCCGGGGGATCAGCATATGATCGTCCGCAGAATCGGAGACCGGTATAAGGTGGAGTGCTACGCGGGAGAGAAGGTGAACGGGCACTGTCCGTCTGTGGATGTATTGTTTGAGTCTGCGGCCAGGGAAGCCGGAAGCAACGCGGTGGGCGTTATTCTTACGGGAATGGGCTATGACGGTGCCAAGGGCCTGCTGGCCATGCGGAAGATGGGCGCCAGAACCATCGGCCAGGATGAACAGTCCAGCGTCGTATATGGAATGCCCAAGGTGGCATTTAATATCGGAGCGGTGGAGAAGCAGACCTCTCTGGATAATGTGGCGTATTCCATCTGCCAGATGCTGGGCTGAGGAATGTATTTATAAACAATATAGAAATCATAAAGCGGCAGGAGGGAATAGGGTGGTAAAATCAAGAAGAAACGTTCATCTAAGTAATTGATCCGATAATCGAAAGGAGTATTTTGTTGAACGTTGAATTGAAAGAAAATGTGATACCTTGCCTGAATGACTTAACGGATAATGAACCTAAAACAAAAGCTTTTGAAATGGGAAATCAACAATAAGATGCGGCAGAGCGAACGGAATAATAAGAACCGGAGGGAAAATCCAGGATGGGTTTTCTCTCCGGTTCTTATATGACGAGTAAGAGGAACGGCTTGCTCCGGTAATGATATATAGCCGAAAGCCAATTCCTTCTCCGGAAAGGATTTTATATCTGTAATTTTCCTCCAGGTTATCCCTTCATAACAGGTATCCATACCTCATATTGCGCATTATTCGGATCAGCGTTTAAATAAACCTCGATATCTGGTGCGTTGGCATATTCGTAGCCGGAAGAGGGCAGCCACTCTGTTACGATGCGCTGCTCCAGCTCCTGAATGGACTGGCTGGGTCCCGTACCGGGAAAAATCGCCCATGTAGCAGCCGGAACCAGATACTCCTCCAGGGCTTCCTCGACGAGCAGGGAGCTGGAGACAGCAATAAAATACTTCCATTCTTCTTTATCATTGCAGGTGCTTACCCCCAGAAGCCCCATGGGGGGATGATTCATCAAGGATGCCAGCTTCGGCAGGGTTCCGTCCATAACAGCCTTCTGCCACATCTGCGGGACAATGGTAAAATTCTTTTCAATCTCCCTGTATAGGGGCTGGGACACGCCAACGATGCGAAAGGCTTCTTTCTCTTCCATGCGGTAATTCAATTCCTCCACTCCTTTGATGGTTATTTTGAAACTGATGGGCGGGTATGATTTCATTGGACTCCCTTCCTTTTTAGCCAGTGACGGCGCAATGTTATGTATGCTTTGGAAAGCACGGTTAAAGGCTGTGGGAGAAGTATAGCCATACTTCATGGCAACATCAATAATCTTCTCACCGCTTTGCAGGTCTGCTGCTGCCAGGGACATGCGCCTGCGGCGGATATATTCGGAGAGAGGAATATTTGCCATATAGGCAAACATTCTTTAAAAATGATAAGTGGAACAACAAGCAACCTTAGCAACCTGTTCATAGTCAATTTCTTCCGTAAGATGTTCTTCAATATAACGGATGGCGTTATTCAGACGATCAATCCATTCCATGCAATTCACTCCTTCAGTTCTTTTTTATTTTATCTGTAAGCCTGTCTTTTGTCCTCTCTTTCCATGCACAAAGAAGAGAGATTAAGCGTCAGTTCCAACCGGCCTTTTACAATACTCAGTCAGTAGGAGAATGGCATCCTTTGAAGAATAATCGTATGATTGCTGTACCATCCGGTATGCCTCACTGTCTTCACCCTCGGTCTTTTTCAGCATTTTACGGAAAAGAGCCATCATTAATTTACCGGTGAAGCTCATCCTTTCATAGCATAGGCCGCTTTGCAGATAAAAGATATTCCCTTTGTTTAATTCCTCCTCTGTGAAATTCCTCTTCAAGGCATTCTCTATATCGGGAGCACCGGGCGGAGTAGCACCGGTGGCAAAGATGGCGACCTTTTTCCCGTGAAGCTTTGGCAGCTCTCCCTTAAACCATTTCAAACCGTTAATCATTCCGGCATAAAGGCCGCCGCCAAAGATTATGATGTCGTAATCCTCAAGAGAAATGCGTTTGCCTTCAGAATAGGGGATGGACACGCAATTCAATTCCTCACCAATCCATTGGGCATATTTCTTTGTAAAACCGGTTTTGCTCTTGTATATTACCACTGCTTTTTGCATCTTATTTCTCCTCCTGCTTTCTTAAAATTTGGTTTAAAAAGGCTTCATAAGCTGTCTCTAACTGTTCTGCAATCTCCTCAGGGGGAATGCCGGGAGAGGTGCTGGTCAGAATGGTACCAATCCCTACGTTGAAGATCAGCATCCTCGTATGCAATTCCCGGGCATCCGTCTTACTGATATGCAATGCATCCGCAATAAGCTCTGCGGTATCCGGATTAGCTTCACTTTGATACAGACCGTCCAGTGACGCAATATTATCTCTCTGGCGCAATACATACATTTTGAATATTCCCGGCTCCTCCCTGGCAAGCCGGACATAGGCATAGCCGGTGCTGCGAAATAAATCATCTTTGTCAATACGGGCTTTAATATATTCCCTGGTAAAAACAGCGGCCTGTTCTTCCAGATCCTTGCGCAGACCCTCCATATTGCTGAAGTAGCTGTAAATCGGCTGTACCGAGCAGCCAATTTTCCGGGCGATATTTTTGACTAATACCTGTTCTGTGCCGCCCTCCCTCATGAGCTCAAAAGCAGCACTTATTACGATTTCTTTTGTGATCCTTTGTTTTGGCATAATACAACACCTACCTTTTAAGACAAATCAAATAAACTGTTTATATAAATGAGTTATATAAACAGTTTATTTGATATTTGCTTTTTTGTCAAGCTATTTGCATCAATATTTAGTATTTAGAAGAATGGAATAGCGACAGAAGAGAAGAATATAGTCCCATCTTTGGCAGTTCAAATGCGGAGAAGCGGTGTGCTTGCCATAGGAGAGCTGGTCATCGTGGGAGAGGAACTGCATCTGACTTTCTGGAATTACCCGGTTAAAAAGATTATGGTTTGCCATTACAAAATATCCTGATATTGCCCTTATGGATGAAGATGCGATAAATAAGGGAAGTAGGCCAACATTACAGAGAACTGGCGGCACATGGCTCTGATTGTATCAAATGCGGAAGTTGTGAGAGCAAATGTCCGTTTTCCGTCCCCGTAATGGTAAATATGGATAAGGCCGCCGAAATATTTCAATTGTGATACAGCACAAGGCTTTATTCAAAGAAATCAATGAACCTGGAGCAGTTGCATGAAATTAGCTGTTGCAGCTTGACAGGAAGAGGAGAATATAGTATAAATATCGTAATGGGAATGAGGTTCTCCCATGGCGCGAGCCGAAACGCATTTCATGCTGATGACTTCTGCACTTAGCGGAAGCTGTCAGCTTTTTTTTGTTTAGCAAGGGAGGATATTTTATGTTGATTAGTTTGGCTCTTATTTTGGTGTGCGGGTTTGCCCTCAGCGGTATTTTTCAGAAATTGCGTCTGCCAGGATTATTAGGTATGCTTATTACGGGTATCTTGCTCGGCCCTTATGCCCTGGATCTGATTGATCCTAATATTCTGGATATTTCAGCTGATTTAAGGGAAATCGCCCTTATTGTCATCTTGGTGCGGGCGGGGCTATCCCTTGATATTAATGATTTGAAAAGGGTGGGGAGACCAGCCATACTTATGTGTTTTATCCCGGCCACCTTTGAGATTATAGGCGCCGTATTACTGGCTCCGCCGTTGCTGGGAGTGACTGTGGTGGAAGCGGCAATCATGGGAGCCATGCTGGGGGCGGTCTCACCAGCAGTTATTGTACCTAAAATGATTACCCTGATGGAGGATGGGTACGGGAAGCAAAAAAGCATTCCCCAGCTGATTATGGCAGGGGCTTCCGCTGACGATATCTATTGTATTGTACTGTTTACCGCATTCATTGACGTATATAAGGGGGGAAGGATCAATTTTCTAACGGTATTAAATATACCGCTTTCCATTCTTACGGGCCTGGCCGTGGGGATTGGAGTCGGTATTCTACTGGTACAGATATTTAAAAGAATACACATGCGGGATACGGTTAAAATATTAATTATTCTGGGGATATCCTTCCTGCTGGTGGGCTTTGAAGAACATATTTCGGCCCTGTTTCCCTTCTCGGGCCTCCTGGCGGTCATGGCCCTGGGCGGAGCGATCTTGAAAACCTATGATATCCTCGCCAAAAGAATATCGGGGAAATTCTCAAAGGTCTGGGTTGCGGCAGAGCTGGTATTATTTGTGCTGGTGGGCGCGGCTGTGGATATTCGGTATGCTTACGGGGCCGGTATCGCTGCCATCCTGGTAATATTCGGAGCGCTGCTGTTCAGAGCGGCCGGTGTTTTTGTAAGTCTTATAAAATCCGGGCTCACCTGGAAGGAAGCACTTTTCTGCAATATAGCTTATATGCCCAAGGCTACCGTGCAGGCGGCGGTGGGGGCGATACCCTTGGCGGCCGGTGTCGCGGCAGGCAATACGATTCTCAGCATTGCCGTATTATCGATTATATTTACAGCCCCCCTTGGCGCCATAGGAATTGATTTAACCTATAGAAAATTATTACAAAAATAAGAGGCCGGAACATCATGGGAATAACAAGACAGAAGAATTTATGGATATTGCTGCTATCAACGCTGGTTCTGGGGGTTTTGACGGGCAGCGTATCGGCGGCGTTTTTAGCAATGCTGGAATGGGTGACCTCCGCCCGGGAGCATCATCTGCTCCTCATAGCGTTGCTTCCGGCAGTGGGCATATTGACGGCGGCTGTATACCATAGGTTCGGAAAAAACGCACAGAGAGGAAACAACTTAATCATTGACAGCGTGCATAAGGGAGCCCAGGTTCCCTTTAGAATGGCATTCTTTACGTTTACCTTCACCATACTGACCCATCTCACCGGGGGATCGGTGGGGCGGGAAGGCACCGCCGTGCAGATCGGCGGAACGCTGGCCAATAAAATCGGACAGGCCCTTAAGCTGGAGGACAAAATAAAACCGGTATTTATCATGTCGGGCATCAGCGCGGGCTTTGGCTCCGTGTTCGGCACACCCTTGGCCGGAGCTTTCTTCGGAATGGAGATGTGCTTCATCGGAAAGCTCAGCTATGAAGCGCTGCTTCCCTGTTTTATCACTTCCTTTACCGCTAATTATGTTACTCATCTTTTGGGAGCCTCTCACGCCGTATATGAAATACAGGCCGTGCCGGCAGCAGGGGCCTATAATATCTTAATTATTGCGGCGGCCTCCTGTGCCTTTGGTCTTGCGGGAAGGCTGTTTGCGGTATCGGTCCATAAACTAAAAGGTTTATATGGTAAAATGATAAAAAACCATGTTTTGCGAGCGTTGGCGGGAAGTCTGATTGTACTGGCCGCAATGCTTTCCCTTGGTGCGGTTAAGTATGACGGGTTAAGCACGTGGATGATAAGCGCCGGCTTCCGCGGTGAGACTCATTTTCTCGACCCGGCTCTGAAGTTCGTTATGACAGTATTATCCCTGGGCGCAGGCTTCCAGGGCGGAGAGGTGACTCCTCTTTTTGATATAGGGGCTGCCCTTGGGGGATGGATCGGACAGACAGCTCATGTTGAACCTTCCCTTCTTGCCGCCTTAGGGATGATTGCGGTGTTTGGCTGTGCTGCCAACACTCCCTTGACCACCGTTATGCTTGGAATAGAATTGTTCGGTGCCGGTGCCTTGCCTTATTATGTGGCGGCTGCACTGATCAGCTATTATGTCTCGGGGCATAATGGCATCTATGGGTCCCAATTGATCCATATCAGCAAATTCCGCCGCCACCAGGAACATGTGGGGCAGACACTGGAGGCGGTAGGCAACAAGAGTATTCTGGATTTGCCGCAGAGAGACAGACGGAATAAGGTTCGTTCCGATAAATAGAAAATAAATTCAAGAAAAGAATTTGCCACAGTAACGTTCCACCAGCAATAAGGGGAATTTGCTTTGCCAAACAGGATAAAGGATACATCAGAAGTTCGCCGGGTTAAATTCAAGAAAGGGATTTGCAAAGTAACAGTCATAACAGGAATTTAGTTTGGCGAATAAGAATAAATAAAAATTGTAGAAATTACTCCGACAGTTCCCGTCACTCAATCGTATTATTATTGAAAGAGAATTCATAGCTATGAATCCCTTGAAGATGCAATTATGATGTCCTGCGGGTAAGGCATACGCTGCTGATAGCGTATAGTAGTTGCGGAAACAGGAGAAAAAGCGGATTACCGCAGGATATATGAGGAGGCAATATGAAGACGAAATCTTTGTTGCGTACGGACAAAGAGATTGAGGAACTATATCTGCGCCATATGAGAACAGTGTACCGTGTCTGCTTTGCTTACATGAAGAATCAGGCTGATACGGAGGATGCGGTTCAGGATACCTTTGTGAGGATGATCCGGTCCGGTGCGGCCTTTGAGAGTGAGGAGCATGAAAAGGCTTGGCTGATCAGAACGGCATCCAATGTATGCAAGGATGTTCTTAAGGCATGGTGGCGCAAGAGAGAGAATCTGGAGGATTATGAAGCCCTCTGCAGCAGCGGGGGTATTGAAGCGGACGATACGCTGAAGGTAATTATGAAATTGCCGGATAAATATAAGACAGTGGTATATCTGTATTATTATGAAGGCTACACTAGCGTAGAGATAGCAGAGCTTCTTCATAAACCTCAGTCGACAGTTCGTAACCATTTAAGTGAGGCGCGCAGCGTCCTTCGAGAAGAATTAAGGAGTGATTTTCAATGAAAGATAACCGAATTATCGATTCCTGGAATAAAGCGGAGCCGGACAGAGAGGCAGAGGAACGCATATGGAAAGGCATCCTTGCCCAGACGGGCAGACGTAGGGCGGTGCATTGGAAGCCGCTGGCGGGAGCAGCATGTCTTGTCCTACTGGCAGGAATATTTCTCTTTCAGCGGATGAGGCTGCCGGATTTGTTCGACTGGAAGGAGTATGAGTATGAGCATGTGGGTCAGCCCGACCAGCAGCCGGGATCAGAAGTAACCGTGCCAACCCTGCCGGAAGGAAGCAAGCCGGAGGGGACAGGAACCCAGACAGCGGACAATGCTGATTTATCCGATGAAATCAAGGGACTTCCGGTGGATAATTTTAAGCTGTCCGAGATGGAAGGACAGGCGGACATGGACAGGATAGTTTTTTGGAACTTTCTTCATGTTTTTGAGGCTCATACAGAAAGCATTGTGATTATCAGGGTAACGGATACCCAGCCGGTTCCGGCATCCGACAACTACAGGAGCGAGGGGCAGCGGTCCGAGGTGAAGGTTTTGGAGACCGTATGGGGCCAGGCTGTTCCTGAAACAATGAGCTTAAATCAATATTTGTATGGGGGCTGTACCGGTGATGAGGCAACGAATCTCCTGCGCAAAGACGGAGTATATCTTCTTCCCCTGACGAAATATCAGGAAGTATATTATTTGGTGGGTGATCTGGATCTGCTGTTTGAGATTGATGAGGAGGGACGGATCTGGTCCCATTCGGATCATGCTGATTTTAACCGTTTCGACGGGGAAGGGTATCAGTCGGTTACGGAAGAAATTATCCGTATCACACAGGATGAGGACGGGATGCTTGCCGCATCGGAATTTGGAATGGTGATGCGCGGACGGCAGTTGCTTGAGGTCACGGTTCTGTCGGAGGGCAGGGAAGAGGAGAATGAATTCGGCTATGCGGAGGTTGCATATACCGCCCATGTGGAACGTGCTTTAAGCGGCGGCGAGCTTGACGGTGAGCTTTCCCTGCGGTCCTATGCGGATGAAGAGCTGCCCTTAAGCATTGGTGATCGTTACCTGGTATTTGTGGATCATTATGATGAGAAGCATTATATCAGCCTGAATATGATGGCAAGGGTTGGAGAGGACGGCAGGATACAGAAGCCTGAGGGTGAACGCAATCCATTTGCAGAGTATGAAGGATATACAGCAGAAGAGATTGCTGCGCTGGCGGCCCGGGTGACGGAGTTTTTAAAAACTTACCAGGAATGATACGGTGACAAAGGATTAAGGAAAAGGTGCCTTGACTGACGGAAAAGCCAGTGCAAGGCACCTTTCATTTTGCCAAATTAATGAAAGCAATAAATACAATATATTTATTGAGATAAGCAAAAAATGCATAGTTATATCCCTAGTACATTGCTACAATGAAGATAAGAAGCTGGTACACGATTATTATTTTATAAGGGGGCGAAGAATCTTATGAAATTAAGCAGAGAGTGGAGAAACCGTCTGGATATCTGGATTCAGGAGATACAAAAGGACTTTTATATTCCCATCGGTGAAGTGCAATGCAGCGGATTTACTACCATGGAAATGCTTTCTCCGGAAGAGGCATTGGTACAGGAATTCATTCCCATGCCTGCGGGAACCTCCTGGGGCAGGAAGTGGGAATACGGCTGGTTTAAAACCAGGATCGAGCTTCCGGAGTTTGCCGAAGGAAAGAGAATCATATTCTCGCCGGACATGGGTGGAGAGACGCTGGTCTGGGTCAACGGCAGGCTGGCCGGATCGAAGGATCTGGAGCATAATTATGTGACCCTTACAAGATCGGCAAAGGCAAAGGAGAGCTATGATATCCTGATGGAAAGCTATGCGGGCCATGGCCCGAGGCTGGAAAACGGAGGTCCCTATTTCCCTGACAGTGTCCCGGTCCCGGAGCCGCCGGAAAAGCAGGTCAAGGTAAATCATACCGTGATTGCCATATGGAATGAGGAAGCATACCAGGCTGGATTGGATGCATACACCCTGAATAAGCTTCTGAACGTCCTGGATGAGAATTCATTGAGAGCCCAGAAGGTTTTTGAAGGCTTGAAACAGTTTACTTATCTGGTTGATTTTGAGCAGCCATTGGAAAAAAGGATGGAAGGTTACATAAAGACGAAAGAGCTGCTGGAGCCCCTGCTCTCTTGCGTCAATGGTTCAACCGCACCTGAATTCACGGTTTTCGGCCAGTCCCATCTTGATCTTGCTTGGAAATGGCCCTATGAGGAAACCAAGAGGAAGTGTGCCCGTACTATGTCGTCGCAGCTGGCTCTGATGGAGGAATACCCCGAATATAGATTCATGATTTGCCAGGTTCCTATCCTGGAGAATATCCGTGATTACTATCCCGAGCTTTATTCAAGGATAAAGGAGAAGATAAAGAACGGGCAGATTATGCCGGAAGGCGGTTTTTATGTGGAGAGCGATACCAACATTCCCAGCGGGGAGAGTCTGATCCGGCAGCTTGTCCTTGGGAAGCAGTGGTATAAGGAAGAATGCGGGTATGATTCCAGAATGGCATGGCTGCCGGATACCTTTGGCTTTACCGCCGCGCTTCCGCAAATAATGAAGGGCTGCGGTATTCCGTACTTTGCGACCCAGAAATTACTCCGCTGCCACCCGGAAAGAGATCCCTTCCCCTATAATATTTTCATGTGGGAGGGGATTGACGGAAGCCAGACCCTGTCCCATCTGTTTATGGAGAATAATTCTGCCATTGACCCGGAGGTTCTTGTACGGCGCTGGAATGTGGACCGGAATCAGAAGGAGGATATTGAGACCTTTCTGTTCCCCTTTGGTTACGGTGACGGAGGCGGAGGCCCGACAAGAGATATCTATGAGCTGGCGAGAAGGGTTAAGAATCTTGAGGGTGTTCCCCGGACGAAGCTGGAGAGTCCCATTGATTTCTTTGAAGCCATCGAGAAGAAGGGATTGCCGAAGAACAAATACGTAGGGGAGTTGTATCTGCAATGGCACAGGGGAACCTATACCTCCCTGGCATTCTTAAAAAAAGGATGCAGGAAATCGGAAGTTGACCTTCACGATGCCGAGCTGTGGTCTGTGATCGCGGGAATAAACCGGGGAGCAGAATATCCGCAGCGGCGGCTTACAGAGCTTTGGAAGAAGCTGCTGTTTAATCAGTTCCATGACATACTTGCCGGAACCTCCATTACCCGTGTGAACGAGGAAGCGAAGAGGGATTTTGAGGAGGTATGTTCGGGAGCCCATGAGCTTATAGATCAGGCATTGGGCCATATTCTTGAGGAAAGCCACATCACCGGAAAGGAAGGGATAAACGCACTCTCTGTCTTCAACTCACTTTCCTGGACCCGGAATGCACTGGTCAGACTGCCCTTGGGCAGCAGAGGGGCCGTTGATATAGAAGGGAACACCCTTCCGGTGCAGGTAATCGGTGAAGCGGCCTATACAAGCGTGCAGGTTCCGGCTTGTGGCTTTACTACAGTCTATGTCCGGGAAAATGAAGAGACAGCCGCGTTCCCTAATATGGGCAGTTTTGCTTATTCTGTGGGGAATTTCATACTTCTTGAGAATGGATGCCTCAGAATTAAAATCAATAAAACGGGACAGATCGAAGAGGTCACGGACAAGGAGACAGGCCTGCAGCTTGCCCGGGGGCTTTGCAATAATTTCAAAATGTACAAGGATGTCAATATTGAGTACGATGCCTGGGAGCTGGGCTCCATGTATGAGTCCCTGCCCGTTGACCTTGTACCGGAGGCGGAGACAGAGATTATCTTCGGCAGGCTGCCGGAAGGCGCGGCTGCGGATGCGTTCGGCGGATATCTGACCGCAGGGGTAAGAATCAGCAGAATGCTCAACGATTCACAGATGAGTCAGATCATAAGCCTCGGTCACGGAAGCCGCAGGATTGATTTTAAGACAGAGATTGACTGGAGGGAGCAGCACAAGCTTCTTAAGGTGGAATTCCCGGTTCATGTGCATACAGAGGAAGCGATTCATGAGATCCAGTTCGGCTATATAAAACGGCCGAATCATAAATCACGGAAATATGATGCGGATCGTTTTGAAGTAAGCCAGCACCGTTATACTGCTTTGGCGGAAGCAAATCACGGCGTTGCCGTCCTGAATGACTGTAAATATGGTGTGAGCGTGGATGGCGGCAGCATCAACCTGACGCTGCTTAAGGCGCCGGTGATCCCCGACATGTATGCGGATAAGGGCTTACAGGAATTCACCTACTCCCTCTATGTCTATAACGGCACCTTTGCGGACAGCGGAGTTACCCGGAGCGGCTATGAATTGAATTACCCGGTTCTGACAAAGACAGGGGATGCCGGAAGCAGAAGCTTCTTCTCCCTGGAGGCGGTTAACAAAGGGGAAGAGAAGAAATCCTGGGGCTTTACCTGCTGTAATGTAATTCTGGAGACGGTAAAGAAAGCGGAGGATGGCTCGGGAGATATCATTTTGCGTTTATACGAGGCCCAGAACGCCACAACAAGCTGTGTATTAAAGACAGAGCTGGGGATTACCGCTGCTTATGAAACGGACATGCTGGAGAACATCCGGGAACGGCTGGAGGAATCAGAAAAAGGAATTGAGCTTCACTTCAGGCCTTTTGAAATTAAAACAATCCGCATCAAAGCGGGAGCAAAGGAGGGAAAGAGGAATGAGTGATTTAGAGCTTGCGCTGCGGTACAGCCCCTATATCATGTTTGACAAATTGGAGCCCTTCGCGGTGAATGGAATAGGCTGCAGTGTATTCCGCCAGTCGGGGGCCAGCCGGTCCTTCCGGAGAGAACTGTATCTGGAGCCTGTCGAGGCGGCCTTTGTCATCGAATATGCAGTTTATTTTGATTATGATATTCAGCATATGTATGACCTGGAGCACATATGGATCTATGTGGATTCCGACGGCGGCATATGTGATGCCGAGGCAAGCTTCCACGGCTTTTATCTCAAATCAATGTCACTGGGCAAGGAGATCATTAAGGATGGAACACATCTGCAGATCTATTGCCAGCCCGGCAAGCACGCTTTTATGCCCGACGGGAATCTGTTCCGGCTGTTGCCGGACTGGTATTTATGCTGCAATCTCCTGGCGGGCTCGGAAGGGTTGCTGGTCATGGATCTGTTTAAGGAGCACTATTCTACGGATCATCACCGCCAGAAGCAGGTGGAGCAGTATATAAAGAAAAAGTATGCCTTTGAGCCTACGTTGCAGTTTGAATACCGTCCGCTGGACAACAGTCTATTCAGTACCTGGGAAGCGCTTCGCAGTCTGATTCCGGTAAAAATAAAAAAAGAGCTTTCCCGCATCGATTAACCATCGTTTAAAAGGAGGGAATTTGATTTGAAAACGGCAGAAACTAAGTATCTTAAAGCGAAGGATTATGTATCCTATTCCGTGGCAAATTTATGCCAGAGTATTATGTTTGGCTTAGTCCAGGGGTATCTGTTCATATTCTATACGACGGTGTTCAAGATTAACCCTGCGGTTGTCGGAACGGTATTCCTTATAATAAAAATATGGGATGGCGTCAATGATCCTATTATGGGCACCATCATTGACCGGACCAGAAGTAAATGGGGGAAGATGCGCCCGTATCTGATCTTCGGTTCCATTCCCTTTTCCTTGATTACCATAAGCCTGTTCATTCCCTGGAGTCTCAGTGAGAACCTTAAGGTTATCTATATGTTTATCACATTCTTTATATGGGAAGCCTTTTCCACCATGGTTGATGTTCCCATGGCGGGGATCAGCGCCATCGCTTCTCCTAATCTAAACGAAAGAACAAGAATCATTTCAGTAGGCAGAGTCAGCGGGTCAATCGGCGGAGAGATATCCACTATTCTGGTGGCGGCAGCCTTTCTTATAACCAAATCGGCGGCAGCCGTATATGCGGGGACGGCAATCGTGGCAGGCCTGATTACCCCTGTCTTTGTGATCAGCGGCGGGCTCCGGCTGAAGGAGAAGATCCCTCCGTCAATCGAAAAGCCCAGAATCCGGGATGCGTTCAAATATCTGTTTATTAATAAGCCTTTATTATTGCTGGTCGGCGGGAACTTTCTGTCCTTTTTCCGAAATATTGTATCGGCAAGTGTGGTTTACTTTGTCAGCTATGTTTATCTCCAGCCGTCCATGCAAGTATTCTTTGCGCTTCCCGGCTCAATCTCTTCTCTGATTGGTATGATCATATCACCGGCTTTAAAGCGGAGGTTTGAAGCCAAGACCTTGTTTATCGGTGCCACCCTGTTCCATTCCGCCGGACTTGCAGTTATGTTTGTGGTGGGGCAGTTTACCATGAATGCCGCAATACTGGCCACGCTGCTCTGCATTGCCATGATGCCCGTCGGTATCCTGAATGTAATTCCTACCTTAATGTGTGCCGATACCATTGACTATATGGAATGGAAGACGGGCCAGAGGCAGGAGGGCATTTCCTTTGCCCTTATGTCCTTAAGAAGTAAGATTGCAAGCGGTTTTAAGGATTTTACCATGTCCCTGATTCTGGTGGCCATCGGCTTTGCGGCGGCAGGAACAGGAGCCTTAATTCCGGGAAGAACAGATATGTATATGCAGAGCGAATTTACACAGAAGGGTATCTTTATGATGATGACCATCATTCCGGCTGTAACCAATCTGCTCTCCGTGGTTCCCTTCCTTTTCTATGATTTAAGCGGGGAAAAGCTGAAGAAAATCAGAGAGGAGCTCACCCAAAGACGTGCAGTGGCCGGAGAAGAACAGTAGGCATAATTATTAAACAAAAATAAACTTTTCTGTTTTTGGGTTGTATTTTTCTGAATTTATAGTACAATTAAAACATAGTCCCCAGGGGCTGCGATGGTGATAGACGAAGAAGCTATCATATTGAAGCCGCCGGGGACGAGTTAAGTTATTTCCTGGCTTCCCATTCCGGTTGCTTGAATCCAACTAAAACAAAATCATCCCCTACTAAAATCGGGCGTTTTACCAGCATTCCGTCGGTGGCAAGGAGACGAAGCTGTTCTTCTTCGCTCATGGCCGGAAGCTTGCTCTTTAATTCCAGGGATTTATATAAAAGTCCGCTGGTATTGAAAAAGCTTTTCAGCGGCAGCCCGCTTTTATGGAACCAGTCTTTTAACTCCTCATAAGTGGGATGGTCGGATTTTATATCACGGGTCTCATGGGAAAGCATATTGTCATTCAGCCATTTTTGTGCTTTCTGACAGGTGGTGCATTTGGGGTAACAGACAAACAGCATGATGAAGCCTCCTTGGTTTATTGATGGGTAGCTTTCATTATATCACATTCTTTTTATTTTTACATCATACGGATATCCTTTCATTTATCATATAATTCTTTAAGGTATCGCAAATACTATGAAAGCAGGAGGAATATGAATATGGAACACAGTAACAAATATGCCTGGACCTGGAAGGTCAAGGAGGAGTGTCTGGAGGAATACGTTAAGATGCACCTTGACCCGTGGCCGGAGATCATGGAGGAGCATACGAAGGCGGGATACCGTAATTATTCCATCTTCCAGAACGGGAATCAATTTTTCTATTGCTTTGAATGCGATGATGTAAAGGCAGCCAACGAGTATATTGCCAAAAGTGAAGCTTGCAACCGATGGAATGCGATTACCTCCAAGATGGTGGAAGGTTCCTTCGACTTTAACGAAGCAGAACCCATTCAGTTTATGCAGGAAGTCTTTTATCTGAAATAATCTGTTTTATCTCTGCGGATTATGTAAACAGGCTTTGAAATAAGGGGATTTTACAGAGATGCTGACGGTTTGGACCGAATAAAAAAAGGAGTTGAAATACTTCGGTATTTATAATATAATGGCTCATGAGATTTTTAAACACATTGAAAGAAACTTTATTTTCATCACTGCCCCTCGCAGCAATTATCATAATTGTCTGCGGTTTTGTAGCGCCTATGGACAACACGGGGGATTATGTAAAGCTGGTGGTGGGATATGCAGGCGTGGTAATTGGGCAGGCGCTGTTCCTGGAGGGGCTTAATATCAGTATTCTGCCCATTGGAAAACTGGTGGGAAGCTCGTTAATAAAGCTGAAGAAAGCTATTTTCATTATCTTCTTCGGGCTTGTCTTCGGCCTCCTGGCAACAGTCGCGGAACCGGCTCTGGCGGTATTGGCCAGGCAGACACATATGATCATGCCGGTAGTTAATGAATTGCTTTTTATATGGATTATGGGTACGGGAATAGGCGTGCTGGTAGGGTTCGCTCTGTTTCGGATCATGAAGGACCTGAATATCAAGATTGTTTTTGCCGTACTTTATATTTTAATCTTCCTTATGATCATTTTTGTTCCGGAAGAATTTATTGCATTGGCTTTCGATGGCAGCGGAGCAACTACGGGTGATGTTTCCGTACCTTTTATCCTGGCTCTTGGCATGGGTGTCTCAGGCACCATGTCGAAGCATAAGACCAATGATGATACCTTCGGAATTATTGGACTGGCATCCGTAGGCCCCATTTTGGCATTGTTCATTTATGCAATTATTTTAAAGGCGGTCAACGGAGGTACAATCCCTCCCGCCGGTGTCTATGATCCGGGAGCAGCGGAGGGTCTGGCAGCAATTGTAATAACCAATCTCGGAAGTGTTGCATTGGCGCTGATACCGGTTATTATTGTATTCCTGCCGTTTCAGTTCTTTTTGATCAAGCTTCCCAGGAGGGAATTTATCAACATTTTACTGGGTTCCATCGGTGTTTATATCGGTTTGCTCATCTTCCTGTCGGGAATTGATTTCGGCTTCGCCTTTGCCGGAAAATATATCGGCGAGGCATTCCTGGATGCGGCGCGTCCCGGCTGGTTTAAATGGATACTGCTTGTGGTAGGATTTATACTGGGAGCTGCCATAACCTTATCAGAACCGGCGGTAACGGTGCTGGGCGAGCAGCTGGAGGAAATAACCAACGGTCATATTAAGAAGATGACAATCCGTCTGACCCTTGCAATCGGCATCGGCTTTGCGGCATTGATTTCCATGGTGAAGATATTAACCCAGATAAATATTCTCTGGTTCCTGGTACCTCTCTATGCTGTTGCATTGATTATGATGAAATTCACCTCCAAGCTTTTTGTGGGATTGGCATTTGATTCAGGAGGTGTGTCGGGCGGAGCGCTGACTTCCGCATTTTTAACGCCTCTTACCTTGGGGACGGCCCAGGCGGTAGCCGCTGCGGTGGGTCGGGGACCGGGGGTGAAGGTTCAGTCAGTTTTAACAAACGGTTTTGGAATTATAGCATTTATTTCAGTTACACCCTTGATCGCGGTGCAGGCTTTAGGCATTATCTATGACATACGTCTCAGAAAAGAACAGAAACTTATGGAGGAGACGGAGTTTGCAGAATTTGAGGAACTGGCTTCCTTTACCGCTCGTGCGGAAGAGGCCGAAGAAGATGGTCAAACCGATAGCGAAATCGGTGATCAGAATGTAATCACGGAGGTTAGATGAAGTGGTAAAGGATGTCCCATGTAGCATAGAATTTTTGATGTTGATAGCCGGACGGAAGCATAAGGATGCGCTTTTAAAAGAATTGTCCGTATCGGGCGGGCGATTGATTGATGTTATATATGGTAAGGGCACGGTCAGGGTGAGCTACCTGCAGGAAGTGTTTGGGCTGATTCCCGAGGAGAATAAGGTGGTGATTACCTGCCTGCTGCCAATTCAGAAAACCGATGAGGTGCTGGAGATGCTGGTTAAGAAGTTCAACTTCAGCAAGCCCAATACCGGTATTGCTTTTACTGTACCTGTGGATAAGCTATTTTATTAAATTTGGAGGACTTTTAAATGGAAAAAGCTAACAATTTGAAAGCTCTGTATATCATTGTAAACGCCGGCTTTGCGGAAGAGGTGGTGGAGATGGCGCGTGAAGCAGGTGCAAGAGGAGCGACGATTATCAATGCCCGCGGTACCGGGGCGATGCATAAAGCGATTTTAGGAATTACAATCGATACAGAGAAGGAAATTATTCTGAGCGTGGTAGATGCTGATACGGCGGAACGGATTGTAGCGGCTGTAAATACAAAATCCGGCTTTAAAACACCAGCGAATGGCATTTGCTTTACCATGCCTATTGATAAGATGGTAGGCATAAACAACCCTGAGGCAACGGATGGACGAGTGTGATCCATTAAAAAATAAGGGCTGAAGAAAAACAAAGTATACTCTGCAGACAGAGCGCCTTTGAAAAGGCGATTTATCTGCAGAGTATTTTTGTTAACATAAGAGAAGCGGGGTCTTGATTAAATACAGCGATATGATAAACTAATAAAATATAATGTTTGATTGAGAAGGACAAGGAGAGAATAAGATGATCAACAGTGAGATTTTAGAGATCAGAAAGCAGATGAAGCATGAGAATTGTTCCATAACTAAGGTGAGCGGCTGTTATGTGGACGGTGAGAAAACAGTAAAAACAAAATTTACGGAATCCTTTCTGTGCCTTCCGGAGGAGGAGACCTTTAAGTACTTTGAGATTTTCAAGAAGACCCTGTCGGGGACAATCGGCAAGAATCTGATTAATATGGAATTCCCTCTGGAGACGGAATTCCATGGGGGGACACAGGAGTTCCTGCTGAAGCTGAGGGACAGCGAGCTGAAGGATGAGGCACTTCTGGATGAATTCTATGAAAAGCTGATACAGAGCTATGATATGGTGGGGAATTATCTGATCCTGTTGGTCTATGCCGCATATGATGTGCCCGGCAGAACCAGGGATAAGCGGATGATGGAGGACGCCTCCGAGGAGGTATACCGTTACATACTCTGCTCCCTCTGTCCGGTGAAGCTGTCCAAGCCGGGCCTGAGCTATAATGAAGAGACAAACCAGATTCAAAAGCGCATCCAGGACTGGGTGGTAGGGGTACCGGATAACGGCTTTCTCTTCCCGGCCTTCAATGATCGGAGTACTGATTTACATAGTGTCCTGTACTATTCCAGGAATTCGGAGGAGCTTCACAGTGAGTTTGTCCAGGCACTCCTGGGCTGCGAGGTTCCTATGTCTGCCGGAGATCAGAAGGAGACCTTCCAGACCCTGATTAAGGAAACCCTGGGAGAGCAATGTGAGTATGAAATTGTTCGCAATATCCACGAGAAATTAAATGATATTCTGGAGGAGCATAAGCTGAAGGAGATAGCGGAGCCGCTGACCCTGGATAAAAATGAGGTGAAGAACATCTTTGCCGAAAGCGGGGTGGAAGAGGAGCAGTTGGAGGAATTTGACCGGAATTATGAAAAGATGACGGGAGAACATACTGCTTTCATGGCGGCCAATATCGTCAATACAAGGGTATTCGAGGTGAAGACGCCGGATGTTGTGGTTAAGGTGAATCCGGAGTGTGCCGAGCTGGTTCAGACCAAGCTGGTAGATGGCCGCAGATGCCTGGTGATTGAAATCACAGACCAGGTGGAGGTCAATGGCATCACGGTAAAACCCACCTGCTGAGACAGATGATGCAAACAGACCGCCTCCGGATAAGTCGGAGAAAGTATTTAAGGAAGCCATGTAATGAGATGCTTCTTCATATCGATGCAGCCGTTGTCCAGGAAGGTAATCCCTTCCTGTTCCAGGAGCTTGCGCTGGACACCCTCGCCAAAGATATCGTCAGGGGACAGGCGGCCTTCCTTATTTACAACACGGTGGCAGGGGAGCATCCGGTCGGAGGGAGCGTCATGCATAGCATATCCCACGATCCGGGCAGCCCTGGGCCTGCCAAGGATGGCGGCAATCATGCCATAGGTCATGACCGAGCCTTCGGGTATCTTGCTGACAATCTGGTATACTTCCTCGAAGAAGCCGGAGCCGGATGCGTACATATCATATCCTCCAATTGCAAGAATTTGTTTTATTGTACTATACAGCAATCATTTTTATAAGGCAAGTAAAATCATTAAAATAAATAGAATAAGTACGGTTTTTAGGGAGTGCCCGATGCAGATTACGAGTATCGGGTGTTTTTTTGTTAATAAACATGTAATATCTTATTAAAAAAATGAGAGGATAAAATATACGATTTCAAGGTTGAAAAAGAAAGAAATAAATCCCTGAAAAAGAAAGCACAGCATGGAACGTATTCCGGATAAAGTGCTTGTTTTATGCGGGATTAATGGCTTCTTGCATTGTTTTGAGCTTGATATACCTGGAATATCCGATTACATTTTAAGGATAATATATTCCAATACCTGGAGAAAAGACAGGTAAGACTTGAGCCGGACACCAATATCTAACTATTGAACCCCTATACCGTATGTGTTACTCTAAGGGTATGCATTGGAAAGGAATAATGCATGCAAATAGATACCGTTAAGGAGGTACAAAAATGAAGAAATTGATTATAACATCAGCATGTACACTGGCGTTGACACTATTGGGCACATTTGGAAGTTACCAGAATTCTTATTCCCCAAGGGATGAGTTCAAGGAAAATGATTATACTACAAAAGTAGAACAAAATGTTACGGACAAAAATATTCAGCAGAGTCTTTCCGCCATTGCGGCAGAAGCAAAAACTGCGGCAGCTCAAAATACAAACAGCGGAGAAGGAAAGATGATACAGGCCGCTGCGGGAAAAGACACAAAAGCAGTAAAAGGTGCAACAGTGGTTAAAAGTGCGAAAGAGGAAAAAAGCACAAAGTCGTCGAAAAGCACGAAGTCATCGAAAAACAAAAAAACGGTAAAAAAAGCAAAGACTGTCCAAAAGGCAGAAGCATCAAAAAATACCAAGGCTGTTAAAAACATAGAAGCAGCAGAGGATGCAAAAGAGGTAAAGGGCGCAGAAACAGGAAATGCTGCAGAGACGGCAAAAAATGCATTGACCTACAGGGCCGTTGATTTATCTGACTGTAATTCAGTAAAGGATATCATAAGCGAACTGCAAAAGAACGGCTGTAATATTACATCGGTAAATATCAATAGTATCAAGGGACTTCAGGATATTATTGACCGCATCAAACAGAATAATTCCCAGACACCTACCGCGACACCGGTTCCTACGGCAAAGCCTACGATTACTGCGGCACCCACGCCTACGGCAAAACCCACGGTAACCGTGGCACCGAAGCCTACGGCGAAGCCCACAGCAACACCGACCCCTACGGCAAAGCCAACAGCAACTGCGGCACCGACTCCTACACCCACGGTTCCTGCCTCTTCTGAACTTAGTGATTATGCGGACCAGGTTCTGAAGCTGGTCAACCAGGAGAGAGCGAAGGCTGGATTATCTGCTTTGACTACTAATTCAACCTTAACTGCGGCAGCTAATAAGCGTGCCCAGGAGACCGTTCAATCCTTTGCCCATACCAGGCCGAATGGAACCAGTTTCAGCACAGTATTAGGCGAGTATGGTATTTCTTACCGTACGGCGGGCGAGAATATTGCATATGGACAGAAAACACCCCAGGAGGTAATGACGGGCTGGATGAATTCCGAAGGACACAGAGCCAATATCATGAATGGAAGCTTTAATAAGATTGGAATTGGTGTTTATAAAGCCAACGGACGGATCTATTGGTCCCAGCTGTTTACAAATTAAGACTCCATGCGGTAATCCTTTCAGATTAATTCATAAATCGGCGGATATTCCGGCTTGTCTTCTAATACAATTTATAGTAGAAGGCAGATATCTTAGCCGGAAAGGAGCTGCGGGAATAAAACCGCAGAAACAGGTGTTGATCTATGGTGAGAGATGCGGAGGTATTATCGGAGGAACTGGCAGGATGCCGGTGTCTCCCCTATTTTGACAGAACCAAGACACAGCGGTACATGGATTACAAAAGGCGGCATTGGGCGCTGACCTGGGAGGAAATCATTACTTATGTAAATATCGGACTGGATCGGGAGCACTATTCCTGTGTCATTCCGGTTAAAGCACCGCAAAGATTATCGGTCCTGGTCAACAAATATCATCAGCTGCCGGGGGATTATATCCCTAATGATCTGGAAATAATCGCGCCGGAATGCAACAGCGCATCGCTGATGCTCCGTCGTCCTGCCAGAATCGCCTTTGAGGAGATGTGCCGGGCGGCAGCGGGGGAGGGGCTGGAGCTGAAAGCAATTTCCGCCTTTCGTAGTTTTCTCTATCAGAATCAGGTTTATTATAAGAACTGGACCGGAGACCTGTCTCTGGAGCAGTATCAGGCCGAACGGGACAGGGTCTCGGCACGTGCCGGACACAGCGAGCATCAGACGGGCCTGGCTGTGGATATTAACGATCTGGAGCAAAGCTTTGAAGAGACTCCGGAGGGAAGATGGCTGGCCGGACATTCCTGGGAATATGGCTTTATTCTGAGATATCCGAAGGGGAAAGAGCATATAACGGGATATGATTACGAACCCTGGCATTTCCGCTATGTCGGCCCGGTTCTTGCCTGCGTGGTATTTAAATGCGGAATGACCTATGATGAATACTACGTCAGAAATCTGTCAGCCTGCGATTGCCGGAATTGAATATTACGATAGACCTTAAAAGGAAAGCAAAAGCCTGCCCTCTGACATTGGAGGGCAGGCTTTTCTGATTATACCAGGCTTCCTTCTTCATAATAGCGATAGTAACCCTGGGGGAAGCCGCAGACAGGGCAGATCTCAGGAGCGCAGATTCCGCTCATGATGTTACCGCATTGCATGCAGATCCACAGGGACTCTTCCGGTCTGCAGAATAATTCCCCGCGTATCATCTCTTCCAGCAGGGTGCGGAAGGTTGCTTCATGGTTCAGTTCAATATTAGCAATGCCGTTAAAAAGAGCGGCAATGTCATCATAGCCTTCTTCCCTTGCAATACGCGCGTATTCCCGGTAAACATTATTGCCCAGGTCAGAGGCAAAGGCAATGGAGTCACGCAGATTCTGTTCTGTATCCGGGAGAGTGCCTCTGTTTAATTGCCGCATCCAAATTCTTGCATGTTCTTTTTCGTTTGTTGCAACTGACCTGTAAACTGCTGCAATTTCAATGTATTGCTCTGCCTCTGCCTGTTCTGCGGAAAGTTCTGATCTGGTGTTTGCTTCTGCTTCCAGATTATAAGCGTTTAATATATTTTGATATGTTCTGCTTTGTTGAAAGTCCATAGGCTCTCCCAGCTTCTTGATGCTTTGTAATATCATATGATACGGTACGGGGTTTTATCACATTACCTGAACCGGCTTTTCTATTGCCAGAGTTCAAGTCTTGGCCGAGCGGGATCACAGTCCTGACAACGGATGGTTTTTGTGGCGGCGGAAAGCTTCCATAGATAATAACACGCCTCCCGGGACATATGATCGGCCATCAGAGGATGGAGAGAGCCAAGGACCCTTTGATCCATGCGCTGATCCCGCAGAGTATCCAGAAATTCTATGAATTCCATAACAAGAGCCGCGCTCTGCTCGTTCATCCGGGTCAGAGCCGGAAACTGCTGAAGCTGGGTTCTGAGGTATCCCTTCATCTGAAGTGACTTATGGTACAGTTCCAGGAACTGCTGCTCGTACCGGCTGGCCCGTTGAAGAAGCTCCTGCTCGCAGCGGTCCAAGGATGCAGAGAGGGAGGAGGCATGCCCTGCGGCATCGGACAGCCATAGCATATGGTAGCACAGGGGATGCCAGATCATCGGAGTGCGGTGATAAAGGGCGGTTAGGAGGTTAAGGTACTCCTCTGTTTCATTAAGCATATCATTCAGGAAGGAAGGACCGGGTCCCGCAGCCCGGTCGGAAGCCAATGCGGCAGCTAACAGACCGAGTTTGAATTCCCGGAACCGGTATGCGGTCTCCCATGCGTTTTGATTTAAGTCTTCCAACTCTTGTTCTGACAGGAACTTCCGGGCAGTCTCCAGGAGATTGTCAAAAAGCAGCAGAAATTCCTGCACCGTAATGATCTGCTCTGCTTCCGAAGGTGCCAGGGAAAATAAAAGAAACCTGGAATGATCACCCAGAATTTGCAGCCAGAAACGGTGTTCAAAGAGAACGGATTCTATGGTTGAATTAATGTCCAAGAGATAGCCCCCATGCATATATTCTATTTCAGTATATGCATGGGGGCTGTATTTAGGTGAATTATATTACAGCTTCTGACGGTTTGAATTATGCACGGAAGCCCCGGCCGATGATTTCACTGGTATTTGTAATCAGAAGAAAGGCCTCCGGTTCTATCTGTTTGATATGTTTTCTTAACAGGACCGCCTGGGAACGGTTCATAACTGCAAGGACGATTTTCTTTTCCTTATCTGTAAAAGCACCCTTTGCATCAAATACCGTGGCACTGCGGTGCAGGGTATTCAGAATGTAATCACAGATGGGCTTTGGATTGGTACAGATAATTGTAAAATACTTATTCAGATTCAGGTTTTCAATCACGACATCGATCATGGTGGATTTTAAGAACAGACCCAGCAGGGACAGCAATCCGGTGGTAATGCCGAATACCGGGAAGACGGCAACCGTGAGTAAAAAGTCGGTGATCAAAAGGGAGCGTCCGATGTCAATATTGCTGTATTTCTTCAAGAGCATGGCAATCACGTCGGTTCCTCCGGTGGAGGCACCGATATTAAACAGCAATGCTGCGCCTACGGAGGGTAGGATCACCGCAAACGCCAGTTCCAGCAAAGGCTGGTTTGTGAGCGGACCCTCCATGGGGACAAGAACCTCCAAGGCCCGCAGGGCCAAGGAGAGCAGCAGACTTCCGTATACGGTGCGGTTGCCGAAGCTTTTACCGAGAAAAGCATATCCCACCACTAAAAGGATGGAGTTTATAATCAGCACGATGGTACCGGAGCTTATACTATTTCCAAAGATTTTGCTTAATATAATAGCAATGCCCGTGACTCCTCCGATGGAGAAATTGTTAGGAAATTTGAAGAAATAGACACCGAATACCACCAGTAATGTGCCGATGGTGATCAGAGAATATTCTTTTAGTTTCCGAAAGATGGATGAATTTTGGTCCAAAGTATTACCCTCCCTAAGATACAAATAATTAACTAGAGAAAGTATGCTATTATGCGGACAAAATGTCAAGGGGAATCTGGAGCTATCGGAAGGACTGTTACGGCGAGCTGTGCAAAACTACTTTGTGATTCTTTTACATCTGACATAACCAATTACAAGGGTCAGCACGGAGATAGATATTAATATGAAATAAGTAAGGATATCCCAGATGTCAATCAGGGGTTCGCCTATCAATTTTGAAATAGTATAGTTGATCCGCGTTCCCATTTTGAAACAGCCTTGTCCGTAACTCCTAGTTGATCAGCCAGTTCCTTTTGTGTTAATCTTTTTTCTTTTCTCAATTCTGCGATGAACGGAGCAAATTTTTCGTTATCCATAAAATGTCCTCATTTCGTATATGAAATTTTGTCTGTGCCGTTTTGCCGGCAGCATTTATTTTGATTTTAGCTGGAAGACGGATACTTTACAACCGACTATAAGTTTAATCTGCCGGGTAAACCGGCGGTAGAGTAGTGTTTCTGCCGATATTATACCATTTAATTTAGAAACAGGTTAATATTTTTTGCAGGAATATTAATTTAGAAGGAACGGATTTTTCTTCTCCTCCGTCTAATGAGTGTGATGGATGTGACAGGAAAGGAGGTTATAACATAGCGGAGTCCGTTTGGTACCGACGGAAATCTTCGCACTGATACCAAAGATGGAAGATAAGGATGAATGATAATACTTTAGGTTTTGAATATATAGCGGATGGAAGAACCCTGGCATCCGACAATGCGGAAGGAAAGGGTTATCAGAAATGGAGGAAATAAAAATGATAAAGAAAAATATAGCAAAGGCAATGATACTGGGATTATGCATGGCGGCTTTTTCTACCAGCTCTGCGTATGCGATGATGGCAGAGACACCTGCTTCGGTGGGAGCTTCTTCCGGGCAGTCGGAGGCATTGAATCAAAAACAGCAGGAGATAGATGCGATTCTTTTTAAGGATAAAGCGAACGAGATTGAGAAGCAGGGCTTTATGGTTAATTATACCGGAGTGGCGGAAGATGTGGTTGAGATCGGTATCTCCCCCTATAGCGAAGAGAATGCGGCATTTGTATACGAGCTTGTAGGTAAGGATGAGGTTAAGGTAGTGGAAATGGATCAATCCGTTATATATGCAACCGGTGTTGCGCCGGACGAGGCAGTCAGCGACGATGAAATGGATGCAGAGGTAGTCATGTACAATGATGCGGCGGAGGATACAGAGGAAGAGCTAAAGATTCAAATAGAAAAAACGTCTGGGGCAGAAGGGGAAAACACAGGAGAAGAAAAGGTATATAAGACTACTGCCCAGGTTGGCGCAGACGGTGAAAAAGTTGTGGCTGCACAGGATCAAGCTGCAAAACAGGACGGGATACTGGTTCCGGTAATGATTATTACAGCAGTCATTCTCATCGGAGGCACCAGTTTTATTGTAATAAATAAGAAGAAAGCAGTAAGGAAATAAGAACAAAAGCTGCTATAGGATCCTGCCGCCTGGGAGAGAATGTTATGAACCACATTCTCCCCCAGGCGGCAGCTTTTTATTTATCGTTACAGATCAGCAGGTTAAAGTGTTGCATTTGCCTGAAACTGCGAGTAAAATAAAGATAGACTTGTACATGTTATAATAGCGAGGAGACTTAACGATGAAAACTGTGAGATGGGGTTTGATCGGTGCCGGAAATATATCTTCAAAATTTGCAAAAGCGTTAAATTCATTGGAGAATACGCAGATCACAGCGATAGCCTCCAGAGATATTGTCAGAGCCAGAGACTTTGCAGAACGCTTTCATGTGGAAAAGGCTTACGGCAGTTATGAGGAAATGGTCCGGGAACCGGAAATCGACGTGATCTATATTGGAACACCGCATACGGAACACAGAGCAAATGCGAAGCTTTGTATTATTAATAAGAAGGCGGTCCTGTGTGAAAAGCCGTTTACCTTGAATTGTGAAGAGGCCAGGGAGCTGGCAGCCCTTGCACGGGAGAATGATGTGTTTCTGATGGAAGCCATGTGGACGAAGCTCTTGCCCGCAACCAGGGTAGTGAAGCATTGGGTCGAGAATAAACTGGTAGGAGATGTGAGATTTATGAATCTCTCCTTTGGTTATCAGGCAGAATTCGATCCTCTTCACCGGCTGTTTCATGCCGGACTTGGCGGAGGAGCGTTGCTGGATGTGGGTATATATCCTATTTCTTATGTGACCTATCTCATGGGAAGAATGCCGGATCAGGTGGTCAGCAGTGCTATTCTGGGAAGAAGCGGGGTGGATGAGATTAATTCCATAACGATGAAATACCAGGAAGGAATGCTGGCGGGCATAAGCTCGGCAATTACTGCCAATACTGGGAGTGAGGCTGTAATTATCGGAGACAGAGGGCGTATTATAGTTCCTGATTTCTGGACTGCCGAGAGTGCGGAGGCTTATGATTCCAACGGAAAGCTGATTGATACCTTCCTGCACCCCTTTACTTCCAATGGTTATGTATATGAGGCGGAGGAGGTAAACCGTTGTATTCGCGAAGGAAGAAAAGAAAGCGATAGGATACCGCTGGCAGATACCCTGGAGGTTATGCAATTATTGGATGATATCCGTGCTGACTGGGGACTGGTCTACCCGTCGGAAGTCAGGCCGTGAGCGGCAGGATATAGCTTAAGGTAGAAGATGGAACAATCCAAATAAATAGTAGCAAAGGTATGGTTATAATATGCAGGAAAATGAGAAGAAGGTTGCCGGTTATGTCTTTACGGATGCCCATGGTTTTAAAGAGGCAAAACGAGAAGAGGAGACCGTGGAGTATATCAGAGCCAACACCGATTTGAATGAATTGAATAAGGTCCTGAAGCTATATCATAAGCTGGTAGATAGAAGGACCTTCAAAACTGTGGTAGGCTATATGTTTTTAAAGGAGTTAAGGGGTAAGCTTATCAGCTCGGGGCTGGTAACAGAAGAGAGTCTCCCGGGTATCCGGGTCAGCCCGCCGGAAGGTCCGCCTAAGGTATATAATAACACCCTGGAAAAGGACCAGGAGAAACAGCACCTGGCAATGCTTGAGGATTATAGGATAAAGCTCAAGAATTCCAGAATTATCAGTGCGTTTCTTGCGGTGATCATTGTCATCATGATAATGATTGCCGTATTTAGTGACCGAAGCATGTTCTCCATCTATGAGAACAAGGTCATTGACCGGTATCAAGCCTGGCAGATGGATCTGGAGGCCAGGCAGCAGGCGGTGGAGGAGCAGGAACAGGCTCTTGCGGAAAGGGAGCGGGCATTGGAGAAGCAGGAATAAAAAATCAGATGTTTCTCCGGTTACTTTCACAATTTCTTCATAGTTCCATGTTAATCTTATAGAAAAGATATATATTATAATGGAGGTGCCGAATGGATAAGCTGAAAATACTGGTAGTTGATGATGAAAGCAGAATGAGAAAGCTTGTTAAGGATTTTTTGGTGCGGAAGAATTATGAGGTAATAGAGGCTGAGAACGGAGAACAGGCCGTAGATATCTTTTTCTCCAAGAAGGATATTGCGCTGATTATATTGGATGTAATGATGCCCAGACTGGACGGCTGGCAGGTATGCAGAGAGATACGCCAGTATTCCAAGGTCCCCATCATCATGCTGACTGCAAAAGGCGACGAAAAGGATGAATTATTAGGTTTTGAGCTGGGGGTGGACGAGTATATCTCCAAGCCCTTCAGCCCTAAGATTCTGGTTGCCAGAGTAGAGGCAGTTCTGCGAAGGACCATAGTATCGGAGGAAGAGACCATAGAGATAGGCGGGATTCTGCTGGATAAGGCGGCCCATCAGGTTAAGATTGACGGTCAGGAGATTGAGCTGAGTTTTAAGGAATTTGAGCTTTTAACCTATTTTGTAACGAACCAGGGAGTTGCGCTGTCCCGCGAAAAAATCCTGAATAATGTATGGAATTATGATTATTTTGGGGATGCCAGAACCATAGATACCCATGTAAAAAAACTGCGGAGCAAGATGGGGCCGAAGGGTGATTTTATTAAGACGATATGGGGGCTTGGCTACAAATTTGAGGTGGATGCATGAAGCATTCCATACGGTTTAAAATAACACTTGCCTTATCTATCATGATTATCCTGACAATCTTTATGGCCTGGTTTATCAACCGCACTTTCCTTTCGGATTATTATGTTTTTACCAAGACCAAGAATCTGGATACGGCATATCAGCAGATCAAGGAGATTTATGATAAGGCGGAAGATGATAAAAATCTGTCAGAGACAGACACGCTCTACCTGGAACAGCTTGCATCAAGATATTCGGTGGATATCTATGTAATCAATTCCGTACAGGGCTTTATCTATCCTACCAGCCTGGGGGAGCGGGAATTGCAGCAGATGCTGACCATGCAGGCGGAATATCTGGGAGGTTTTTTAAATCCCAATGTCAGGAACCGGAGAGTGATCAAGACCACAAGCAATTATACGATCTGCAGCCTGTATGACCGTCAGAAGGAAATAAGCTATATTGATATGGTGGGCTTTATCGATACCACAATAGAGGAATTAACAGAGCAGGCGGAAGGGAATGCCGGACGCCGGGCAGGAAGATCCGCGGATGATTTTAGTATCGTTCTTTTAAGAACCAATTTTGAGAGTATTGAAGAGGGGGTTTCCATTGCCAACAGTTTTCTCGCCTACATCGGTATTTTCACGGTTTTGATCGGTACCGCCGCAATGTTTGTCATAAGCAAGAAATTTACCAGGCCGATTCTGGAGCTGGCAGGGATCGCAAAGAAAATGTCCGATCTTGATTTTGAGGTAAAATATAAGATAGAATCAAAGGATGAGATCGGCGAGCTTGGCAGGAGCATTAATATCCTGTCGGACAAACTGGAAAAAACCATCACAGAGCTGAAACAGGCCAATAATGAACTTCTCACAGATATTCAGCAGAAAACCGAGATCGATGAAATGAGAAAAGAGTTCTTATCCAATGTATCCCATGAGCTGAAAACTCCCATTTCCTTAATTCAGGGCTATGCGGAGGGTCTGAAGGAGAATATCCATGAGGATGAGGAAAGCAGGGATTTCTATTGTGAGGTGATCATGGATGAAGCGGATAAGATGAATCAGATGGTGAAGAAGCTGCTCAGTCTGAATGAAATCGAATTCGGCAATAATCAGGTAAATTTTGAACGCTTTGATATTGTGTCCATGATTCGCTCCGTACTAAGCGCTGCGGAGATATTGTTCCGGCAAAAGGAGGTTATTCTTCGTTTTGAGCAGACGGAGCCGATCTATGTCTGGGCGGACGAATACATGGCGGAGCAGGTGATCACGAATTATGTAAGCAATGCTCTTAATCATGTCAGCGGACAAAAGATTATTGAAATCAAGCTGATTCCTCATGACGGAAGGCTTCGGGTGGCGGTATTCAATACGGGAGAGAATATTCCGGAGGAGGATCTGGATAAGATCTGGATTAAGTTTTATAAAGTGGACAAAGCCAGAACCAGGGAATATGGCGGAAGCGGTATTGGATTGTCCATAGTAAAAGCAATTATGAATTCCATGAATCAGGAATGCGGTGTAATTAACCGTCCTATTGGCGTGGAGTTCTGGTTCGAACTCGATATGCAATCCTGAGAGATAAAAGGTGCCGGGGAGATGCCGCCTGGCTGGTCTGTTACCGGCTCCCTGGCATTTTGGGAAAATTGTGTTAATTTTTGTTGCCGATTCTTGAGATAAGTGATAAGATGTTAATTGTATTACCTTGTAAAACTCCAGGTGTGCAATGATTGAACCTGAAGTGGAATTTACATGGACAGAGATCTATAATTTGGAGGTTCCAAGATGAAACGACAAAAGCTGATGGTCATCCTGCTTGTGATGACAACCCTGACAGGATGTGTTCAAAGATTGGAATATACGGAAGAGCAGACGGATACCGCTGCTGAGTATATGGCAGGGCTGTTACTTAAAAGTGACAAAAATTATAAGGTCAGTCTGTTGACTATGGATGAGATAATTGTAAATAAGCTGGAAGAAGTCCAGGACTCTGACACAGGGGAAGCTGCGGGTGAATCCAACACCTCTGAGGAAGAGGATAAGGCACAGGAGCACTATACCTTGACGGAAGTGATCGGAGAGAAGGATTTCTCGCTGAAGTATGAGAAGTATCTTGTCACGGAAAGCTATCCGGAAGATCCGTCGTCATCTTATTTTTCAATCAATGCCAGACCGGGCAACCAATTGATTGTATTATCTTTTATGCTGACGAACGAGTCGAAAAAGGGTAGCAATTTGAATCTTTCCCAGGTGCCGATCAAATATCAACTATATATTAATTCCGATAAGATATATGAACCTCCTTTTGCTCTTCTGGAAAACAATCTGAAGCTCCTGGATATCACTCTCGAGAAAGGAAAGTCGGAAGAGGTAGTATTAATTTTTGAGGTGACGAAGGATGCAAAAATGAAGGACATCAGTCTCAAGGTAACCAGGGATGAGCGGTCGGAGACGATTAAGATAAAGTAATTTTATGATACATACGGTTTATGTTCATGATATAATAATATGCAGATGCGTTGAGGAGGGTATTATGGGCTACATTGAAAGGAAGCGTATCAAATTTCTGGGGCTGCCGTTCAGCTTCACAAAATACAATATTAATGAAGATAAGATCACCATTACTTCCGGCTTTTTAAACATTACGGAAGATGATGCATTTATGTATAAAATTCAGGATGTAAGGCTGACCAGAAGCCTGTCAGAAAGAATCTTTAAGTTGGGAACCATAACCTGCTATACAGGGGATACCACTCATCCGGAGCTTGTGTTATATCATATCAGGCATGCCAGTGAGATCAAAGATTTTATCATGGCTTCCTCAGAAGAAGCAAGACGAAAGAGAAGGGCATTGCATACGCTGAAGATTGATGCCGGGGAAGTGGATTACGATGGGCTGGATGATAATAATTGAAAACCGGCAGAAGGAAATGGAATAGGGAATAAATTATGACTCCCCTTTTGATTACCAAAAGGGGAGTCGTTGTATACAAAAAAGCAATATTCCGGGATCTCAAATGCTGCAGTTTAAGCAATAACCACGTTGGGGTAATCCGCCAAATCCGGTATGGACTTTTCTGTTATTATAGTAGCATCGCTCAAGGATGCAACCTTGATCATCGTTACGACATCATATTTGCTGGAGTCAATTAAGAAGAAGGAATCGATTGACTGATCCATAGCTATTTTTTTGATGGTATACTCATTGATGTCATGATTGGTAATACCGGCAGTTTTGCTGAAACCGTTGGAACCCAGGAAACATTTGTTAAAATTTAGGCCGCGCAGGGAAGATTCAGCTAAAGGGCCGATACAGGAGTTGGTAGACTGCTTAATCGTGCCTCCAATCATAATACAGGGAATTTGATGTGCGACCAGATGATTGATATGATGTATCCCATTTGTTACCACTGTAATTTCACAGTTAACGAGATATGGGATCATTTGTAGAGTCGTACTGGACGGGTCTAAGAAAATAACATCGCGTTCCCGGATATAAGTACAAGCCTTTTGCGCTATCTTATTCTTTGCTTCCTTATTCAGATTCAATTTAGTACTGATACTTAACTCTGTATTCTTTCTATTAAGCTGTACTCCGCCGCCATGAAGGAGATTTACCTTACCCAGTTTTTCCAGCTCTCTTAAATCTCTTCTTAAGGTAGAAAAGGATGTATCTAAATGCTTGATTAGTTCATCCATATAAATAATATCTTTTTCTGTGAGCAAACTAATAATCGTTTGTTGTCTAATTGCAGGAATCATGAAAAAACCTCCCATTTACCTATTCGTATAAAAATATATTTTCATTATATATGAAGCTTCAATTTTTGTAAACTATTTTTGAAAAAATGTGAACAATTATAAGAATTAATGATATATAGCTTTTGAGAAACAGATTTTATAACCGAATAATTGGGGATCGGATTAACAGTGATCAAAGTGATTATGCAAAAGTAATCAAGAAAAATCATATTAAATTCAGAAGCATTCAATAAAAATCATAATAAGCTTGATGTAATATCATTACTGTGTTACTATTAAAATTGCAGTTTGATATAATTTTATCAAGGATTTTATCTGAATCTTAAAGGAATGAACAATATGATTATAAAAAATGCAGAGGTATTTTATAAAGGTAAATTTGAGAAGAAGGATGTGCGGACCAAAGGAGGGCTGATCTTTGCTGTTGAAGAGAGTCTTTCGGGGGATGAGGTGGGCGAGGTAATCGATGGCAGCGGTTTATTTTTATTGCCCGGATTTATTGATATACACACCCATGGGCGTGCAGGTTTGGATTTTTCAACCGCCATAGCTGATGAATTCGGCATGCTTTATCAATCCTATGCAGAGTGTGGAGTTACCTCCGTATTAGCTACTACCATGACTGTGGAATATGAAACTACAAAGCGGATTATGGGACGCAGCGGGGCGGCAATTGAATCAGGGCTCTATGGCAGCAGGATACTGGGGATCAACCTGGAAGGTCCTTTTTTGGGACCGGATAGGAAGGGCTGTCATGATGATCGGCATCTGCTGGTGCCTGCCATTGATCTGGTAGATGAATTAGATGAATTGTCCGGAGAAAACATTCGGCTGCTGGATATCGATCCTACTCTTCCGAATGCTATGGACTGCATCAGAAAATACAGTAAGAAAAAAACTGTTTCCATCGCCCATACCTCTTCCGATTACGAGACAGCCTGCGCTGCCGTTCAGGCGGGGGCTGCTCATGTCACCCATTTGTTTAATGCGATGAACAGTTTGCATCACAGGGAACCAGGAGTTATCGGCATGGCAGCGGATTATCCTGTGACAGCGGAGCTGATCTGTGACGGGATTCATGTTCATTCGGCGGTGATTCGCATGATGTTTCGCTTGATGGGAGAACGTATCGCATTGATTTCCGATTCCATGAGTACGGCAGGACTGGGAGAAGGAGAATATGAGCTGGGAGGCTTAAAGGTATTTGTAAAAGAGAAAAAAGCCAGCCTGGCAGACGGTACAATCGCAGGTTCCACAACAAATGTGTTTGAGGCGGTTAAAAATGTAATTCGCTTTGGGGTTGAAAAGGAAAAGGCTATTCTGAGCGCAAGCCTGATACCGGCCCGCGCAATAGGCGTAGACCGTATGGTGGGTAAAATAGCCGAGGGCAAGAAGGCGGATTTACTGCTGGTAACACCAGAGTTTGATCTGGAACAGGTGTATATCGGAGGAAAACGTTTTAAATAGGAAAGTAATGAATAATGGAATAGTGATGAAAATAAATGATAAAATATGAAATATAATCTTGGTATTTTTAGATTGATATGGATAATCGCTGTTAATTTATGAATTATTTATAGAAACAAAGAAAAATCATAGTTGGAGATTATTTCTTATTTATTCGGAATTAACAATTTAGAAATGAAATAATTATTAAAAGTATATAATTTAACCATAGATTATTGACGAAACCAATGTTTTGGGGTATGATATACATACATTGAAAAAATATGATAATAAATGAACTAACATGAATATTTGTGATGGGCTGTATCAGGAGGAGGTTTGCAATGACTCACTATAATTAATGATGCATCTTGTGAAACATTATTTATTGTTAAGAATTCAAAGATGTAAGGAGTGTGGAGATGATAGTAAACAATGAAAAAAGTAAAACAAACAAAATTATGCCTGTGATAATAGCATTACTTGCAGTTGCCGCCTTTTTGATCTTATTGATCCCTGCTTTTAACCCCATGAGGTTCCTGTCTTCCCTTGGTGATTGGACCTATCTGCATTTTTTGGGTAATGCGATGCAGGTGGATAAATTGTTTACTGCAAGCTTTCCTGGGATAAGGGAATTTTTCGGTAACAATGCAATTGCTGTTTTTTGCGGATTTATTATTGGTATTTTCGTGATCGCCCAGTTAATCGGCGGGATATTGGTATTAGCTGATAACTCAAAATTAAGAGCCCGTGGATTGTTGTTCCTGATGATTTTTTCTGCACTTAATTTTGTGGCAAATCTGGTGATTGTCGTAAATTCGGTCAGTGCCAACAGCAGTGCCGTGGATCTGGGTTACGCCGATCTGGGAATCCACTATGAAATTCCTGTAGGCACCGTTGTTTTTATGCTGCTGGCTGTTGCTCAGTTTATCGTAGTTAAGCTTTACCGCAGAAGAGTTTTGATCGAGAGAAACCTATATATAAAGATGACTCACAGGGAAAAGGTTGAAAACCTCAAGGGCTTTGCTTTTATCTCGCCCTATATTATAGGTTTTACCTGTTTTACGGCCTTTCCTTTGATTTTTTCCTTCTTCTCATCTTTTACATATTATAATATTACTGCTGTCCAGAAGTGGTATGGCGTAAATAATTTTGTAAATTTATTTGTAAAAGATGATTATTTTCTGAAAAGCTTATATAACACGGTATGGTATGTCGTTGTGAGTGTGCCGGCTGCCATTGTTTTTGCCATGCTTTTTGCATTGCTGATGAATATGAAAAGCATCAAGGGATTGCGGTTTTTCCGGACGGTTTATTATCTTCCTTCCGTATTATCCGGTGTCGCGGTTTTCCTGCTGTGGCAGTGGGTATTGGATCCTGGTTCGGGACTGGTAAATAACGGACTTGCATTGCTTGGTATTCGCGGACCGGCATGGCTTTATGATGCCGCATGGACAAAACCGGCGCTGGTATTGATGAAAATATGGGGTGTCGGCGGCAGCACCATCATTCTTTTGTCGGCTTTGCAGTCAGTACCCCAGGAATTATATGAGGCTTCTGCCATTGACGGGGCGACGGGCTTTCGAAAGTTCTTCCATATTACCTTACCAATGATTTCGCCAACTCTGTTCTTTGTCATGGTAACTGGTGTCAGCGGCGCGTTCCAGGTATTTGACTCGGCCTATATTATGATGGACGGCAAGGGAGGACCTAATAATTCCCTGCTTTTCTACAATGTCCATCTGTTTAATACTGCCATGAAGGATCAGCAGATGGGGGTTGCCAGTGCAATGGCCTGGATACTGTTTGCAATTATCATGGTATTCACGGTAATTCAAATGATTGGCTCCAGGAAGTGGGTTCATTATGAAGGGGGCAGTGATAAAAAATGATAAATGGGGCTGAGAAAATGAGTAATACAGAGAATAAAAGAAACGAAAACAAAATAAAAAATAGAAAGAATGGGGCGAAGCTGTCGGAATCCATCAGCTTCCGTTCGAAGATAGCCGGATTATCAGGAACGCTGCTCTTGTTATTTGGCTCCATACTGGTGCTTTATCCTCTGATCTGGATGATATCCACTGCTTTAAAATCAGATGCGGAGGTAATGATTAACCCTTCCCTGATTCCCAACAGCATACGATGGGATAACTTTTCCAAGGCATGGAATTCGGCGCCCTTTGATATCTATTTCCGTAATACCGTATTTATTACGGCACTTGTATTGATTGGTGCGCTGATTTCCAATACCCTGGTTGCCTACGGTTTTGCGAAGCTTAACTTCAAAGGAAAGAACACAATTTTTATGTGTGTTCTCGGCACAATGATGATTCCGGGCATGGTGACCATGATCCCTTCCTATGTGCTGTTTTCAAAAATTGGATGGGTGGGAACCTATCTGCCTTTAATTATTCCGGCATTCACCGGCGGGGCATATAATATTTTCCTTCTGCGTCAATCCTTTATGGGAATCAACAAGGCTTATTCCGATGCTGCAATGATTGAAGGCGCAGGAGAATTGAAGATTTTAACCAAAATCTACATTCCTCTGGCCCGTCCGGTTTTGACAACCATTGCGGTATTCACCTTCAATGGTACCTGGAACGACTACTTTGGGCCTATGTTGTACTTAAATGATGAGATGATGTATACGCTTCAGCTTGGACTTCGTACCTTCCGCGGAAGCGCTGGTGTGGAGTGGCAGAAGTTCATGGCTGCCTCCCTGATTGTGCTTATACCCACGGTGGTTCTGTATTTCTTTATGCAGAAGTACATCATTCAAAGCGTGGCAATCGGAGGAGTAAAAGGGTAAGAATGACAATAATAGTCACAAATCGTGCTAAAAAATAGCAAGGGATGAACATTATTTGATTAGAAATGAAAATAAATGAAAATTTCTATTGACAAGGGTAACGATAGGGTATAATATATAAATATAAAGTTAAAAGGAAATGACTGAAAACTATACAAAATAAACAAATACAAGTCATTTTCTAATATCAATAAGGAGGAAGTATTTATGAAAAGAATGAGGCATTTAGTAGCTTTGATGCTCAGTATCCTGCTTGTGGCACTTACATTCTCCGCTTGTAAGAGCGAAGACGGCTCCAAGGATACCAGCAAAGACAATGGCCAGGCAGCACCGACAGCAGCAGCGGATCAGGGTGAGCCTTCGGAGGGAGTCAGCACGGATAAGGGTCCCGTTTCCCTGCGTATGTGGGCACACTGGGGATCAGAGCAGCGTCGTCCCACCATTGAGAAGATTGTAAAGAAGTTCAATGAAACCTATGCCGATCGTCAGATTTCCGTAGAATATGTATATGTACCTTTCGGAGATTTGGAAACCAAAATGATCGCATCCGTTACTGCCGGCAATCCTGCCAATGTTGTTATTACCGCTATCGAAGATACCAATGTAAAGGCAATGCGTAACCAGGCAATGGATATCACCAATTATCTGTCTGATGGAATTTCACAGAAGTTTTATGATAAATATTGGGATATGGTGAAATATAATGACAAAATATACGCAATTCCCTTCAATACGGATACACGTCTGGTGTTCTACAATAAGACGATGTTCAAGGATGCGGGTGTAAATGCAGAAGATATCAAGACCTGGGATGATATGATTGCAGCATGCAAAAAGCTGGATGAAAAGTTTACGGGAAATGGCAACTATATGCTTGCCTTTAATCCGATCCTCGGAAACTTTGGCTTTGACACCTTAGCCATCAACAACGGCGGAGGAGTCTTTGACAGCAACCTGGATCCTAACATTCCTACCATGAACAGCAAAGAGAATATTGAGACTCTGGAGCACATGAAGGTATATGCGGATATGTACGGACAGGAGCTGGTTCAGGCAGCGATTGCAGCGAATGCAGGCGGCGCACAGGATTTATTCCTCTCCGGTAAAGTAGCAATGCTGGGTAATGTATGTAACTATATTGCAACAATCGATACGTACAATGCGGAAGCTCAGGTGGATTACGGTGTATTTCCTTATCCGGCAGGTCCCTCCAGCAAGACTGGCGTACCCTCTGCATGGGGCGGCGGCTTTGTATGTACCGTACCTTACGGAGCACAGAATCCGGAAGAGTCAACCTTGTTAGCTGAGTTCATGGCTACAGAAGGCGCAAAAATCTGGGCAGAAGAGCAAAAAGACGTTATGTGCAGCATTGAAGCAAATGAAAATCCTGTAATGGCATCCTTTGTTGGCTGGACAGAAACTATGGCAATGATGGAGAGTACCTTCGGTACCCGCAGACATCCTTTTATACCAAATGCAGCCACTTTCAAGGACGAAGCAGTGGATTCGATTGTTAAGAATTACACATCAACCGATGTAAAGGCAGCATTAGATACAGCGCAGCAGAAAATTGAAGCTAAGATTGAAGAAGAAAAATTCATCTTCGGCGAATAATAATGATCCGCAGAGCGGCACGATAGCCGCCGCCGATGCAGCTTAGATGTTTTTAAAAAGGCAGTCTGTTTATTCAGGATGAAACAGGCTGCCTTTTTCTACCTTGCTTTTTAAAGGGGGAAGATGAAAAAGTGTGATATTCTGAAAATAGCGGAAAATAAAATTCGATTTAGAGCCAAAAAAGATCATAATAAATCAATAAATATTCAAAAAATGTCATTTGGAGCTTGTAATTATGATGTAAACATGATAATATCTAAATATAAACGGATGATATGAAAGGACCGGGAAGGGGGAGGCGTCATAAAAAAGATAGTGATTATTCATACAACTCCTGCTACGGTAGAGAGTTTGCCCAAACTAATGAAAAGCATCATGGGAGAGGTTACTGTCATCAATCTTTTGGATGATTCCATGCTTCAGGATATGATTCATGGCTACTTGGCAAAAGAGGTGGAAAAGCGTTGGATAAAGTACAGCGAAATCGCAGCTTCTATGGGGGCAGATGCTGTTCTCAGCGCCTGTTCTTCTGTTGGGGAATTTGCGGAAAAAGCGGGGGAGTATCTGAAGATTCCGGTGTACCGCATTGATGAAGCGATGGCGGAGCGTGCCGTAGAGATTGGAACAACCATAAGTATTTTTGCCACCTTATCAACCACTCTGGAACCAACGGTGAACCTGATCAGGCGGAAGGCATCCGCTGCAGGGAAGGAATGCGTCATCCATACGGTTTTGGTGTCCGGTGCTTATGAGGAATTAATGAAAGGCAACCGTGGGCTTCATAATCAGAAGATTCAGGAGGCTGTACTAAAACACTCGGATTCCGACGTCCTGGTATTGGCCCAGGCTTCTATGGCTTCCGCATTGGAAGGGCTCCGGGGAATTGACGCCAGCAAGGTATTAACAAGCCCTGTGCTGGGAGTGGAAAAGCTGAAGAAGGATTTGCAACTATAAAAATCAGAGGAAGGCGGTAGTATGATTGAATGCTTCAGATAAGATGGAAGATGAGAAGTTCTTTATCGGAATTGATATCGGTACGACTCATATCAAATCAGCCGTATTTCATGGATGTGGTAAACTGCTTGCCCTGGCAAGAGAAACGACACCGGCGGCAAGCGATGAACACGGTCCAATCTATGATCCTCTAAAAATCTATGGCATTGTCAAAAATCAGTTAAGGCAGTGGCTGGAGCAATATGGACCGATTCAGGGGATTTCCGTTACCGGCATGGCGGAAGCAGGGCTTATGATGAATAAAGTCACCAATAAGGAAGAAACACCGGTTCTTCCTTGGTTTGATCAAAGAACCGCAGAGCTGTCCGCCGGAATAACAAAGGAAGAAGAGTATGGCTATTTTAAGCGGACCGGACTCCGCAACAGCTATAAATACGGAATTTATAAATACCTCTGGCTGCTGGAGCGCAGCAGAGTGAGGAAAGAAGACACGCTGTGGCTTTCGATTTGTGACTATATTGCCTGGAAGCTGACAGGCAGCTATGCTACGGATCCCAGCTTTGCTGCAAGAACTTATGTATATGATATTGTGAATCATGGCTGGGATATAGACCGGCTGTCGGGATATGGGCTTACTCCGGCGAATTTTCCGACGGTGCTGTGCGCGGGTGAGACGGTTGGATATCTGTCGGAGCCGGAGCTTATGCCGATGTCAAACAAGACGGCCGTACCTGTATGCATCGGCGGGCATGATCATGTATGTGCTGCTTATGCAGTGCTAAGCGAAGAGAGAAACCGGATATGTAACAGCATTGGAACAGCAGAAACCTATTTGGGAGTGGATGAGTATTTCTCCATGTCGAAGGAAGGTTATGACTCCGGTATGGTGTATGGTCCCTTTTTTAATAGGAAGGAATATTTCTGGATGGCGAATATCTCCTCCTCCGGACAGTCCCTTTCCTGGTTTTGCAGGCAATTGCAGATGGAGGAAATCTCTTATTCCAAGATGAACGAACTGGTGGCTGCCTTAGGGCAGGAACCGACGGATATCCTCTTTTATCCCTATCTGTCGGGGATTGGAACACCTCTGTTCCGGTCCGATGTCAGCGGAGCTATTCTGGGGCTTAGAGAGGGCCATGACGCCGGGCATGTGATAAAAGCCATTATGGAAGGAATTAATTATCAGGGAAAATGGATTCTATCCCTGGTTCCAGGGATGGATGCGGCCCGGGTGAAGGATGTCGTCTGTGTCGGCGGTGCGGTAAACAGCGCACCCTGGATGCAGATTAAGGCAAATGTATTAGGAATACCGGTGACTGTTCCTGGGATTACGGAAGCATCCCTGCTGGGAACGGTGGCTGTAATGATAGAGCAGAACTGCGGTAGGGAAGAAAAAAAGCTGTTTTTAGAGGAAAGCCGGAAGAAGAACGGATATTATCAGGTGCATCCTGGGATAAATATTCAATATGAAGAAATATATAAGAACAAATACGCATTCCTGGCAGATAAGTTCCTGAACTAGGATGCAGACAGGAAGGATAGAGGTAATAGAATGACTAAGGTTGAGAATTTAACAAAAGTATTGGAACAAGGACATAAAAGCGGCTATGCGGTTGGCTCCTTTTCCCCCAGGTATACAAAGCTGATTTTGCCCATCATAAAAGCGGCCATTGACACGGTATCCCCTGTAATCATTCAGATTTCTGAAAAAGAGGTTTATCGCCATAAGGTGGCAATCAAAGATTTTGCGGAAGAATTTTTCCGTGTTGTAGAGGAATTGCAGCCCTGTGTTCCCGTCGTTCTCCATTTGGATCATACGAAGGATTTTGAAATTATTAAACAGGCCATTGCAGCTGGATTCACATCCGTTATGATTGATGCCTCCGAGCATGAGTTCAACAAAAATGTGGAGCTGAGCAAGCAGACGGTTGATTATGCCCACCCCTACGGAGTTACGGTGGAAGCGGAGCTTGGCAGGATCGGCACTACGGATTTTGTGGAAACGGATCATGATGAAGAATTCTTTACGGTTCCGGAGGAAGCGAAGGAATTCTGTGAGCGGACCAGAGTGGATGCGCTGGCGGTTTCCGTCGGTACGGCCCATGGAAGCTATACTGTGAGACAACCGAGAATAGATTATGAAAGATTGGAGCATATTAATCGGCTGGTAGATACTCCGTTGGTGCTTCACGGCGGTTCCGGAGTTCCCAGCGAGATGGTGATCAAAGCAGTAAGAATGACTTCCGGAGGAGTCAGCAAGGTGAATATTGCCACAGATGTAGAACAGTCCATGCTGCATGTCTTAGGAAAAGAAACGCATATGACGGAAGAGGAGTTAAACGGCTATTCCGGTGAAATGCTTGAAAAGGCAAGACAGGCGGTTTATGAATTGGTAAAAGAGAAGATCAATGATTATTTATTGAGTGCAGGTAAGGCAATATAGGATAAAGCCTGCGGCAAATGGAGGTATCTATGAAGGATAAGAAGCTACATATGATAGGGAATGCACATTTGGATCCGGTATGGCTGTGGAACTGGCAAGAGGGGTTTCAGGAAGTAAAGGCAACCTTTCAGTCGGCGCTGGACCGTATGAAGGAAAGTGAAGATTTTATCTTCTCCTGCAGCTCGGCGGCATTTTATGAATGGGTGGAAAAAAACAATCCCAGGATGTTTGAGGAGATTGTTCAAAGAATAGAAGAGGGCAGATGGGAAATCGTAGGAGGCTGGTACGTTCAGCCGGACTGCAATATACCCGGCGGAGAATCCTATGTCCGTCATGGCTTATACTCCCAGCGCTACTTCAAGAAAAAATTTGGCAGGATGGCAACAACAGGCTACAATGTGGACAGCTTCGGACATAACGGGAATCTTCCCCAGATTCTGAAGAAGAGCGGCATGGACAATTATGTGTTTATGCGTCCTATGCCTCTGGAAAAGGGGCTGCCGGGAAGAATCTTCTGGTGGAAGTCAGAGGATGGGTCGAAGGTATTGACCTACCGCATCCCCTACGAATACTGCTCCAGCGGAAAGGACCTGGAATATCATGCGAACCGCCTGAACTATGAGTTAAGGGATGGCGAAGATGAAATGATGATGTTCTACGGTGTGGGCAATCATGGCGGCGGCCCCACCAGGGAAAATATTAAAAGCATCCGTGAGTTGAATGAAAGGGAGGATATGCCGGTCTGCGAGATGAGCAGTACGGAAAACTTCTTCCAGGGCATAAAAAAGAGCGGCAAGGAATTTCCGGTGGTGTACGGCGACCTCCAGCATCATGCCAGCGGCTGTTATAGCGTTCATTCCGGTATCAAGCGCGGTAACCGGAAAGCGGAAACCTTGCTGGTAAATGCCGAGAAGTGGAGCACGATCTCCAATGTGGTTGAAAACCAGCCCTATCCTTCTGATTTTGAGCTGGCCTGGAAGGATGTAATGTTTAACCAGTTCCATGATATCTTAGCCGGAACCAGCATTGCTTCCGCATATGAGGATGCTTCCTATCTCCATGGAGAGGCGATGGCCATCGGCCAGAGAAACCTTAATTATGCCATTCAGGCATTGTCCTGGGATATCGGCATTGAGCTGGATGTGACGATGAAACCTATCGTTGTCTTCAATTCCCACAGCTGGGCGGGAAAGATGGCGATTGATCTGGAGATTCGCGGCCTGAGCAATGACAACTTCAGACTGACCGATGAACAGGGCAATATCATACCCGCCCAGCGGATACAGTCGGAGGCTACGGTGAACGGCCAGTCCCGCTTATTATTTGTGGCCGAATTGCCCGGCATGGGTTACAGAGTGTTTAAATTATATCTGAAGACGGAGGAAGCGCAGGTACTTCCCCATGTGGCAATCACCGAGACCACCGTTGAGAATGATAGATACCGCCTGGAATTCAATACCCAGAGCGGCTGTATCAAGAGCTTCTATGATAAAAAATGCGACTTGGAAATCCTGCGCCGGGAAGGGGCAAGGCTGGCGGTAATCGAAGACAAATCCGATACCTGGAGCCATAATATCTATAAATTTGATAAAGAAATTGCATCCATGGAAGCGGTAACAGTCCGCATTCTGGAGGACGGCCCCGTCAGATCCACCATGCGTGTAAAGAGCAAATACAGGGAGTCCTATGTGATTCAGGACTTCAGAGTATACAAGGAGCTGGACCATATCGAGGTAAAGGTCAACGTGGACTGGAGGGAACCCCAGACCATGCTGAAGCTGAAATTCCCTGTAAACTTTAATTTCAGGAAACCGACTTACGAAATTCCTTATGGATATATTGAGAAGAGTGCTAATGGTGAGGAAGAGCCGGGACAGACCTGGATTGATTTTTCCGGAGAGCATTTTAAGAATGGTATTCTTTATGGTCTGGGAATTGCCAACGACAGTAAATACAGCTATAGCTTTGATGTGGATGAGATGTCAATCACTCTGTTAAAGAATTCCGTATATGCACATCACGATCCCAAGGTGCTGGATCCGGAAGAGGAATATGTGTATGTGGATAATGGTATCCAGGAGATGACCTATGCCCTGCTTCCCCACGAAGGAGGTTGGAAGGATTCGGATATCATCCGCAGAGCCATGGAAATCAACCAGAAGCCGGTGACAGTAATTGAGACCTTCCATCAGGGCAGTCAGCCCCAGGTGCAGTCCTTTGTACAGGTTGACCGCAGGGAAATTGTAATCAGCGCCATGAAGGAAGCGGAGGATAAAGACGGTATTATCATTCGAGCCTATGAGACGATGAAGCGCCCGGTAGAGGCAGCTATAGAGCTTCCATTTATGGAGCGTACTGCCATGCTGCAGTTTAAGCCCTGTGAAATTAAGACAATCAAAGTACCGTATGACAAACATGCTGAAATTATGGAAGTAAACATGCTGGAATTCTAGATAAGCAAACTTCGCAGCGGAAAAGTACCTGCGATCCAAAGCTTGCAGGTACTGGAAAGGGGATGGTCATTATAATGAAAAAATTAACGGAACAATTATATGTCCATCAGGATACCTGCCGGGTATACATCATAAAAGAAGAGGAAAACGGCATTCTGATCGACTTTGGCAGCGGAGGTGTATTGGAAGAACTGCCGGAGATTGGAATAAAGCAGGTAACTGCAATTTTGGTAACCCATCATCACCGTGACCAGATTCAGGGATTAAAAATAGCGAATCAAAAGGACATTCCCATATGGGTTCCCCATCAGGAACAGGACTTGATCGCGGCGGCGGATGAGCTTTGGCAGAGAAGGGAAATTTTTAATAATTATAACAACCGCCAGGACCGTTTTTCCATCCTGAATTCTGTAGATATTGCGGGAACCCTTAAGGATTACGCGGCTTATACCTTTCATGGCAGAAGTTATCAGATTCTGCCGACTCCCGGGCATACCGCCGGTTCCATCTCAATTGCGGTGGGATTGGAGGATCAGAGGTTTTTGTTTACGGGAGATTTGATCTACCAGGAGGGAAAGCTTTGGTCCCTGGCAGCCACACAATGGACCTATAACGGCGGAGAGGGCATCCCTTATCATATTTTATCCCTCTTATCCGTGAAGGAGCAGGGCTTTGATCTCCTGCTGCCCTCCCATGGAGAAGCAATTACCTCCATGCACTGGATTGACATACTAATCGAACGGTTGGGACGGATGCTTAAGTTAAGAGGGCATAATCCGAGATTGATGCTGTTGAGGGAAAAGCCCTATGAAGAGATTACCCGGCATGTTCTTTTTAACCGTACCAGCATGTCCAACTCCTATGTTCTCCTGTCTGAAAGCGGGAAAGCTCTGATGATCGACTTCGGATACGATTTTATGGCGGGTCCGGCGGCGGGAGCGGACCGGAGCTCCCGCAGGCCCTGGCTTTACACCATCCCCAAGCTGATGAGCGATTACGGTGTTACCAGAATCGATGCATGTATTCCCACCCACTATCATGATGACCATGTAGCGGGCCTGAACCTGTTGAGGGAGGTGTATCAGGCAAGAATACTCTGTCCGGAGAACTTTGCGGATATTCTGGAGCAGCCGATGGAATATGATCTGCCCTGTCTTTGGTACGATCCGATTGCCGTGGATGAGAGATTGCCGTTAGCTCAGGCCTTCTGCTGGGAGGAATATGAGATTACACTGCATGAATTCTCCGGCCATACCAGGTATGGGGCGGCAATCGAATTCACGGCGGACTCAAAGAAATTCCTTTGCACCGGGGACCAGTATGCCTTTGGAGAAGGAATACAATGTAATTATGTCTATAAGAATAAGTTTGAATTTGATGATTTTATAAAAAGTGCCCGGCTGATCCGCAGAATTAAGCCGGATATTCTGCTGTCCGGACATTGGACGAAGCTGGATTATACACAGGAATTCCAGAAAAAGCTGGAGGAGCTGGGACGGGGGATTGATGAGCTGCACCGGGAACTCCTTCCGGAAGACGGATATGATAGGAAGCAGGAGGATTTTCCTGTCATTATGCGGCCCTACCAGAAGACAGTGAAGACGGAAGAAAGCTTTTTGCTGCAGATGCGGATTACCAATCCTTTTTCAGATAAAAAGTTAGTGAAAGCAAAGCTCATACTTCCAGAGGGCTTTAAAGGAATAGCTGATTTCGAGGCCGAGGCAGGCCCAGGGGAAATCATTTGCTTTGAAGCTGCAATCAAAGCTTCCGCACAGCCCGGACACCGGAATAGAATTGCCTGTGACTTGGTCTTCGGAAGCCAGCGCTTTGGACAGCAGGCGGAAATGCTTGTTACTGTAAAAGCATAGTCTGGTAAAAGCGGATATTAACAAAATATCAGACGCTGATAAAATGCATGCCCAGGAGTGGAGGGAAATATGTCAAATACGGTAATAATAGCAGATGATATCACAGGAGCAAATGATATTGGGATTATGTATGCCAAGGCCGGCCTGGACACGGTTGTATACAGCTATGACAAGCTGGGCGTACAGGAAGCCTGGACGGATGAAGTGACGATAATCGATACTAACTCCAGATTCTGTACCTATGAAGGAGCATACAGCAGAGTATATTCCGCTGTGAAATTATTTCATAAGCATGAGGTCCATCAGTTCATTGACAAGCAGTGCTCGGTATTTCGCGGCAATATCGGAGCGGAATTCGATGCGATGCTGGATGCGCTGGAGGAAGAATTTGCAGTTGTGATATTGGGATTTCCTGATAACGGCAGGACGACACGGCACGGAATACATTATGTACACGGAAGCAGGCTGGAAGAGAGCCAGTTCAGGAATGACCCGGTTCATCCGATGAAGCAGTCCGATCTGGTAGATATCCTTCAGGCCCAGACAAAGCGCAAGGTGGGTGCCATTTTTTATGAGATACTGGATCGGGGGATAGAGGCTTTAAGCCGTGAAATAAAGGAGAAGAAGAAAGAATGTAATTATATCATTCTGGACGTCCGGCATAACGAGGATTTGGCCTTGATCGCAGAAGCGGTTGAGAACGAGAAAATCATCTGCGGAAGTTCCGCCCTGGGGTATTATCTTGGAAAGAGAAAGAGCAAAGGAATACGGCAGAGCGTGCAGCCGTCTGCGAATGAAACGCCGGATGGCCGAAAGATACTTTGTATCGCTGGAAGCCTGACGCCGCAGACGAAAGCACAGCTTGCCCATATGAAAGCAAAGGATTACCCGGTGATTACCCTGGATACCATGAAGCTCTTTACAGAGGCGGAGCTTACCAGAGAGAAAAGCAGGATATTAAATGAATATCATGAGGCCTGCAATAAAAGCAAGATTGTAATTCTCCACGCTCTGAACGAAGAGGAGCAGGTGAAGCAGACCAAAGCTCTGGCGCTGCAAAACGGAATGGATAATACGGCGATTTCCTGCCTGGTGTCGGATACCCTGGCGGAGATAGCCAATATCATAGCCGTGCAATACAGCCTGAAAAAATTCATTATCTGCGGAGGGGACACCTCTGCCTCCTTCTGTGACCGGATGAAGATCAAGGGGATGAGAATCTGCGAAGAAATTGAACCCGGACTTCCGGTCTGTGAAAGTATCACAGAGCCTCATTATAAGCTGGTATTAAAATCCGGAAGCTTTGGTTCCGCGGAGTTTATTGAAAAAACAAGCGATCTTCTATCCCGCTGATTGATCTGTTGGAAGCCGGCGAACAAGTCGAAATGACGTTACTGTTCAGAGGGTGACAGACGGTATTATTATAAAAGGATGGTAACGGTATGAAAGAAATAAATTATCTGATACAATTAATGGAGGAGTATCCGGCACTTGCCCCCTGTAAGGAGGAGATACATAGGGCCTATACAATGCTCTGTGAGATCTACCGGCAGGGCAACAAGCTCCTGGTCTGCGGTAACGGCGGAAGCGGGGCGGATGCGGAGCATATCGTCGGTGAACTGATGAAGGAATTCTATATCCGGCGTCCCATCAAGCCGAAAAGAAAAGCGGCTTTGGCAGCTTACGGTGAGGACGGAAAAATGCTGGGCGAATATCTGCAGGAGGCACTTCCCGCAATAACCTTAACCAGCAACATAGCACTGTCCACCGCCTATGCCAATGATGCGAAGCCGGAGCTGGTCTTTGCCCAGCAGGTGTACGGCTATGGTGCGGAGGGAGATGTGCTGCTGGGAATCAGCACCTCCGGTAATTCAAAGAATGTCATCTATGCTCTAAAGACAGCGAAAGCAAAAGGAATGAAAACCCTTGGGTTCACCGGCCGGTCGGGCGGAGCCTTAAAGGAACTTTGTGATGTATGCATCTGTGCACCGAGCGATATTACTTACAAGGTGCAGGAATATCACTTGCCGATTTACCACACACTTTGCAGAATGGTGGAGGAGGTGTTTTTCGGATGAATTGCGTAGGCGGAGTTGACATCGGAGGAACAAAATGCGCGGTCAGCATCGGGGTCGTATCCGAAAAAGGAGTGGAGATTATTGATAAGATCAAATTCCCGACACCTGGGAACCCGGAGGAAGCAGTCGAGGAATTAGTAAACAATCTGAAACTTTTATCGGAGAAGTATCCGGACAAAAGGATGGAAAGCGTCGGTATAAGCTGCGGAAGCCCGTTGGATTCCGCAAGGGGATTGATCTTATCCCCGCCTCATCTGAGCAACTGGGATCATATCGACGTGGTGACTCCCTTTACAAAAGCCTTTGGCATACCGGCTGCGGTGCAAAATGATGCCAATGCCTGTGCTCTTGCAGAGTGGATGTGGGGTGCAGGAAAAGGGACGAAGAATATGATTTTCCTGACCTTTGGAACGGGACTGGGAGCTGGACTTGTCTTAAACGGGGATTTATATGCCGGGACCAATGATATGGCCGGGGAAGTAGGTCATATCCGCTTGGAGGAGGACGGCCCCGTGGGATACGGTAAGGCTGGTTCCTTTGAGGGCTTTTGCGGCGGTGCCGGTATAGCGAAGCTGGCAAAGTCCCTGGTACGGGAATACCGTGACAAGAATATGGAAACCCGTATCCTTACGATCCAGCCTGAGATTGCAAAGCTTACCACCGCCGATGTGGGCCAGGCTGCCTCCGAAGGGGATGGACTGGCCATCAGCATATTTAAAACGGTGGGAGAAAAGCTGGGGAAGGGAATATCGATTTTAATTGATGTACTTAATCCGGAGCGTATTATAATCGGCAGTATCTTCTTAAGACAGGAAAAGCTGTTACGGGATGCGATGGAGGCTGTCATAGCCAGGGAGGCCCTGAGCTGGAACCGTGAGGTATGCAAAATTGTCGCAGCGGGGTTGGGCGAAGAGGTCGGAGATTACGCGGCATTTTCCGTGGCGATGAATATCATTAGGAGGAGAGAAAAGTGAAGGTAAAAGATCCGCATTTTAAGCTGGAACGAATCAGAAAATATATAGATGAGGACATCCGGGGCACCAGAATCAGGGAATCTATCGAACTGCCGGTGTGGAAGTACCTGGAGACCACCATGGAGGAAAAGCTGGATGACGCTTATGCTATGGATTACGATGATTCTGCATGGTCGGATTTTAAGCTCTGGGATTCCTGGGGCGGATATGATAAGGTAGCATGGTTTCGCTGCAAAGTAACGATTCCGGAGCATTTTCTCGGGAAGACTCTTGCTTTTAAAGGTATCATCGGGCCTCGGGACGGCGGCGGATCTACGGCGGAAACGCTGCTGTACATCAACGGAAGACCGGTACAGGCCATTGATGTATGGCATGAAGAAGCCTTTTTGGATCCGGCAATCTATCAGGAGGGCAGGGAACTTCAAATCTCCCTTAAGAGCTGGAGCGGTGTTCTTGATATCCCCAAAGTAAGAGTCTTTAAGGAAGCAAAGCTGGCTGTGATTGATCCCAAGGTGGATAAATTTTATTTTATCATCGATACCCTGCTTAAGAGCGTGGAGCTTCTAAATGAGAATGATTTAAGAAGAATAAAGCTGACAAAGCTGTTAACCGATACCTTCCGGAGAGTGGATTTCCTTCATTTTAAGAAGGCTTCCTACTATGCTTCCATTGAAGCAGCCCTGGAATTCGTACAGGCAGGGCTTGAGGAGTACGCTAAAATAGATGAAATAAAACCCACGGTAACCGGTGTGGGCCATTCCCATATCGATATGGGATGGCTGTGGAGATACTCCGCAACCAGGGAGAAGGCCTCCAGAACCTTTTCCACGGTGCTGAACTTGATGAGGCTGTTTCCGGAATACCGCTTTATGCATTCCTCGCCCCAATTATATCAATGGATCAAGGAGGATTATCCTGAAATCTTCGCACAGGTCAAAGAAAAGATCCGGGAAGGCCAATGGGAGATAACCGGCGGCATGTGGGTGGAAGCCGATACCAATCTTCCCTCCGGGGAATCCCTGGTGCGCCAGTTCCTCTATGGAAAACGGTATATCAAGGAGGAATTCGGCAAGGATTCCAGGCTTTTGTGGCTTCCCGATGTATTTGGCTACAGCGCGGCCCTGCCCCAGATTATGAAAAAATCCGACATGGATTATTTTATGACCACAAAGATAAGCTGGAACCAGTTCAATCATTTCCCCTACGATACCTTTCTGTGGCGGGGAATCGACGGAAGCGAGATATTTACACATTTTATCACTACGCCGGACAATGGCTCCTGGTTCTACACCTATAATGGTCAGATGGAACCCCAGGAGGTAACGGGGATCTGGGAAAATTACCGGGATAAGAATAAGAATGACGAGCTTTTGCTAGCTTTCGGCTGGGGTGACGGCGGCGGCGGTCCGACCAGGGAGATGCTGGAGCGCGCCCGTGTTATGAAGAATATACCCGGAATACCAAGAGTGCAGATCGATCATACGGAGAATTATTTCAAACGCATCTATGACACCATCGCTCAGGAGGCACTTAATGTATGGGAGGGTGAATTGTATTTCGAGATGCATCGGGGAACCTATACCTCTCAGGCCTATACAAAGCGTGCAAACCGCAGGGCGGAAGTGTTAATGCATGACGTGGAGTTTTTAAGCATCCTGTCCGATGTGCTGAAGAACGAGGAAAAGTATCCGGATAAGACCATCAATAAAATGTGGGAAAAGATACTGTTAAACCAATTCCATGATGTATTGCCGGGGTCCTCCATCCGCCAGGTATATGAGGATTGCCGGGTAATCTATGAAGAAACCAAAAAGCAGGGCACAGAGTTTCTGTCCCAGGCAAAGGCAAGACTCTGCGGGGCGGCAGGGGAACCGGATGCGGTCGCCGTATTCAATACTGCCGGATGGGTAAGGGATGATATTGTATTGCTGCCCTATGCAGGCAAGGTGGTGCCGGGCGCCTCCTTCACGGACGGAAAGGGAGCGGCATTAAAGGCGCAGGAGACAGAGGAAGGAATGCTGGTCTTTGTGGAAGAGATACCGGCTTACGGCTTTAAGAAGATACTGATCTCCGGTCAGCGTCCGGAGGAGAAGGCATTGGATTTAAAGCTGACCCTTGACCATCTGGAGAATCGTTATTTCTCCATCGATTTCAATGAAGGAGGGGAAATCATATCCTTCTATGACAAGTTAAATTGCAGGCAAATCTGCGGCGGAGAGCCGATGAATGTTCTCAAAGCCTTTGAAGATAAGCCTCTTCGCTTTGATGCATGGGACATTGATGTATTCTATAAGGAAAAGCCCTATGGTCCCATGGAATTAATCAGCAGGGAAGTGGTTGAGGAGGGTCCGGTAAGGGGTGTACTGAGGCTGACTTGGAGCTTCAATGAGTCCGTCATTGCACAGGATGTTATTATCTATCAGGATAAGGACCGGATTGATTTTAAGACCATGGTATCCTGGAAGGAAAAGCAGGTATTATTAAAGGCCTTCTTCCCGGTGGATATTCATACCAACGAAGCGACCTATGAGATACAGTACGGCAACATCAAGCGTCCGACGCATACCAATACGGAATGGGATTTCGCCCGATTTGAGGTGTCCGCCCACAAGTGGGTGGATGTATCGGAAGGGGATTACGGCGTCTCCCTGCTGAATGACTGTAAATACGGTCATGACATCCATGAGAATGTCATTGGCCTGACCTTAATCAAATCAGCGATTCAACCGGATGAAACGGCAGACCGCTGTGAGCATAGCTTTACCTATTCCCTCTATCCGCACAGGGGAGGCTGGCAGGAGAGTAAAGTACAGCAGGAGGCGACACAGCTGAATGTTCCCCTGCTGGCAGAGCAGACGACCAGGAATTGCAGTAACAGTGATTCCTTTGGCTTCCTTCAAGTGGACTCGGATAATATTGTAATTGACACAATTAAGAAGGCGGAGGATGAAAAGGCCGTCATTGTTCGATTATACGAGTACAAAAACCGCAAAGGGAAACCGGTAACCATGAGCTTTGGGCTTCCTGTTACCAGAGTGGTGGAAACAAATATGATTGAGCGTGAGCTGGAAGAAGTACCAATAAAGAATAATGAAATCGAATTTAATATCACAGGCTATGAAGTAAAAACATTTAAATTATATTTTTAATGAATAGATAGAACCTCTGCGGCCTAACGTTTGCAGGCGTTGATGAAAGGCATACCGGCTAAGGCTCCGAGCGGTAAGGACCGTTTGATTTGGATTATTAGATGATGAGATGCCGAAAACCGGCATCATGGAGGGAAAGATGTTAAAGATAAGAGAGATCAGGATGACGTTGTCAATGGAGAACGGTATCGTATCCCTGCCTTATGAGGAAATATCAGAAACTGACCTGGGAAGCGTATACCGCTTTTGCGAGGAGGAGAAAAAAATCAATGCGTCGGTAACCCTGGAAGAAATTCAGGGTATTACAGCCGGAACGGTCAGGGTAGAGATTGAGAACCATCCCTTCCGGGAGAGCTTTAACCTGTGTGAGGCATCACCGGTTGAGGTAAGCGTCACATTTGATGAAGTCCCTAACCGTATGTGCGCTGCCTACCAGCACAGGGACTGGTGGAGCCGTCCGGCTTTCATCAGCACCTATGAGGAAATCCCGGAGAGGACGCAGGCCCTCTATCTCAAGGGAAAGGACCGCTTTGGCTTTGTTCTGCCAATCGCAGGGGATAAGACCAAAACCTATGTGACCAAAGGGACGAAGGATACCGTTACCTTTAAATTGACGGCTTATACTCCCGGTATCAACAGCATCAGCGATTACAGCTTTCTTCTGTCGGAGGGGGAGGATTTCTATGAGCTGACCCGAAAGGTAATGGAGGCCGCCTGTGCACTGAAGAAAGTTCCTGTCAGGGCGAAAAGGGAATATCCTCCGATGTTCGAATATTTCGGCTGGTGCAGCTGGGATGCCTTCTATACCGACATTACGGAAGCGAAGGTGCGAAGCAAAGCAGAAGAATTAAAGGAAAAGCGGGTTCCGGTCCGCTGGCTCCTGATGGATGACGGCTGGCTGAGTATCGAAAACCAGTGCCTTGTGGATTTTAAACCGGATTCCAGCAAATTCCCCAATGGCTTTAAGAAGCTGACTCGGGAGCTAAAGGAGAATTCCGAGATTGACTGGATTGGCGTATGGCATGCCCTCGGAGGCTACTGGGGCGGGGTTGGAGCTGCTTCGGAGCTGGCCCGGAAGGAAAGAGAGCATTTATACCGCACAAAAAACGGAAAGCTTATCCCCCATTACGAACCGGAGAAGGGCTTTGGCTTTTGGAAAAACTGGTATACCTATCTGAGCGACCAGGGAATAGATTTTGTTAAGGTGGACGGACAGAGCGCGCTGAAGAATTACTATAAGAACAATGAGGAAATCGGCAAGGCGGCAGCCGGAACCCATCAGGCTCTGGAGGGCGCGGTGGGTATGCTGATGAACGGCAATATCATAAACTGCATGGGAATGGCCGTGGAGAATGTCCTGAACCGTCCGGCTACCTGCATCTCCAGAAACAGTGATGATTTCGTGCCCGATGAAGAGCAGGGCTTTCGGGAACACATGCTCCAGAATGCCTATAATGCCTTATATCATGATTATGTCTATGTCTGCGACTGGGATATGTACTGGACCAACCATCCGGATGCCGGAAAGCATGCACTGGTACGTGCCATCAGCGGCGGCCCGGTCTATGTAAGCGACCGGATTGGAGAGACCATTTATGATGAAATCATGCCCTTGGTATATCATGACGGCAGGCTCCTGAGAATGGACCGCTGTGCAAAGCCGACCCTTGATTGTATCTTCGATTCACCCCTTGCCGGCCGTGCCCTAAAGCTTACCAATACGGTGAACAAAACCGGTGCGATTGCTGCTTTTCATATCAGCGAGCAGAAGGAAAGCATAGCAACACAGGTTTCGCCGTCGGAGATTGGCGAGCTGGAAGGAGAAGAGTTCGGAGCTTATAATTATTATGAAAAATCCTTCACAAGGCTGAAGCGTTCAGAAGCGCTTCGATTTGAGCTGGCCGAGAAGGAATATGCCCTTGTGCTATTCATCCCCATGAGAAATTCGGTGACACCAATCGGGCTCATTAATAAATATATGAGCGCCCATGCGGTGAAGTCTGTGTATGAGGCAGAAGCTTCCGCTGTTATAACTTTGAAGGAAGGCGGAATATTTGCTTACTATAAGGAAGAGAAGCCGGTGAAGATTGGAGTAAACGGAATCGACCGGACGGACCGGCTGAGGCAGGGGAACGGTTTCTATACCCTGGACTGCTCCGGGCTTCTGGGAGAGGTTGTCATATCCATCGAATAGAAGGATAATCAGTGACGGTGCAGAGCGCGCCGTAATGGAGGAAAGATTGAAAGAAATAGAATATATCAATAAAGGGAGGACCGGGTTCATGCCTGCATTTTCATGGCAATTTGTGCGGTAAAGGGCATGGATATAATAATGTACGAACAGGAACGAATTCAGTTAAAAGAGATCTGTAAGCTGTTATATGAGCGTCAGCTGGTAACCGCCAGTGACGGCAATATCAGCATGAGATTGAATGAGAAGCATATTATAATAACCCCATCCAGGAAGAACAAGGGATTGCTGTCGCCGGAGGATATGATTGTGACAGACCTTGACGGGAATGTGGCCGAGGGCAGGGGTAAGGCCTCCTCGGAGTTTTTGATGCACCGGGCGATCTATCAGAACCGGCCGGAGATAGGTGCCATTATCCATACCCATCCGGTCTATGCAACCGCTTTTGCGCTTGCCGGTAAGAATATACCGGATGACCATCTCATTGAAGCCAGGGTGATCCTCGGACCGACTGCTCTTGCAGAATACGGCACGCCAGGAACCCCGGAGATGGCGGAGGTAATCGCGCCCCATATCCGGAAGGTGAACAGCATTCTGCTAAAGAATCATGGGGCGATTACCTACGGTACGGATTTGATTGATGCTTATAACAGGATGGATGTGTTGGAGGCCGTAGCAAAGACAATTATAGTGTCAAGATTACTCGGTGATCCTGAAGTCATCAGCAAGGAGAATCTTGCGAAATTAAAAGGATAAAAAGAATTTGATAGTAATATCAGCAACAGTTCAGCCTGGGGTATTCTGACATCTTCTTTTTACTTGCTTTTCCTTCGTACGTTCAGAACGCTCCGCTTCACAAGATGTACTCAGTCAGTCTGCATAAAAAGAAGATGTCAGAATACCCCAGGCTGAACTGTTGCTAATATTATCAAAAAGAGGAGAATGCAATGAATATCGTATTGAATTTTATTGATTTAGATCCCGGGCTATGGCCGCCTGTGGACGAACTGCAGGAGCAGCTGAGCTTTACACTGGCAAAGGAGCCGGACACCGGCCTTAGGATAATAACACAGGCAGCAGAGGAAGGGCTTCGGGTAGTCTATGAAAAGGAGCAGGCTGTCATAGCTTATCATAATCCGGTTGAATTCTTCCGCGGACTGGGCTTATTGATAGAGGCAATCCGTGAGGGCAAGCCGTCCGACATTACGGAAAAGCCGGCATTTACCGGACTCACCTATATGCAGGACAATTCCAGGAATGCGGTCAGCAATATCCCGTCCGTCAAGAAAATGATACGCCAGCTTGCGCTGATGGGTTATCCCTCCCTTATGCTTTATACCGAGGATACGTATGAGCTGGAGGGCTATCCCTTCTTTGGCTATCAAAGAGGGCGATTTAGCAAAGCGGAATTGAAGGAGCTGGTGGCATATGCAGAGAGCTACGGTGTGGAGCTGATTCCCTGCATACAGACACTGGCACATCTGAATGCTATCTTTAAATGGAATGATTTCCAGGAGGTCCGTGATCTTGGGGATATTCTTTTGTGCGGCAAGGATAAAACCTACGCGCTCATTGAAGCGATGATTAAAACCTGTTCCGAGGTATTCCGGTCCGGGAAGATCAACATCGGCATGGATGAAGCGGAGATGCTAGGGCTTGGCAAATACTTAAAGCAGAATGGCTATACCAAACCCGATGAAATTATGGGCGAGCATCTGAAGAGAGTTCTGGACATTTGCGAAAAATACGGCTTCCGGGCGCTCATGTGGAGTGATATGTTCTTTAAAATGCTTCCCAACAACTCGGATTATTACAGCATGACAGCGGATATCACAGGGCAGATCAAGGATAAGGTCCCCGGTAATGTTACCTTGATTTACTGGGATTATTATTCCAGGAGCAAAGAAAAATACGACAATATGCTAAAACGTCATAAGCAATTGTCAGACAGCATCTGCTATGCCGGAGGAGCATGGAAATGGCAGGGCTTTGCGCCCCTGTTGCATCACAGCCTTATGATCGGAAAATTAGCCCTGCAAAGCTGCAGGGAGCATGGTATAACCGAGGTTATCGTTACCGGCTGGGGGGATAACGGAGCGGAGGCGGCTAATTTCTCGGTAGGTCCGGTATTACAGCTGTATGCGGAGCTCTGCTATAACGGCAGGGAAGAGGAGGAGCATCTTGGCAGACGCCTTTTCACCTGTACCAATATGGTTTATGAGGACTTTATGGAGCTGGCTTCCTTGAATCTCACCCCCGACAATCCGTCTCCGGGACGCGTATCCGTCGGACCGGCTAAGTACCTCTTCTACCAGGATGTATTGCAGGGCCTGTATGACAGGCATGTCGACGAGATGTCCTATCCCGGACATTATAAGAGCTGCCGTCAGATACTCGCCGGGATTGCAAATAAAAATAATGAGTACAGCTATCTCTTTGACACCCTGGCAAAGCTTGCCCATGTACTGGAGCTGAAATGCGACATGGGTATCCGTTTGAAAAGGGCCTATGATACCGGGGATTTGGAAAGCCTGGAAAGGATAGCAAAGGAGGAGTGCAAGGAATTGCTGGAACGGATTGAAGTATTCCATGCAGCATTTCGGAAGCAGTGGTATCTGGAGAATAAGCCCTTTGGTTTTGAGGTACAGGATATCAGAATCGGCGGGCTAAAGGAGCGTATCCGCTGTGTAAGCTGGACGGTGGAGCGTTACCTGGAGCATGAGGCTGACCGGATCGAGGAATTGGAGCAGGAGAGACTTTTACTTGATATCAGGGAGAACCCCGGGTACGCGACTCTTCCCCTTTACCATAATGAATGGAGCAGCATGGTTACGGCATCCGTACTGTAACCAAAGAGAACAAGTAAAACGGTGCCTGACACCGAAATATGGAGGTAACTGTGAAAAATAAAATTATGCTGATTACCTATGCGGACAGCTTTGGTAAGAACCTGAAAGAATTAAAAGAAATGCTGGATACTTATTTTAAAAGGGAAATCGGAGCAATCCATATTCTACCCTTTTTCCCTTCCTCCGGTGATCGGGGATTTGCGCCCCTGACCTATGAGAAGGTAGATCCGGACTTCGGAACATGGGAGGATATCGACGCAATTGCTGAGGATTATGAGCTGATGTACGATTTCATGATCAACCATCTCTCCAGAAGAAGCAAATACTTCCTGGACTTCATCGAGAAGCATGAGGATTCCGTCTATAAGGATATGTTCCTGAGATTTCATAAGTTTTGGCCCCAGGGAGAGCCTACGCCGGAGGAAGTGGCGGTATTGAATAAAAGAAAGCCTCACGCTCCCTGTGTGGATATTACCTTTGCGGACGGAACCACCGAGAAGATCTGGTGCACCTTTGGTGAGGAGCAGATGGATCTGGATATGAATTCGGATATTACCTGGGAATTTGTAGAGAGATCCCTGGAATGCTTAATGAAGCACGGCGCATCCATGATCCGTCTGGATGCCTTTGCGTTTGCCACCAAGAAACTGGGAACCTCCTGTTTCTTTGTCGAGCCTGAGATGTGGGAGTGTATGAAACGTGTGCAGGATATTCTGGACCGGAATAACATCCCTATGCTCCCGGAGATCCATGACCATTATAAAATACAGCAAAAGATCGCCGGCCATGGCTATTATATCTACGATTTTGCATTGCCGGTGCTGGTTCTTCACACCATTTATACCGGCAGCGGCCAGCGTCTTAAGAACTGGCTCAGGATGTGCCCACAGAAGCAGTATACAACCCTGGATACCCATGACGGTATCGGAACGGTGGATGTAAAGGATTTGTTAACGGATGAGGAAATCGATGCGGTATGCCATAAGACCCTGGAGCGCGGTGCTAACTTCAAGATGGATTACAGCGAGAAGGCAAAGGATAAGCCTGTGGTATACCAGATCAACTGTACCTATTACTCTGCCGTAGGCAGCGATGACGCCTATCTGTTATCAAGGGCCATTCAGTTCTTTGCACCGGGAATTCCCCAAGTATATTATATGGGACTTCTCGCCGGGGAAAATGATTATGAGCTTATGGAAAAAACGGATTTCCCCAGAAATATCAGCAGACATAATTATACTGCAGAGGAGATCAGGCAGGAGGTGGAAAAGCCCGTTGTAAAGAGGCTGAGCGCACTGATGCGTTTTCGTAATGAATATCCTGCCTTTGAGGAGGAATGCATTGTTGAGGATACGCAGGATGATTTACTTATCATCCGCAGGATAACCGGAGAGTATGAAGCTGTATTGTCCGCCAATTTGAAGGATTACAGCTTTGCCGTTTCCTACCGCAGTCACCTGACGAAGATTATGGAAACTTTGGATTATTAAATGAAGCAGGTATGCAGGAGGTAAAGGTAACCTTCGCCTCTGCAGGAAGGAAGAGCTGCTCTTTTCCTTTGGCTTTGGTTTGAGCTACACCATATTCGCCTATAGCGGCCTTATGAATGAGTTCTGATAAGCGAAAAAAGTTTAAAAAAATATAAAAAGCGAAAAATGTTTAAAAAAGCAGTTGACATTTCCGCTTTTAGAAGGTACAATGAAATCCGCCGCTGAAAAATGGCATTCATACCACAGAAAAAGATTTGAAGAAAATGAAAAAAGTGGTTGACATAATAAAGCGGATGTGATAAACTAAAAAAGTTGACGGTAAAACGAGAAACAAGAAATTAATCGTCGACAAAAGCACAATGCACCTTGATAACTGAACAGTGAAACAACCCTGAAATTCTAAAAAAATTGAAGTGTCACATGCACTTCAAGGGTCCAAAACAGAACACCGGCAGTCCTAGCGACGGTTGGATATCTGGAACGGATCCGTATAGATTTTCATTTATGCTGCTCTGAACAGGCAGCATAACGAACCGTATCAATACAGCAATGTAGTGATACACCACAAAAACAGTAAAGATAATGGATTGCTTGACGATATCATGCGTTGGTAACAACGCAGGGACATCATTAGCTAACGTTTATCTGACTGGATCAAAAACTTAAACATGAGAGTTTGATCCTGGCTCAGGATGAACGCTGGCGGCGTGCCTAACACATG